>CANJQI010000065.1 GCA_947476215.1 Betaproteobacteria bacterium
ATCACGCTGGTCATCAGTTCGAGATATTCGGATATCTGACTCGTCAGATCCTTCGGTGAAAGTCGTTCGGCAAGCGCCGTGAAACTGAAGATATCGGTGAACATGATGGTCAGTTCCGCCTCGCGGCCGCCTACGCGCGCGAATTCGGGGGACGCGAGCATCTGCCGGACGAGTTCCGCCGGCACGTAACGCTTGAACCCCTTCAGCGCTTCGACGGCGGACTCGATGGCCGAACTGAGTTGTGCCACTTCATCGATACGCGAGCGCACACCGCTGAACGCGTCCAGCTCGAACGCACGTATGTGATTCGCTTCGGACACAAGCCGCGCGAGCGGGCGTGACAGGCTGGCGGACAGCCGCAACAGCGCGACCACGGCGCCGAGAAACACCGCCACGACAACGATCATCGCAATCGCCAGCAATCCGCTAAATTGATCAAGCATATCTGCGTCTGGAATCAGAACCACAGCTGACCAGTCGTGTCCGCCAAACGCCCTGGCATACGCGTGATACGACACGCCTGACATGTTGACGGTGGTCGGCGACGCCGTTGCGGGCTGAATTTTGCCGAGTGCATCGGTCAACCCTTTGACCGCCAGATCGTCTGCAACTGCGAAGCGATCGCCCTTGATGACAGGCCGGGACGCGCCGCCAACCGCGTTGGCTATCACGTCCCCATGCCGGTTCATGATCAACATGATGGACGATGGCGTGGGCCGCGCCTGCACCAGCAGTTCGCTCAGGCGGCCGAGCGGCACACTGGCGCCGACCACGCGCGCAACACCCCCTTTGGCATCACCAACCGGAACAGTCACGACAACAACCGGCTGGCCCGATGCCGCGGAAACGGAAACCTCGGACCACTGCGTGATCATCTCCCGCGTGGCGTCGCGAAACCATGGACGCGTGCGCGGATCGAAGGTTCCGTCACGTTTTTCAGCGCCGACCACCTTGAAATCCGCGTCACGTTTAAGCCACGACTCGCGGCCTTGCGCAGCACCGCCAGTGACACGGCGATCGATCAGTTGCGTTACCGGATCGGTGTACCGGCGCACTTGCACGTAACTACCC
The DNA here is from genome assembly GCA_947476215.1 of Betaproteobacteria bacterium. Taxonomy (GTDB): domain Bacteria; phylum Pseudomonadota; class Gammaproteobacteria; order Burkholderiales; family SG8-41; genus PALSA-1004. The sequence goes on from CANJQI010000065.1 coordinate 1,072, forward strand.
CGCGTATCGGCAACATGGAGCGCTTCTATCGCGGGTGCGTCGCGCAAGGCGGACCATAACTGCTCCCACAGCAGTTGATGATGGTCGGCCACGCTTTTACCGGTATCAGTATCGAATTTCTGAAGAGCGCCGAGCGTGCGCACTATCGCGCTTACCCCGTCAATATACTGGTGCACGCGCGCCTGGGCCAATTGCACCGACTGATCACCCACATTGTTGCTCAGTTCAGCGACCAGCCAGCGCATGCCGATATAGGCGCAACTGCCGAGCACGATCATGACTGCCGCGACCGTCACGCCAAAATAGCGCAGCAACAATACACCGAAAGGGATCTGCATTTTCAAAATACTGGCGTTGCAATCAAGAAAACAGTCCGCTCGTATACATCAAGCATGGCCCGGAGGCATGGAGGTTAACGACAAAAACGATGAAAACTATCCAACTCGACAACACCGCACGACCACCGGTTCGCGACGCCGGCTCTATGAACAATTAAGAAGGCCGTATAAGTCAATCTGATTTATTCTGGTCGCCAAAATTTTCGATATCCTCCCAAACCGTGATACATGCTTCGCAGCCGCAATCTCCCCGGCATGTTTCCGGACACGCGGGCGTGCAGGTACAGGCCCACTGAAAGTTCGTGGCATCCCTGTACCGGCCGTTCGGAGGGTAACGTCGCAGTCCTTCGGGGGTAGGTGTTTCACGCTGTTTGCTCATGATCGATTGAGTATCCGATTGGTTGGAGATTCGATTATATATCTGCTCTTCACGCGATCGGAAAAAACCGCCACCATGACATATGGGCAGCTCAGCTTTTAATCCCGATGCAGTCAATCAGGCGCTGAACACGGCCCTCTGTAACCTTGCGATCGTAGGTGCCCTCGAAAAATCCCAAAAACAAGGCAAGTTCTTTGCCCGACTTCAGCCTGACCGCGGCATGGTACTGCTCGTCCTCACCGTTGATCCGCCGAACCCGCGCGTCCGACAGAAGTCGGACCTACACATTGTAGTGCAGCGCGTGCGTTCTTTACTGCAAGCGGACGTTTGTCGGTAAACTCGCGCAATGCCCATGATACTGGTTCTTGCGATCGCGGCGTTTCACGAAACCGGAACGCGTGCCGCCACGGTCGTGCTTGTCCTCTACGCCGTCAAACTCGGCGCGCCACCGGCCATGGTGGGCGTGCTCGCATCGATGTTTTCGCTGTGCCCCATGCTGTTCGCGGTTCAGGCCGGCAAACTGGCCGATCGCTTCGGTGCGCGCTGGCTGATCATTTCGGCGTGCGCGATCGCCTCCGCCGGCATGTCGGCTGCGTACTTCGCGCCAGGATTGCCAGCCTTTTTTATCGCCGCCGCGCTGATAGGGTTGCAATCTGCCAACTGCAATGTCTCCCTGCAAAATCTCGTCGGACAATTGAGCAACGCCGGAAACCGCACAAGAAATTTCAGCAATTACAGTCTGGCGGGTGCAACTTCCAACCTGATAGGACCGCTGGTAGCCGGTTATTCCATCGATCATTTCGGTTACGAAATGTCGTGCGTATGCGTCGCACTGATGTCGTTGGCAACGCTGCTCATTACCGCGATCTGGCGCCGGTTACTGCCCGGCGGCACGCGGCACGACGGCGCAACGGCAGGCAGCATCATGGAGACACTTGCGGCCCCCGGCGTGAAAAGAATGCTCGCCAACAGCAGCCTGTTCAACACCAGCAGCAACCTGTACCTGTTCTATATGCCGGTCTATATGGAGTCCATAGGATTGTCGGCATCGACGATAGGTATCGTTTTGGCCGTGAATGCGGCGGCCGCGATGGTGGTGCGTCTGGTACTGCCGCGCCTGATTTCCCGGTTCAAGGAAGATAAAATACTCGCCTATGCTTTCTATTGTGGCGCGGCGGGGCTGGTGTTGATTCCGTTTTTCGAGGGCGCCGTGATTCTTGGCATCATTTCATTCGTATTCGGACTCAGCATGGGCGTGTGTGGGCCCATCGTCACCATGCTCATGTATACGAGTTCCATCAAGGGCCGCTCGGGGGAGGGCCTGGGACTGAAGGTCACGGTGAATCACTTCACCAAGGTGGTAAGCCCCATCGTGTTCGGTGCATTGGGCTCGGCATTCGGACTGTCGCCGATGTTCTGGATCAACGCGGTGATGATGGGAGCCGGTGGCACGTTGAGCCGGGCCAGGAAATAGCCGGCATCCCGCACCGCACGAAATTCTTCATTCCGCACGTATGCCGGCGTCGCGGATGACCTTGCCCATTCTGGTCATTTCGGATTTCACTTTTGCCGCCAGGTGCTCCGATGAGCTACCCGCAGCTTCGACGCCCATGCTGAAAAATTTTGCCTTGGCGTCGGCGGAACTCAGAACACGCACAATTTCCTGATTGAGGCGCGCAATCGCTGCCTCCGGCGTGCGCGCCGGCGCAAACATGCCATACATGGAAATCGATTCATAACCCGGCAATCCGGACGCCGCGATGGACGGCAGTCCGGGCACCAGTGCCGACGACTCCGCACTGGTCACCGCAAGCGCCCTCAATCTGCCGGATTTGATGTGCTGCGCTGCGAGCGGGGCGGTCGGAAAAACCAGCTGCGTCTGCCCGCTCAACAAATCCGCAATCGCCGCCGGACCTCCGCCCTTGTAGGCTATCCGTACGATATTGACGCGCGCCATCGTTTTGAACAGTTCGCCCGCAAGATGTTGCGACGTTCCCGCCCCGCCTGAACCATAGTTGAGTGCGCCGGGTCTGGAGCGCGCCAGGGCTATCAGTTCCCTGATCGAGTATGCCGGCACGGAAGGATGCACGACGGCCACATTGGGAGAACTCGTAGCCAGCGTAATCGCGGCGAAATCCTTGACCGGATCGTACAAAACACTGTCCTGCATATAGGGGGCTAGCCATAGGCTGCTGCCCGACAGCAACAGCGTATAACCGTCCGCAGGCGCTTTGGCTGTCAATTCGCCCGGCACGATACCCGTGGGCCGATTATCGATAATCACTTGTTGGCCGAGTGGCCCGGATATCCCCTGCGCGATGAGCCGCGCGGTAAAGTCTCCGGCCCCGCCGGTTCCGGGGACGATGATACGCAGCGGTTTGACCGGATATCCCTGGGCTGCAACCGTGCCTAGAGCCGCTACAATCATGCTCAGAGCACCTGTCCAAGTCCATGTGCCTACCATTTGATCTCCCAAAACGAATGCGTGAAACAAATACTACGAAACATTTTGTGCAACGCCAATCCGATACCGTACAGGCATTGCTGTTTGACCTCGGCGGCGTGCTTATCGATATTGATTTTAACCGTACGTTCGATGCGTGGAGCGTGGCCTCGGGCATTGCGGCCGCAGATATCAAATCGCGATACTCATTTGATTCCCATTACGAAGCCCACGAGCGCGGCGAGATCACGACGAGCGAGTATTTTGAGTCGCTGCGCGCAACCCTGTGCATGAATCTCAGCGATGCGCAGTTTCTGGCGGGATGGAATGCCTTGCTGCTCGATGAAATACCCGGCGTCAGGCCGCTGCTTGCGCATTTGCAAACACGTGTTCCGCTTTACGTTTTCAGCAACTCGAACGTCGCGCATCAGGCATGCTGGACACGCAAACTGGCTGCGATGCTGAGCCATTTCCGTAAGGTCTTCGTGTCGTCCGATCTGGGACTGCGCAAGCCCGATGCGCAGGCGTTCATGGCAATTTCGTCGGCGATCGGCATCGCGCCCGGAAACATCATGTTCTTTGACGACACGCGGGTTAACATAGCGGGTGCGCAACACGTCGGCATGCAGGCCGTGCTCACGCGCTCGGCTGCCGATATCGAATCGGCGCTGGCAAACTCGGGTATTGTCTGACATCGGACTACGTATCGCCCTTGGGCGATTCCGGACTCGGTTTAAGATCTCAAACTGAAAATATGGATATTCCGAATATAAAACATGAGGTTACGGAAACAGACCTGAGCCACCTGCGTTTCGACAACGGCTTCGTGCGCGAACTGCCTGCCGACCCGCTGGTCACCAATATTCCGCGCGCAGTGCGTAACGCCTGCTATACGCGCGTCGATCCGACACCGGTGCGCGCACCGCGCATCCTGGCGTGGTCAGATGCGGTGGGCGCGACGTTGGGCCTGCGCACTGCGGAGTCGTGGACCGGCGAGGCGGCCGAAGTGCTGGGCGGCAATCGCGTTCTGCAGGGTATGCAGCCGTATGCGGCGCGGTATGGCGGACATCAGTTCGGCAATTGGGCCGGACAACTCGGTGATGGCCGCGCCATTACACTCACGGAAGTCATAGGTGTCGACGGCGCGCGCCACGACCTGCAACTCAAAGGCCCCGGCAAAACGCCTTATTCACGCACGGCGGACGGTCGTGCCGTGTTGCGCTCCTCGGTGCGCGAATTCATGTGCAGCGAGGCCATGCATTACCTGGGCGTGGCCACGACGCGCGCGTTGAGCCTCGTGGCAACCGGCGACATCGTGGTGCGCGATATGTTCTACGACGGCAATCCCGAGCCGGAACCCGGCGCCATCGTGTGCCGCGTCGCACCGTCGTTCGTGCGCTTCGGCAATTTCGAAATCCTCGCGGCGCATAAGGAATTCGATGAACTCAGGCGACTCGCCGACTACGTGATTACGCAGCATTTTCCGCAACTGGGCGCGCCCTCGCCCACGACCTATGCGCAGTGGTTCGAGGAAATCTGCCGCCGCACGGCTACCATGGTGGCCGACTGGATGCGCGTGGGTTTCGTGCATGGCGTGATGAATACCGACAACATGTCGATACTCGGACTCACCATGGATTATGGTCCCTATGGCTGGCTTGAAGGATATGACCCGCAGTGGACGCCCAACACCACCGACGCCGAAGGACGCCGCTATTGCTATGGCAACCAGCCGCACATCGCGCAGTGGAACCTGCTACGGCTCGCCAATGCGCTCTACCCGCTGATCAACGACAAGTCGCCGCTGGAACACGGGTTGGCGGTTTTCAGCGACGCCTTCAACACCGCGACGGGACGCATCATGGCCGACAAGCTCGGCCTCCGGGAACTCGATCAACCCGGCGACGATCGCCTGATTGCAGAGTTGCTGGAGATACTCCAGGCGGTGGAAACGGACATGACGCTCTTCTATCGCAATCTGGCGGCGACACCCGTCGATGCCGAGAATGACAATGCTCTGATCGCGCCGTTGCGGCGTGCTTTCTACAGCGAAGATGCCCTCGCGCCCGCACACACGAACAAAGTGGCGGCCTGGCTACGCAGCTATGCGGCGCGGGTACGGCACGACGCACTGCCCCCATCCGGGCGCATCGCACGCATGAATCGGGTAAATCCGAAATACGTGCTGCGCAACTATCTCGCACAGCTTGCCATCGACGGCCTCGTTCAGGATGATGCTTCCATGATGAAGCGCCTGATGCATGTACTGCAACGTCCCTATGACGAACAGCCCGAACACGATGACCTCGCCGAACGGCGGCCCGAATGGGCTCGCAACCGGCCTGGGTGTTCGGCGTTATCGTGCAGTTCGTAGGCACTCTTAGCGATGCACCAGATCACGTTATGAAATTACCATCATGAGCACGCCAGAGACCCAAGGGGAAAATCAGCGTCTGCCAACCCGATTGCGCATCCGCATGCGCTTCCAGCGCATATCTTGGAGTGACCTCGCGGCAACGCTGGGCCCGGTTCTGCTCATCAGCCTGATCGCGCTCTGGGTCGCATTCCACTATGTTCGTCCCGCGCCGCCGGACACGATCATCATCACCAGTGGCCCCAAAGGCAGCAGTTTCGATACAACCGCGGAACGATACAAGAAAATACTTGCGCACAATGGGGTGAAACTGGAGATTGTGCCCTCGGAAGGTGCGCTCGACAATCTGAAAAGGCTGAGCGACCCGGCGCTTCATGTCGACGTCGGTTTTGTGCAGGGTGGGCTCGCGGACACCGTCGAAAATGCCGATGGACTGGTTTCCCTGGGCAGCGTTTTCTATCTGCCGATCGCGGTTTTTTACCGCGGCGCCCAACCCTTGACGCGGTTGTCGCAACTGAAAGGTAAACGGATTGCCATAGGCCGCGAAGGCAGCGGCACCCACACCCTTGCGTTGACGCTGCTCAAGGCCAACGGAATCGAGCCCAAAGGACCTACGCGACTGCTGAACCTCAGCGGTGAAACGGCCGTGGAAGCATTGTTAAAAAACAAGATCGATGCCGCGGTGATGATGGGCGATTCCGCTACACCGACGAATATGCGCAACCTGTTACATGCGCGCGGCGTGCAGCTCTTCGATTTCGTGCAAGCCGATGGTTACCTCCGTCGCTTCCGCTATCTGAGCAGGATCGACTTTCCACCGGGATCCATGGATCTTGGAAAAAATATTCCCTCCAAACCGACTGCTCTGATCGCGCCGACCGTGGAACTCGTGGCGCGCGACGCACTGCATCCCGCGCTTTCAGACCTGCTTATCGACGCCGCGCGCGAAGTGCATGGCAAGGCGAGCGTTATCCAGCGCGCGGGCGAGTTCCCGGCGCCGCTGGAACACGAATACCGTATCAGCGACGATGCAGCGCGCTATTACAAATCCGGAAAGGGGTTCCTGTACCGGCATCTGCCGTTCTGGCTGGCCAGCCTGCTCGACCGGACACTGGTGATATTGGTGCCCGTCATCGTGCTGTTGATACCTGCATTCCGGCTCGTACCCTCTTTGTACGGCTGGCGCATTCGAACCCGTGTTTTCCGGCGCTATGCCGAGTTGATGGAACTCGAGCGTGCTTCGCTGGCGCCCATGACGCCCGAGCAGCGCGCGGAGTTGCTCAAGCGCATCGACGATTTTGAAAACGCTGTCATCACCACTCGCATGCCGGGGTCGCACGCGGACCAACTCTATATCCTGCGCCAGCACATCAAGATTGCACGCGACAAGCTTACCGGCAGCGATAAACAAGTGTAAGTCGCACAGCGCCGCCCCGAAAGCCTCATAATCAGCAGCAGCTCGCGCCGGCATCACCGCACTCATCACTCATCACTCATCACTCATCACTCCTCACTCATCACTCATCACTTCCCTCTCCTCACCGGCACCTCTGACAACTCTCATGAAAATCCCCAAAAGGCTGCAGCCGCTGGTTGATGATGGCGTCGTCGATACGGTCATCCGCCAATTGATGAGCGGCAAGGAAGCCATGGTATTCGTGGTGCGCTGCGGCGACGAAATCCGTTGTGCAAAGGTCTATAAGGAAGCCAACCAGCGCAGCTTTCGGCAGGCCGTCGATTACACGGAAAACCGCAAAACCAAGAACAGCCGCCAGGTGCGCGCCATGGGAAAAGGCACGCGTTACGGCCGCAAGGTGCAGGAACAGGCGTGGCAGAGCGCCGAAGTCGATGCTTTGTACCGGCTGGCCGCGGCGGGCGTGCGCGTGCCCAAACCGTATAATTTCCACGAAGGTGTGTTGCTGATGGAACTGGTAACCGGCGCGGATGGCGAGCCGGCACCCAGACTCAACGACGTCGAATTCACCGCGCACGAAGCGCGCATCTGCCACCAGGCATTGCTTGCGGAAGTCGTGCGCATGCTATGCGCCGGTGTGATACACGGCGACCTGTCCGAGTTCAACATACTGCTCGGTGCGTCGGGACCGGTCATCATCGACCTGCCGCAGGCGGTCGATGCGGCCGGCAACAATCACGCCCGCGGCATGCTGCTGCGCGACGTCGGCAATCTGGCAACTTTTTTTGGCCGCTATGCGCCGGAACTGCAGTCGACCCGATATGGCGCGGAAATCTGGGCGCTCTACGAACATGGCGCCCTGACTCTCGACGTCGAGCTAACCGGCCACCATGAACACGACGACAAACCAGTCGACCTGCAAAGCGTGGTAAGCGAAATCGACGATGCGCGCGCCGAGGAAGCCGCGCGCCGCATCAGAATGAGCGAAACGCGATAGACTGTCGATCCGAGCCGCGCCGTTCAGATCCGTGCAGGGATGCGCCACATCAGCACCCACGTTCTTCCCACATAGGCGCGATCCACGGGCTCCCAGTCGCCCATGTTGAAACCGTGCGACACGACGCGCGTCCCAGGCTTGAGTTCGCGCAACAACTTGGGGCGCAGCTTGGTGTTCAGACTGGTCAGCAGGTATAGCGTTACCACCGTCGCCTCGCTGATATCCGACTCGAACAAATCGCCTTCGACGAACCGCACGCGATCTCCGACCTGCGCTCTGACGGCATAGTCACGGGACTCACGAATGCGTTCCGGGTCGATGTCTATGCCCACCCCTCGCGCGCCGTATCGCTGTGCCGCGGTAATGGGTATGCGGCCGTCGCCGCATCCCAGGTCGTAGACGACATCATGTTCGGTGACTGCCGCCATCTCGAGCATTTTCTCGACCACGATATCGGGCGTAGGCACAAATATCACGTCCGGCGTGCGACGTGGCGCCGCAGCCTGCGCGAACAACATGCGCGCCGGATCGTATGCACGCGCAACGCCTGACGCGCCCATCGCGGCCAGCGCAGTGACGAAATTTCTACGATACATGATCAATTGTTAAGCGTGCCGGTCCAGAAAAGCTCGGATCTCGCGCACGCACACGGAAGGATTGTCCACTGTTACATGATGGTAACTGTTGGGAACTTCGGCCAGTTCCGCCAGCTGGCAACGCGATTTGACCTCTTCAAATATCTGCGGCGTGATGCGCTGGCTCAGCATGCCTCTTACCAGCAGGGACGGTATGCGCACCTTGTCCCAGCACGGCATGCCCGCGACAAAAACCCGTTCTGCATAGACATTGCGATCAAACTTGTGCTGCCATTTGCCATCCGGCCGTTGGCGGCCAGCCTTGCTACCCAGATAGCGTATGCGTTCCGGCGGAGCCGTGGTACCGTCCGGTCTGAGGCGATAGCGCGACTGCAACTCTTCCAGCGTGTCATACGGCAATGTCGGACGCGAGCCGCGTTCACGCATATTGGCGACGAAGTCGGGGTTCATCTTGAGGTTGGAATCGACGACGATCAACCGGCTGACGCGCCCCGGGTACATCGACGAGTAGACCAGGGAAACCAGCCCCCCCATCGAGTGTCCGACGAGTATGAAGTTGCGCAGATTAAGCTTTTCCACGACCTCGGCCAGATCAGCCGCAAAGCGCTCGTAGGAATAATCCGGTGGAGTAACCCACGGGCTCTCGCCATGTCCGCGCAGATCTATGGAGCGCACGTGATAATCGGGACACAGTCCAGGAGCAACGAAATCGTACCAGTGCGCATGGGCTCCACCACCGTGCACGCACAGCATGGGCTGGCGCCCGGCGCTGCCATAATCGAGATAATGCAGCTGCAGACCGCCGGCTTCCACGAAGTTGCTGGTGGAAGGTGCAGGTTGGATGCCGTCTCCGGATTGATGATGGCCTGAATCAGGGTTTGCGTTCGTGCTCATGGTGTTTGTCCGCCCTTGTAGCGATAGTGATCTGCGACAGGCCACTGCTGTCGTTCTTCTTGCCCCGGGTATTTTGCCATTAACCCTGCGTTTCGGGCAGTTACGCTGGACATTCAAGGCTAAGACTTGTTAGGCTCTATCCATAGCCGGGTGCCGCGGCGTAACGGGTGAGGGAAATATATGGCCAAACGCAGATTTTCACTGCGATTCGACAGCAACAAGGAAAAGTGGGTACTCAAGAACGATACAACCGAAAAAATTGTACGCATCTACGAATCCAAGGAGGAGGCGACCCGCGCCGGTGCATTGCGCAAAGGGCTCGGACGACTGGGCGGCACGGTCATGGTCCGCAAGCTCAACGGCGTGCTGGAAGAAGAGCGGACGTTCGCGGAAACCAGTTGACCTGAAATTTCAGTCGCCGCGTATGCCGACATCCTTGATCAGCTTGCCCATTCTGCCCATGTCGGCTTTCACGGCCACGGCAAGCTCAGCGGGGGTGCCGCCGACGATCTCGGAACCGGCGCTGGCAAAACGCTCTTGCACCTCGGTCTTGATCATCGCGCGCACGAGTTCCCGATGCAGAAGGCTGATGATGGTTGCAGGCGTGCCGGTCTGCGCGAACAAACCGATAATTGCCACCGCTTCATAACCAGGCAATGCCGCTGCCATGGCCGGGATTCCCGGCAACAGCGACGATGGCAATGCACTGGTCACGGCCCGACGCATAGTTGAGTCCCTGCGGATTGGCTTTCGCCAGCGCTATCAAGTCCTTGACGGCTTTGACCGGGACCGCAGCATTCACAACCAGAACCAGCGGTGAGTGCACCGCGAACGTTATCGGTTGGAAGTCGCGTAACGGATCATAAGGAGGCATTATAATCAGCACTTGCACCGGTGTTGAAAATCGCGTTTTCAGACAACGGAAAATTACAGCGGCGATACACCTATGCGGGTGGATACGCGTGGTCTGGTAATAATTGGGAGATATATATCATGTCAGTGACACGATTCTGGACTGCAATCGCACCCGTACTAGCCGTGGTGCTCGGAGTGGGTAGCGCGAGCGGGCAACAGTTGCAGGCGAACAAACCGATACGCATAGTGACCTCGGGCGTGGGCGGCGGAACGGATTTCGTCGCGCGCCAGCTGGCCGCCGGCCTTACCACCAACCTCGGACAGCAAGTGCTGGTCGAAAATCGTGGCAGCAGTGTCGTCCCGGGAGAGATCGTGTCCAAGGCCTCACCCGATGGCCATACCCTGCTCATCACATCCGGCGGCATCCTGTGGGTGCTACCGTTTTTTCAGCAAGTCCCATACGATGCCGTCAAGGATTTCGCGCCCGTGGCGCTGACCGCAACCTTTCCCGCCGTGCTCGCCATCAATGGCGCTCTGCCGGTCAATTCCACGAAAGAATTCATTGCACTTGCAAAAGCCAAGCCCGCCTCCATGAATTACGTCATGACCGCGGAGGGCGGCAGCGCGCATCTGGCTTCGGAATTGTTCAATCACATGGCCGGCGTCAAAATCATGGCGGTCGGCTACAAGAACACCGCAACCGCGATCTCCGATCTGATCAGCGGTCAGATTCAGATGTTCTTCTCCGCCGCCGGACCTATGATGCCGCACGTAAAAACCGGACGATTGAAGGTACTGGCTGTGACCAGCGCCAAACCGTCATCCCTGGTGCCCGACGTGCCGACCGTGGCCTCGGTCGTGCCGGGCTACGAAATGGAAGCTGTCTACTGCCTGTTCGCGCCAGCCAATACACCGGCGGCTATCATCAATAAACTCAATCAGGAAGTGGTCAAGCTACTCAATCAACCGGATGCGAAAAGCAAATTTCTCGCCGCCGGAATCGAACCTGCGCCCAGCACGCCGGCGGAGTTGGGCGCGTTGAGGAAAGCCGATATCGCACGCATGGCCAAGCTCATCAAAGACGCCGGCATAGGCGCGAAATAGCGCCATATGACATCAAAATATTATTTATATTCATGCACTTAAATAGCAAGGCGCGCACCGACCGATGGCAATCTTTTTCGCACCGGCCAGATTAGTCGGCGCGTATGCCTGCGTCCTTGATGACTTTGCCTAACTTCGTCATTTCGGATTTCATCACAATGGCAAATTGGCCGGGCGAACTGGCGACGATTTCCGCTCCGCCATTCATGAATTTTTCCCTGATATCCGGCTGGTTCAGAACTCGCACGAGTTCCTGATTGATGCGCATGATGATACCTGTCGGCGTGTTGGCCGGCGCGAGAATCGCATAGTTTTGCCCCGACTCAAATCCGGGGACACCAGCAGCGGCCACGGTCGGCAAGGCAGGAAACAACGCATAGGGTCGCGCGCTGGTAACACCCAATGGCCGCAAGCGACCCGACTTGATGTGTGGCGCCACCGATGGTCCCGTTACAAACGATAGCTGAACCTGGGCGGCCAGCAGGTCCGTCAGCGCCGCGCCACCACTCTTGTAGTTGACCCGCACGATATTTACGTGCGCCATCGCCTTGAAGACCTCTGCGGCGAGATGTCCTGACGAGGCTGTTCCGGGCGACGAGTAATTCAGTTCCCCCGGCTTGGCTTTGGCCAGGGCGATCAACTCCTTGACGCTGCTGGCCGCAACCACGGGGTTTACGACGAGGACGTTGGGCGTCGTTACCGCCAGAGTCACAGGCGCAAAATCCCGCACCGGATCGAACGGAACCTGACTGCCCTGCAGGAACGGCAGCAGCCACAAAATGCCGGGCGCGAGTATCAATGTGTAACCGTCAGGCGGTGCCTTGGACACGATCTGCCCCGGAATTACACTCGCGGATCGATTGTCGACGATGACCTGTTGTCCAATGTTATTCGTCAGGCCGGCCGCAATCACGCGTGCCGTGAAATCACTTCCCCCACCCACACCGCCGGTAACGATCCGTATCGGTTTATCAGGATACGACTGCCCTGCACACACACCCGCGCACAAGACCGCGAGGCCAGCCGGCAACAGGCGCCAAGTCATGTGCTGCCGCGAGAGACAGGAACGCATGTGATGGTGTTAATCAATCTTGATTCCCGCGTCCTGAACAACCTTCTTCCAGCGCGGCACTTCCGCGGCGATAAGCTGGCGGAATTGTTCGGGTGTGCTGCCGACGGGCTCCGCCCCGTCGTCCTTGAGTTTATCCGCAAGTTCAGGAAGTTTCGCGACTCTGGCTATTTCCGCGCTGAGCTTGTTCACGATCGCAGCCGGCGTGCCGGCCGGCGCCACCCAGCCGTGAAATGCGATGTATTCGAAACCCGGCACGCCTTGTTCGGCTATCGCGGGCAAATCCGGCCACATGCGCGAGCGCTGCGCGTAGGTCACGCCCAGTGCGCGCAACCGGCCGGACTTCACATGATGGCCTATGCTGATGACGCTACCCATGGCCGCGTCAACGTGCCCGCCCGACAGCGCCGTGGACGATGGTCCGGTCCCGCTGTAAGGAACGTACGTCGCATTGACACCCGCGAGCGAAAAAAACCACAGCGTCGCGAGCTGGATGATGGAGCCCGTGGGAGATCCTCCGAAATTCATTTTGCCGGGCCGCGATTTGGCCAGCAAGATCAGTTCCCTCACCGACTTGGCGGGCACCGACGGATGAACCACGAGCAATAGCGGCGCCCGTGACACATGGGAAACGGGCGCGAAATCCTTGATGGGATCAGGCAGATTCATGGACGCGGAATGAGGAATCGTCAGTGTCGCCGTCACTGCGAGCAGGTTGTAGCCGTCCGGTGCCGCCTTGGCGACCATCCCCATGGCAACCGCGCCATCCGCGCTGGGACGATTCTCGACGATGAACTGCTGACGCAGATTTTCGGCCAGTTTCTGCGAAAACAACCGCGCCTGTATGTCGGTCGCTCCACCCGGCGCGATTCCCAACAGGACGCGCACCGGTTTGGATGGAAAGCTTGCCGCATCCTGTGCATGAGCAGGCGCGGCCAACAACGTCGCCAGCATGAGCGGCGCGGCGGCGGAATATCGATAACGCATGGTGTTACGCTCCGGGATTTCAGTAGGTCCGTCTGATCCGGCTATGTTACATGGAGAACAACTGGTTGAAAATCGTACCCATTACCGCTCCTGATAATATCTTAAACTCTGATCGCAACCTTCAAGTTTCGCGTCTCTGCCGCGCTTACATGAAACCCGGACAAAATCTCACAAATCAGTCGCCAAGTTACACGTCCGTATTCAAGCGCGTTTTGCTGCATGGGCCAATCGCATTTTTGGTTCTGGGCATGGAGGGGCTTTACGGCCAAGATTATCCGACCAAACCGATACGCTTGGTAACCGGTGGCGTTGGCGGTGCAGCCGACCTTACTGCAAGAATAGTCGCGCAAAGACTTGCATGACGATGACGTTAAGGAAAATTTTCTCGCGTTCGGCGTGGAAGTGGGCGGCAGTTCACCGGAAGAATTCGCCAGAATCATAAGCACGGACATCACAAGAATGAAGAAGGTCATCGGCGGCACGGGAATCACAGCGGATTAGCAGTCTGTTGAAATTCGATTCGTCACACCAGCGAAGGCCGGTATCCAGACAACGCGAATCAATCGAAAACACCTTACTGGATGCCGGTTTTCACCGCCATGACGGAATGTTAACCGCTGTGACAATATTCAACAGACTTTTAGTGTCGCTTGTCGGGCACATCATCACCATGGTGTAATTGCTTACATCATGAAAAAAACAACCCAACATCGCGTGTGGCCGGCAGGCTGCGCGATTATCATAGCCCTGACCACGGGCCATGTCTGCTCGCAAGATGCGGCGAGCTATCCTTCTAAACCGGTGCGCGTCATATTGGGTCTCGCGCCCGGTGGTTCAACCGACATTCTGGCACGCCAGTTTTCGCAAAAACTGACTGAAAGCCTGCACCAGCCTTTCATTGTGGAAAACCGTCCCAGCGCTGGCAGTACGATTGCGCTGGGCATGGTGGCGAAGGCGGCGCCTGACGGTTACACCCTGCACGCGGCCGACCCCACCCTGACTGTTGCGCCGTCGTTCTTCCGCAACATGCCGGCGGACGCGCTTACCGATCTGGCGCCGGTTTCGCTGATGATACGCGCGCCCTATATGATGGTCGTGCATCCGTCGGTACCGGCCAAGTCGGTGACGGAACTGGTGGCGCTGGCGAAATCCAGACCCGGCAAACTCAACTTCAGCGGCGCGCCCAACGGCACCATCATCCAGCTCGCCTCGCTATGGTTTTTTTCACTCGCCAGGATCAATGTCGCGTACGTTCCTTACAAGGGCACCGGCCCGTCGCTGATTGCCCTCGTCGGCGGCGAAACCGACGCCAGCGTCGGCAATGTCCTCAGCATGTTGCCCTACGTGCAGTCCGGCAGGCTGCGGGCTGTCGGCATAACCAGCACGCAACGCTCCACGGCGTTCCCGAACATGCCGACCGTTGCCGAACAGGGTGTGCCAGGCTATGAACTGATCACGTTCCACGGCTGGCTCGCGCCGGCGGGCACGCCGGCCGCCACCGTCAACAAACTGAGCACGGAAATCGCGCGCATCGTCACCGCACCGGAGATCGCCGGAAAACTCAAGTCCGAAGGCGCCGAAGCGGTCGGCAGCACACCTGAACAGTTCCGTCAGCTGATAACCGCGCAATTGCAGCGCTGGAGCAAGGTCGCGCAGGACAACGGCATCAAACCAGAATAACGCCGCACGCGCCCGTCCCCTAGGAGTTTGTTGAAAATTTTCACAGTGGTTATCATTCCGTCATGCCGGTGTAAACCGGCATCCAGTAAGATGTTGAATCGATTGACTCGCGTTCTCTGGACACCGGCATCCGCCGGTGTGACGAATCGAATTTCTGACTCAGGACACTAGTGCAACAGCTTCGTGATCTCGGTGACGTCCTTCAGGTTTTCCAAGTCGGCGATAAGTTCTATCATGCGATTGACGTTGGACGCGGAAATCGGCTTCGCGGAAAATGAAACGCAATCACGGAACTTTACTTCGAGCAGTTCCTGATCGACCGGGTTCTTGGCATCGCCGGGCACCCCGGTCGGCGTGCAGGTCAGTTTGCGGCCATCCTTGGTGCAAACTTCCAGCGTGGTTATTCCGATCGAAGCCGCGGAAGTGCTGCCCTTGCCTGGCTCCTGTCCCGGTACCGCGCGATAGCTGATCTTGTCGGCCATCGCGAGCACGGCAGGATCGCTGAGCCCCTCGTCCGTATAGTCGCGCAACGTCACGTTGCCCTTCGCCATCATGACCGCGGTGGTGAAGGGTATGCTGTACTTGCCGTCTATGCTCGATTTGGGCCGCCGCTTGAGCTCGATGGGCTCGGACAGCAAGCGCGTGCCGCCGGTACCGCCGCTGACCGTGATGGAAACAATGTCTTCTGCCCTGAATTTGTGTTCCTTGCGCAATTGCAGCGCAGCGGCATTGGTGGGGCGCGTGTAAGCACACGCCGGCCACACCTTGAAGCCGTGGCTTTCAAGCAGCGGAAAGCGCGTGTCCAGATCACCGATAAGCGCGTCCCAATTCGGTGTTTCGGTACGCACGTAAGTCTTGTATAGACCGTACCGCCCTTCAAATACTTCCTTGTCGCCGATGATGCCGCGTTGCGCAAGCTGCGCGGCGAGCGTCGCCGCCTGCCCTGAGAATCCCGCCTGCATGGAGCGCATATGCGTGGCCACGCCGACAGCCATCTGCCGGCTGCCGCACATCTGGTTGAAACCGATGCCGAAAGCATTGTCCATCTGTTCTTCACTCAATCCGAGCAGCCGGCCGCCGGTGGCGGCCCCGGAGATGTATCCCACGAGCTGCGTGGCAAACCAGCCTTCAGCGATGGTCCAGTCCGGAATATCGATCGACTGCGCAATTCTGTTGTGCACATCGGTGCCACCCGCGATCGCGGTGATGAATTCCCGGCCGCTGACGCCGCCCAGATGTTCGGCCAGCGCAAATGCGACCGGTACGGTCGCGATGCTGACGTGGCTGCCGTCTCCCAGGTCATCATAATCGAGCATATGGCCGAAACTGCCATTGACGAACGCCGCCCACGGTGCCGGCGCCTTGCCGCCGAACCCGAGTATGGTACTTTCCGCCTTGCCTCCCATGTCTCGCACGTAATCGGCGACGATTTTCGCTTCCGGCGCTATCGTGGATGCGCCTATCGATACGCCCAGCGTATCAAGCACGCACTGCTTGGTGAGATCGACCAGTGCCCGCGGCAGCGCCTCGTAGCGCAGCGTTGCGGCATGCCGCGCCAATTTACGAGTCGCGTCCTTGCCTGATGTGTTGCTCATGCCTGTCTCCTGTTTGCTTCATGATTGAAATCGCCCGCAATTGGCGCAGAGTTCATGCTGGGGCGAGATTCCCCAGCGAAAACTTCGCCGCATTACAGCCTGCTATGCGGCCAAATACCGCACCGTTGGTCAGCCCGGAACTGCCGGGATAGTTGAAGTAGAACACACCGCCCACCATCTCGCCGGCGGAGTAAAGTCCGCGTATCGGTACGTCACGCATATCCACCACTTCCGACTCCGGCGTAATTTTCACTCCGCCGAACGTATATGTGATGCCGCAAGTCACCGCGTACGCCTCAAAAGGTCCGTCGGCTATGGTGTGCGCCCAGTTAGATTTGGGAATGGCAAGGCCGCGCGTTGCGCGCCCATCCAGCACATTGGGGCCAAACGGTATATCGGTCTGAACCGCGGCGTTGTACTCGCGTATGGTCCGCAGCAGTTGCTCGGCATTGACGCCATCCATCTTCGCCGCCAGTTCCTCCAGGGTGTTGCCCTTTACCCGCGCTACCTTGTTGATGTGATATTCGTCCTGCAGCAGGCTCAGCACCTTGGAGTCGAAAATCTGCCATGCCACCTGCCCGGGCTGCGCCAATATCCGGCTGCCATACTTGGCGTAGGTATGCGTGCGAAATTCAGCGCCTTCATCCACGAAGCGCCGCCCTTCGTTATTGACCATGATGCTGAACTGATAACAGCGTTTCTTGAACAGATCGCCAACCGCACGATCGCCAAAATCCGGTGCATTCAGATCCCACTCCGTGGCGTGACATCCGGACCAATGACCATACGGTTGCGCCCCCACGTCGAGCGCCATGCGTATGCCGTCGCCGGTATTGAAACGCGTGCCGCGCACCTTGGCGAGATCCCACCCCGCGCCGAGATAACGTGTGCGCCAATCGGCGTTCGCCTCGAATCCTCCGCACGCCAGCACCACCGACTTCGCATGCAGATCGACAGGCCCCTCCGGCATATGCGCACGAACACCGTTCACCGTACGGCCATCGCGCAGCAGTTCACCAACCCGCGCCTCATACCGGATATCAATACCGCGGCGCTCGGCCGATGCGTACAACGCATCAACCAGCCCTATGCCCGCGCCCGATATACCGACCGCGACCCCGCCGAACAATTTGCGGCGGCCGCCGACATTGAACGAGTGGATATGAAACGACGGCTCAAACCGCATGCCCTGCGTGCGCATCCAGTTCAGCGTGTCGCGGCTGCGCGTCACCAGCACCTCGCACAAATCCGGATGCGTGCGATAACGCGTCACGCGCGCCATGTCATCAAAGAATTCCTCGGCGCTGTACGAACCGAAGTCGGTGTTGGCGATAATCTCGTCGCTCAGGTCGGGCACGAGCTTTTTTACGTCATCTGCGCCCTCGTACACGGCACGCATGGTACCGGCCGTGTATGCGCTGTTGCCGCCCCGCTCTTCGCGCGGCGCGCGCTCCAGCACCACCACGCGCGCGCCCTGTTCGCGTGCCGCCAATGCCGCGCACATCGCGGCGTTGCCGCCTCCCACCACTATCACGTCATAGTCGAAACTCACGATTACACTTTCCCCTGATATGAATTGCCGTTTTGGTTACGCTTATGTTATCAAGTTCCAGAATAGCGACCAAAAAAAGCAGGAACACCTTACATCACGCCAACGATTCGCTGCCGCGCCGAGGTTTCACCTGAACTGCAGTATATAATGAAAATTGCCGGCGTCCTGATCCTCGATATGCAAGATCATTTCTACGCGCGATTGCCGTTGTTCACGCACTTTCATGAAGTGACGCGCGCCGCGAACTATACCGCGTTGCCCGGCGACTGGTTCGTACTGATTGCCGACGTGATCGGTTCGACCAAGGCCATTGCGGCCGGACGCTACAAGGAAGTCAACGTGGTGGGCGCCTCCGCGATCATTGCGGTAATGAATGCGGTCGGCGATACCGACCTGCCTTACACGTTCGGCGGCGATGGCGCGTCCATGCTGGTTCCGCCATCATTGCTCGCCCAGACCAGCACGGCACTGTGCGACACGCGCCGCATGGCGCGCGACAGCTTCAGCCTCGAACTGCGGATCGCCGACATACCTGTCGCTGATGTGCGTGCGACCGGCAAGGACGTGACCGTCGCCTGCTTTGGCGCGTCCGCGGACTTTTCGCAGGCCATGTTCTGTGGAAGGGGCGTTACCGAGGCCGAACGCCTGGCGAAGAGCGCGGCCAGCCGCGACAAATATGAGCTTGCCGAGGACGATAATGCCGCCGGCGCCGACTTCACCGGTCTGGAATGCCGCTGGCAGGGCATACGCTCACGCAGTGGCGAGACCATCAGCCTGTTGGTGCAGGTGCACCCTGAGCAGACGGCACACACCGAACACATCCTCGACGGCGTGCTCAAGCACGTCAGTGCCATTTATGGCGACAGCGTCGAGGCGCAGCCGGTATCAAAAGTTCAACTGAACCCGGGCCTCGGGGAAAATTGCGCGCGCGCCGAACTGGGCGTGAGCGCCCACGGGCGCGGTGCCTGCGCCAAGGCGTTGATGGCGTTGGTCGTGCGCCTGCAAACATGGATCGCCGCATGGATGATGGCCATGCGTCTGCGCGTCGGCGGCATGAATTGGGGAAATTACAATAACGACGTCGTCGCCCATACCGACTACCGTAAATTTGACGACACCCTGCGCATGGTGCTCGACAGTTCTTCCACGCAACGTGAACGCCTCGAACAGCAACTCGAACAACGCCGCCAGCGCCGAGAAATCGTCTATGGTGTCCGCGTTGCGCAGGAAGCGCTGATGACCTGCCTGACTTTCGACCGTCGCAATGCGCACACGCATTTTGTCGACGGCGCCAATGGCGGCTATGCGCTGGCTGCGCAGAAAATGAAAGCGCAGCTGAATGCCGATTGATCTTTCCACAATTCCTGGCAGCCACCCGTTATTTCGTTGAATACCGGAATCCACAATGAATATTGAGGCTCCCATCCGTGTTCCCCACGGCAGACCTGCACCTGCCCTCCAATTCTTGCGTTTGCTGGCGCTGGCCATGCTGACCACGTCCGCGTCAGCGCAGATCCACGGCACGATTGCATACAGAGATTGCGCGGCATGCCCGGAAATGGTGAACATCCGCGCCGGGGATTTTCTGATGGGCACCGCACCGGGCGAGGAAGACCGCGAACTTCTGGGAGATACGTTTCGCAATCGCAGCCATCCTCGACACATGGTCGATGTCCGTCGGTTCTCGGCTGGACGGTTTGAAGTCACGCGCGGTCAATATCGGGTGTTTGTGCAGGCTACCCTGCACACCGGCGACGGCTGCTTCGCGTGGAACGGCACGGAATTTGAAATGGATCCATCCAAATCCTGGCGCAGTCCTGGTTATGCCCAGGATGACAATCATCCTGCCGCTTGCGTGAGCTGGGAAGATGCAAGCGCCTATGCAAGCTGGCTCAGCCGCACGACCGGAAGGCGTTATCGGCTGCTAAGTGAAGCCGAATGGGAGTACGCGGCGCGCGCAGGCACACTAGGCGCGCGTTACTGGGAAGACGCAGGCGGCGCTTCGTGCCTATACGCCAACGGTGCGGATGCGACAACTGAAGCGCATGTGCCGGACGCGCGCAACTGGGGCGCGGTGAACTGCAGCGACGGTCGCGCCTATACCGCGCCGGTCGGCAGTTTTCGCGCGAACGCATTTGGACTGCACGACATGTTGGGCAACGTCGCGGAGTGGACGCAAGACTGCTGGAACGCCAACTATGATGGCGTGCCCACGGACGGGCGCGCATGGGACAGCGGAGACTGCGCGATGCGCGCAGTGCGCGGCGGGGCATGGAACGAATCGCCGGCCGGACTGCGCGCCGCATACCGCGTCGGCAGTCCTGTTGTCATACGCGTGGACGGCCGCGGATTCCGCGTTGCACGCGACGAGTAGGTACGCGACCGCAGGACTTACTTTAACGATCCAATGCCGTTGCAAGACATCTATGCGCGCCTGGTCTCCGGCGCTTGACGCATGCGGAAACAAAGCGGAAGCTCTCGGCGACACAAGTCCCGCACAGTTCCATGACGTGGCAACAAGAAGGAGAAGTCGCTTTGATATCACGTTATTCCATAGGTCTGGTTTCATGCATCGTGGCGGTATTTTGCGCGAATGTTGCACATGGACAGGATTTTCCGGTCAAGACCATACGCATCGTCACCAGCGGTGCAGGCGGGCCCAGCGATATCGCGACGCGACTGGTCGCACAGGGCATTTCTGGACCTCTGGGGCAGCAGGTGGTGGTGGACAACAGGGCGGCGGGCAACACCGTGGTGGAAGCGGTGCTCAGAGCACCGCCCGATGGCTATACCTTGCTGCTCTATGGCAGCGCACTGTGGCTGGGCCCGTTCCTGCAGGCAAATGCGCCTTATGACCCGGTACGTGATTTTTCTCCCGTCACGCTGGCATTGACTTCACCCAATATCCTGGTCGTGCATCCGTCAGTCCCGACGAAATCGGTCAAGGAACTGATAGCGCTGGCCAAGGCCAGGCCGGGAGAACTTAACTTTGGAACTTCCGGTCCAGGCGGTTCATCGCATCTTGCCGGCGAGTTGTTCAAGTCCATGGCCGACATCAATATCGTTCGCGTCAACTATAAGAGCGGCGCGGCCGCACTGACCGCGCTGATCGGTGGTGAGGTGCAATTGTTGTTCCCCGCGGCCTCAACGGTCTCGTCGCAAGTTAAAACCGGCAGACTGCGCGCTCTGGCAACCAGCGGCGCTCAGCCCTCGGCGCTGTTCCCCAGCCTGCCGACCTTGTCCGCGTCGGGACTGCCGGGCTATGAATGGACGGGAATATTCGCCGTGTTTGTACCCGCCCGGACGCCGGCGTATGTAATCGCGCGCCTGAATCAGGTCATCGTGCAATTCGTCGGCACGCCGGCGGCAAGGGAGAGGTTTGCGGAACTTGGGGTGGAAGCCGTGGGCAGTTCAGCGGAACAACTGGGCGCCAGGATGAAGTCCGAAATGGCGAGAATGGGTAAAGTCATACGTGAGGCCGGCATACGCGGCGAATAAGGAGACAGCAATGCAAACAAAGTACAACCCGTCAGCGAAATTTGAAATCAAGGTGTGGGACGTGGAGTTCCAGCGCACGCCGACGCGGACATTGATGGCACGCATCTATCAGCCGCAGGGTACGCAATCCTTTCCGACGCTCCTGGACCTGCACGGCGGCGCGTGGAACACCAAGGACCGTCTGGCCAATGAACCCATGGACAGGGCGATCGCGGCCAGCGGCATGCTGGTCGTGGCGGTCGATTTACGGGTGGCCACCGAAGCCCCTTACCCGGCCTCGGTTCAGGACGCAAGCTACGGCATACGCTGGCTGAAATCAAAAGCGCTCGAGTGGAATGGCAATGCCGCGAAGCTCGGAGTGCTCGGCAGTTCCAGCGGCGGCCACATCGCGGAACTGCTGGGCATGCGCCCGCAAGATCCACGCTACAACGCGCATGCCTTGCCCGAAAGCCCGGGCGCCGACGCGACCGTCGCCTACATTGTGACGCGCTCGCCCATCAGCGATCCTCATGCCCGCTATCAGCAGGCGGAAAAAATGAAACGCAAGGAGATGATGCAGAAGAGCAGAAACTTCTTCAATCCCTGGGATACGATATTCGAAGCCAATCCGCAGCACATCCTCGACCGGCGCGAGACCGTCGCGCTGCCGCCGCTGCTGATCATGCAGGGCGCGCGCGACGACAACGTCATTCCGCCCATACAGGAGAAATTCGCGGCCTCCTATCGCGCCGCCGGTGGTGAATGTCAGTTGGAGGTTTTTGAAGGCTGCGAGCACGAGTGGGTGGCCGAACCGGGACCGCACACGGACCGCGCCCATGAAATGGTCAAGTCATTTATCGCCCGGCAGCTCGGCAGGTCATGATCGCTTTGCGTGATGTTTCCGCGAACACGTAACCGTCAGGGTCACGACAACGCGGCATCCAGTGCATTGATCAATGGACCAAGCTTGGGTGGATGCGCTTCCAAAGCCGGTTGCACACCGAATCGTAACAAAGCGGCGGAGCAGACCGGACCGATCGACGCAACCAGCGTTGCGTTCAGATGGGCTGCGAGCGTGTCGGCCTTGCCGATCGACTGCGCGACCTCGAAAAAATTCTGAATCTGCGATGCGCTGGTGACCACCACGCTGGCGATTTCACGGCGCTCGAGTGCCGCGATCAGATCGAGCAACGGCTTGGTGTCAGCAGGCAGTGACCAGCGGTAGGTAGGTATTTCAATCACCGCCGCGCCGCGGGCCTTGAGCGCGCTTTCGAGTTCCACATTGCGCGCGCCATAGCGCTGAACCACGACACGCTCTCCGGAAACAGGCACCGACGCGATATCGGCAAGTATCTCGGCAGTGGTAAAAGGATCCCGTGCACTGATATCGATACGCACATTGCGCGAGCGTAAGGCACCGGTCGGTTTGGGGCCGCGCACCACGACCGTGGTGTCCGCCAGCAGTTCGAGCAGCATTTCGGTCATGTTCAGCGCATCGGCAGCGCGGAACAAGGCGTGAGTTCCAACCCCGGTCTGGAATATGGCCGCCTTGACCGGCTTGAGCTTCCAGTCCTGCAGCAGCTCGGCGATGAATTGCGGCTCGACATCCGGCACCTCGGCCAGTGCCGGCGCCCATACCGGTTTGCCGCCGCGCTTGGCGATCAGTTCGACAAGTTGCGCTCCGAGGCGGCTTTCGAGTATGGCGATGGTCTGGCCGTTCATGGGCGTTTCCGGGATGGCGCGCGGGCCGCGACGGGTTTGGTCAAAAATTCAAAGTCGCATCCCCGATCGGCCTGCTGAACCGTGTCAAGAAAAAGCTTACGGTAACCACGCTCATCGCCGGGCCGCGATTTCGGCGGCTTCCAGCGCTTGCGCCGCAGCGCGAGTTCATCATCCGATACCAGCAGATCCAGCCTGCGCCGCGCCACATCGAGCTTGATTCGATCACCGGTTTTCACCAGTGCGAGAGGTCCGCCGATCGCCGATTCCGGAGTGACATGCAGAATGATCGCACCGAACGCGGTGCCGCTCATGCGTGCATCCGATATTCGCACCATATCCTTAACCCCTTGTTTTGCCAGCTTTTTCGGGATAGGGATATAGCCCGCCTCGGGCATGCCCGGCGCGCCCTTGGGACCGGCGTTGCGCAACACCAGAATATCGTCGCGCGTGACGTCCAGATCGGGCGCATCGATGCGCGCGGCAAGATCCTCCAGCGTGTCGAACACCACGGCACGCCCTTCATGCTGCATCAGCCCTGGTGTTGCTGCCGATTGCTTGATGATGGCGCCGCCGGGGGCGAGATTGCCGCGCAGCACGGCGATGCCGCCATTGCCGAATATCGGGCGCTTGAACGGGCGCACCACATCCTGCTTCCATGCCGGCAATGCATGATCGATATTCCAACCCAGCGACTTGCCGGTAATCGTCAGCGCCCGCGTCTTGAGCAAAGGCCGCAGCTCGCGCAAAACCATCACTGCACCGCCGGCCTTCTCAAGATCTTCCATGTAATGCTGGCCGGTGGGCTTCAGATCAACGAGCACCGGCGTTTCGCGTCCCATGCGGTCGAATTTTTCGAGGTCGATCTTGATACCGAGACGTCCGGCCATTGCAGTAAGATGCACGATGGCATTGGTTGAACCGCCAACCGCGAGCAGCATGCGCAGCGCATTTTCGAATGCATTGGATGTCATGATTTTGTCCGGCGTGAGGCGTTCCCTGGCAATCGCCACCGCACGCGTGCCGGTCGCCTCGGCATTGCGCAGACGCTCCGACATCACTGCAGGGATACACGCGCCGCCGGGCAGCATCATGCCCATCGCTTCAGTGCACAGCGCCATCGTGCTCGCGGTACCCATCACCATGCACGTACCAGCGCTCGGCGCAAGTTTGGAATTGAGATCGTTGATCTCTTTTGCGCTGATGTCGCCGGCCCTGAACCGCGCCCAGAACCGGCGGCAGTCGGTGCACGCGCCCAGACGTTCTCCCTTGTGGTCGCCCGTCACCATGGGGCCGGTCACCAGCATGATGGACGGCACATTGGCGCTCGCCGCGCCCATCAACAACGCCGGTACCGTCTTGTCGCAACCGCCGATCAATACGCACGCATCGAGCGGCTGCGCGCGTATCATTTCCTCGACATCCATCGCCATCAGATTACGCAAAAACATGCTCGTCGGATGCGCAAACGACTCGTGCAGCGTGATGGTCGGAAACTCGACCGGCAATCCACCAGCCAGCATCACGCCGCGTTTAACCGCCTCGATCAATTCGGGCACGGTGCGATGGCAGGCGTTGAAACCGCTGAAGGTATTGGTTATGCCGATGATCGGGCGCTCCAGCGCATCGTCAGTGTAGCCCATGGCTTTGATAAACGCCTTGCGCAGAAACAGCGAGAATTCCTCGTCGCCATACGCGGTAAGACCGCGCCGCATGCCGCTTTTCGCTTTAGCCATGGTGATCCAGCCTCATGAAAGACGTATCCTATTTTGCCGCTGCCAGCATTTTCCGGATCGTGTCCTCGAAAAACGGCGCGGGCCGCATGATGCGTGTTTCCTGAAATGAAATAAACGGCCGTACTTTGCCGATGTATGCCTGCCAGGCCGCGTCGGCGCCTAATTGCGCACGGCGTTGCTCGCGCTCCGCGAAATTCTCGTAGTACCACATATGTATGATCTGATTCTGCGTGCCAACCTCGTTGAAAAAATATCCGAACATATTGCCCAGTATGCGCTTCTGTATCGGCATGCCTTCGGCCTGGTACTGCTTCAGATACTCCGGCACTTTGCCCGGATGCAGCGTGTACATGCGCTCTTCGACGATCATCGGATTCCCCTGGTAGGTACGCCGGTGTGGGAAATAACAGGGGCCGGCGCATTCCCCTCATATGGAAGTCGATTATAGCGACCCCGCCGCTCGCGCGTCATGCTTGCCAGGAGACCCGGCGGAAATAGGCAAGCGACGCAATGAATGTCAGTATGCCGACCACGATAAATGCAACCGCATAGCTTCCGGTCACCGTCAATAGGAGCCAGAACAGGAACGGCGTTACCACCACGCCGAGATAGGTAACAGCGAGTGAGGCGCCGGTCGCCAGCGCCACCTTGTCGACGGGCATGATGCGCGCGATCTCGGCGATATACACACCGTTCCAGCCGATCGCGCTGGCCCCGAATACGGTGCACAAAACGAATATAGCCGCCAACGGCCAGTCGGGGGAGACCTGGCTCATCACAAACGCGGACAGCGACATGACGATGCCCAGCGTGCCAAGCACGATGCGTGCATTGCCTATATAGTCGGCGACCGCTGCCCACAACACGCGGCCCACGATACCGCCCGTCATCGCCGCCGACAACGCGAACCCTGCATTGCTCAAGCTTAATGCCCCACGTTCGGTCAGAAACACCACCACGAACGACGCCAGACACCACTGTATGCCGCCGTAAGCAAATGAAGTCAACGCCGCGCGTCGCAACTCGGCATGCGTAAATACCATGCGCATCAGCGCCATCAGCGAGGGGCGTGGTCTTTGCGGAGCATCGTGGCGCGCGCTGTCGTATTGCTCGCGAACGGCCTGTAACAGGATGGCAAGGAAAAAACACGACGCCGCGATCACCAATACCGTGGCCTGCCAGTCGAGTGCCATCAGCAGCAGCGGGACCAGCACGCCGGCGAGCGCGCCTCCGACCGGAACCCCGCTCTGCCGTATCGACATCACCAGATTGCGTATGCGTGGTGGCGTGCGCGCCGCAAGGATTTCCGAGCTTGCGGGCGTGATCGGACCGTATCCACAACCGATCAGCAAAGCGCCCGCCACCAGCACGAAAGGATGCGCCAGCGCGCACAAGGCGAAGCCGGTACCGGCAAACAACAGGCAATACTGACTAACCCTGACGGCTCCCTGCCGCGCAACCATAGTCCCGCCGAGCGGCGCGGACAGTGTTGCTGTTGCATAAATCAGTGAAGTAAAGACGCCGATCCAGCTTGCCGCGATTCCGATATCGCCTTGCGCCACCGGTGCAAGCACCGCCGGTGCAACCACCGTCGCCGATATCATCGCCTGCACCAGCAATGTCAGCACAATTGCAACAATGAGATCCGTCATTTACCGCCGTTTCGTGGACAAGCCATGGAAGTATTCCCTGCGCCGCGTTCACAATCGACAGGCGCAATCATGGAATTGGAGTGTGTAGAATTCCGGAAGCGTATCAGAATGCCGCGATGCGCGTATATGGATATCACGCATGAAAAACCTGAGCCGCGTCGCATGGAACCGTTTCTCCCGAAACGCAGGGGCTGATGACCGCGTGTCACCACACTTCAGATTTTCCGAACTCACCATCTCCGAAACCGCAGCGCGCCTGCAAATCGACAACGCTTTCCCCGATCTGCAATCCTGCCGCTGCGCGGTCTACTTATGCCGCAACGTCATGGAGCCGGTGCGCAGGAAGTTCGGCCCCTACACGCCTAACAGCGTTTTTCGCTCCCAAGCGCTGGAACGTGCCTTAAAGAACATGCCCCCCGGCTGGACCAGCAACAGTCAGCATACCCTGGGGCAGGCGTGCGACATTCAGATCGCCAGCGTGTCGACCATGGAGCTGGCGAAATGGGTGACCAAGAATCTGACTTTTGACCAGGTCATACTGGAGTGCCACAACGCCGCACGCGGAAGGAATTCGGGATGGGTACACGTGTCGCTGTTACCGCCCGGTATGGGCGTTAATCGCAAACATGTGCTGAGCTATGTGATGG
>CANJQI010000066.1 GCA_947476215.1 Betaproteobacteria bacterium
GAGTATCAGGATCAACAAGGACGGTACAAAACCTATCTCAATCTCGTCCAGGCATACGCCAAAAAAGGCGATCGAAAAAACCAGCACCAGTAAAGGCCGGAAGGACCACGCCGTAAGCCCTTCACCCTTCAGGTAGAAAGAACGCCCAAATACTATGGCGCCGATAAAGGTCATGATGCCGCCCAGCCAGGTGGGAAAATAGCCGGGGCCCATGCGCAACGCGCTGCCCATGGGGTAATTGCGCGACATATACATTGCTGCGATTCCGAATGCGACAAACATAAGTCCAGACCAAAAATCTTCCGGACTCTTGATTTTCAATTGCACGGCTCTCTCTCCTTGTGGTTGCAGAATTCCCCGCAAAACATCCACTTACGACATCGAACAAGACCAGATTTCCCTGAACTTGTTGAAGACGCAAGATGGCTTTCTACTAAGCCGCGCACAGAGTAGGCCGCAAACCTTACGCGAAACTTACGAACTTGCGTTTAGCGTGCGTTTTTTGGCGTTTTAAAGGGCGCGCGGATGTGGTATTAAAAACTGCACAGGCAAAACGCATGAACAATGATTCTTGTTGCGTTCGGCGACTTTTGAAATCACAAAGGGCAAGGCACAACTCAGGAGACTACTGTCGCCGTCACGCATACGCATCGACTGGACACCGCAAGACCCGTTCGCTTACCATCGTTTCCATCGCCCCAACATGAACTGGAAATGTGCATGATCTTATTGCGCAGCGTGCTTGCAACGACTATCACCGCACTGCTTCCGATGCCGGCAGCAGCGCAAGTTTATCCAGACAAACCCATCCGGATTATCGTTCCCGTTCCAGCCGGAGGAACCCCCGATCTTGTGGCACGCATGGTGGCCCCCGGCCTGTCCAGCCTGCTCGGTCAGCAACTGGTGATGGATAACCGCGGCGGCGCCGGCGGACTGATGGGGGCAGAACTGGTGGCCAGGGCAGTACCTGACGGCTACACCCTGATGCTAAGCAGCGCAGGCCCTATTACCATACTGCCGCATCTGCAACGGGTGCCCTACGATACGCTCAAGGATTTTGCCGCGGTCGGTATGGTCTCGGCGGGACCCTACGTACTGATCGCCCATCCGGGGGTGCAGGCAAAAACACTCAAGGAACTGATAGCCCTCGCCAAGGCGGAACCCGCCAAGTTCAACTATGCGTCCGCCGGCAACGGCGCACCGAATCACCTGGCGTCGGAAATATTCAAGCAGATGGCGGGCATCAACATTACGCACGTCCCATACAAAGGGGCTCCGCAAGGCGTGACGGACGTGCTGGGCGGGCACATCAGCCTGAACTTCAGTTCCATCCCGCCAGTGCTGCAGCACATCAAGGCAGGGCGCCTGCGCGCGCTGGGCGTGTCCAGCATCAAGCGCTCGTCCCAGTTGCCCGATATACCGACCATCAGCGATGCCGGTGTGCCGGGATATGAATTTACGTCGTGGTTCGGCATGCTTGCGCCGGCCGCAACACCCAAGCCCCTCATCGCACGCCTCAACGCACTGCTGGTCAAGGTAGTGCGCGCGCCCGATACAAGTTCACAATTCGAGGCGCTGGGCGCGGAACCGATAGGCAGCAGCGCAGAGGAGTTCGGCGCACTCATCCGCCGCGAATGGGCAAAGAACGCGCAGGCGGTCAAGCACGCCGGACTGAGAGTCGACTAAGACGAGCCCGCGACTCGGGTGCGCACGATATCGAATGCCGCGCCGATAAATCCACGCAGATCCCGGGTGCGATCGGACAGCATCAGAATTTCTTCGCCCGTGACCACCGCGCCGACAAATCCCTGGACATGCCAGTGTCCCGGCGCGGGCAAAGGCGGCAAATCCGTGCTGTTCAAACGCGGCGATGAACTGAGATAAACGTACGGCTGCGGATAATGCTCGTCGCCCGGCGAGAATCCTATGCCTGCGGAAGTTGTCGGTTCAGCGGAATCACCAGCGAGCGCAACAAGAAATACCATATTAAAGTGATGTGGCCAGCAGCGTACGGGGCCCGTGCCTGGGTATGCTTCAGACAACTGCACGCTCACCTGGCCCAGCAAATCAGCGGCAGTTCCAAACCAGCGCGCCAGTTCATGCAAAGCCTCTCCCTCGCCATTGCTGTTATACGCACCGCCACGCGACACGGAACTCGCCGCCACCGCGTAGGGCAACCGCACATCGCTGGCGGGCTTGAGCCCAAGTGTGCGCAATGCCGAATCCAGCCACACGCCGACCACGGAGTCGCGTCTGCCTGATAGTTCGAACGTATCCAGGCAAACCTTGCCGCGCCACAAGGTAAGCGCCAGACCTGCTATATCCAGACCGATGCGAATTTCACCATCGTTTGATGCCAAGGGCTGGGACAGCAGCAGTGCATGCGCCGCATCCCACTCCATGCTGAGATGACTGTCGTCAGGAACAGCAGCGAGATTCGCGCGCGCGGCCCGCGCTGCCCATTGAAGTGCGTGGTGCGAGAGGGAGCGCGCCCGCACCAGTGTCGTCGGCGCCCTGCCGCCCAGCGTCGAACAGTCAAACGGCATCATGAGCCCACCGCAAAAATCGCACCACGCCGGTCATGCTCTCAAGTTCTTGTTGAAGAAATCGATGGTCCGCTGCCATGCCAGTTTGGCGGCGCCGTCGTCGTAGCGCGGCGTGGTGTCATTATGGAAGCCATGATAGGTGCCGGGATACTTGAACATCTCGTACCGGACGCCGTTTGCCTTGAGCGCTGTTTCGAAAGCAGGCCACGCAGCAGTCAGGCGTTCGTCGAGATCGGCAAAATGGATTTGTAGTGGCGCTTTGATTTTGGCTACATCCGCGGCGCTCGGCGGGGTGCCATAAAACGGCGCACCGGCCCCGAAATCCGGGAAACGCACAGCCATCTCGTTAACGACACTTCCGCCATTGCAAAAGCCCACGCCACCGATCTTGCCGGTGCACTCCGGACGCGCCTTGAGATAAACCGCGCCGGCAAACATGTCTTCCAGCCGCTTGGGCGTGTCAAGTTGCCTGAAAAGCGCAGCGGCTTTTTCCTCGTCGCCCGGGTAACCGCCGAGAGGCGTAAGCGCGTCCGGCGCAAAGGCAACGAAATTTGCCGTCGCCAGGCGCCGCGCGACATCTTCGGTATACGGATTGAGGCCGCGGTTCTCATGCACGACCACGACACCCGGATATTTACCCGCGGCCGCCGGCCGCGCCAGATAGCCGCGCATGTTTCCCGAACCCTGCGGGGAGGCATACGTTTCATATCCTGCCTGAATACGCTTGTCGTCCTTGGCAATCTGCTGGGCAAATGCGTAGTTCGGCCTGAGGCTCTCCAGCATGGCCGCGGCAGTGAAACTTCCGACGGCAAACTTCGCCGCGCGATCCAGAAAATCACGGCGACTCATCCAGCCATGCACATACCCATCAAACAACTTCATGACTTCGGGAGGAAAATCGCTGGCTTTTTTTCGTTCCATCGTCGTTGCTCCTTTCATGATTGGAAATGATTTTGTGCGGCAGGGCGCCATGATATAACAAATCGCAGTGCGCGCGGCTGGAGCCAGGTCAAATCAGACGCCAAACGCAGTGGACGCAAAGGTTCGCAAAGGAAACCCTCTTATTTGGGTTTGGTCCGGCGTCTTACCCCGCGCAACTCTGCGTCCCCTGCGTCCTCTGCGTCCTCTGCGTCCTCTGCGTCCTCTGCGTCCTCTGCGTCCTCTGCGTCCTCTGCGTTAAGAGGTTGATCTTCTTCGAGTAGCACCATACACGCTCGGCTCCTGGTGTGGTGCGCGTTTGCTGTGGTGCTAAAATGCCCTGCGTATCCAGTGCTGTTCGCGCTCGAAACTATTGCGCCTGCCCATGACCCGACGGTTTCCGGGTCTTCCCCGTTCCTGCTCCCGCTCCAGCCGATGGCGATATACCTGATCATGTTGATGGCTGTGCTGAGCCAGATGGCGTTCAGTGGAAGCCGGATTGCGGTATCACTGTACGCACTGGAGTTGGGCGCCAACCAGTTCCAGATCGGAATACTGGTCTCCCTGTACGCGATATTTCCGATGTTGCTGGCGATCTCCGTCGGCAAATTTGTAGACCGCGTCGCGCCGTGGGTGCCCCTGACGCTGGGCATATTCGGCATGACCCTCGGTTTCGTTCTGCCGCCGTTGTTCCCGGGCATCGCGGTGCTATACGTCACGTGCATGCTGCTGGGCATCATGCACCAGTTTTTTCTGATACCGGTCGAAGCCGGCGTCGGCGGCATCGGCGGCCCCGAGAAACGCGCCGGCAACTATTCCCTGCTCAGCATGGCCTGGTCGATCGCCAATTTTTTCGCCCCCATGATCGCCGGCTTTTCCATCGATCACATCGGTCACGTGCAGGTATTCTGGGTACTCGCGGCGATTTCGGTCACGCCGATACTGGTACTCTGGCTTTGTCCGGGTCTGCTGCCGCGTACCCCCATGCACTCACACACGGGCAACCGTGGCAGCGCAATTGACCTGTGGCGCAACCCTGGCCTGCGCACCCTCTTTATCGCCGGCGGCATCATAGGCTCGGCGCAGGATCTGTTTCAGTTTTATTTCCCGATATACGGCCACTCGCTCGGCATGTCGGCCTCGGCCATAGGTACCATCGTCGGCATGATGGCGGCGGCGGCTTTCCTGATCCGGGGCCTGATTCCGTTTCTGGTGAAAGTGCGAACCGAAGCTCAGATTTTGACCTACGCAGTTTTCATTGCCGCATTTGCGTTCGTGCTGCTGCCCTTTGTTACGAACGCCTACGTGCTGGCCGCGATCGCCTTCCTGCTGGGCCTCGGCGTCGGCTGCGCGAACCCGATGTCGATGTCGCTGGTCTACGTCCTGACGCCACACGGCCGGGTCGCGGAATCAATGGGCCTGCGCAAAACCGTAAACAACGTCACGCATCTGATCGTACCTGTCGTTTTCGGCACCGTGGGTTCGGCATTTGGGTACTCAACCGTGTTCCTGTCGAATTCAGTCATGCTGGTCGCGGGCGGTTTTCTGATGCGCAAATCCGGAAAACTCATCTCGGAACGGCCTGCGCAATAAGCAGCTCAATCGCCTAGTCAAATCGCCATCAGCCGCGCCGGCAATGCGGCATCCGGCAGTTTCTCCATGCCCAGAACCGCATCGCGCAGTTGTTCGACTCGCTCTCTCGGCAGTATGTGAGCTGCAAGATTCTCGAACTTGGCGACAACTTCGGAGTCGCTTGCGAATTTCTCCTTGTCGCGTGAAACCACAAGCGCGCGCTCCATGCGGCTGCCATCGGCAAGGTGAACTTCAACGCGCACCATTTGACGGTATTCCGGACCCTGCGCCAGGATGGCGGGATCATGACGCACGCTGACCTTGCTGGCGAGCGCGATGCGCGCCGGATCGGTCAGTTTGGCATCGGTGAACTGGTCGACAAAGCACTGGCCTTCGAGCAGCAGTGTCGCAACACAGTACGCAAGGTTGAACTGCGCTGAAGCGAGTCCCTGCGGCACATACGGCCAGCCCACCTTGTCCACCGTGACCTGAGAGCCGTACACGATGATGTTTACTACCTCTTCACAGCGAAACGGCCGCTCGGCACGCATTTCGCGGACGGCATCGAGCGTGGCATGGGTGCTGCCCACGCAAGCGTAAAACTTGAGCCTGACATCCATGGTCTGCCACACCGATCCGAAGTCCGCAGTCAGTTGGGGCAGATCAAAGCGATTAGTCGAGCGCGAGAACGTCGTGCAAAAACCACCATAGTCGCTTTCAAACACATTGACGATGCCGGTGTATCCGGCGTCGGCCAGAAACGCAGCGTAGAGTCCGCTTTGCGCGGCACGTCCGGCGTGCATGCGTTTGACCATGGAGCCGTACTGCGCAGCCATCAAACCCGCGGCCTGCGTACCCGCGATGCCGAGCGCATGGACAGTTTTGCCGGCGTCCAGCTTCAAGCCGCGCGCCGCGCCCGCCGCGGCTGCAAACGTGCCGCACGTGGCGTCCGAATGCCAGCCCTGCCCCAGATGCCATGGATTCATGCAGATGCCGACGCGTGGTCCGACTTCATAACCCGCGACGGCCGCCGTCAGAAAATCCCGGCCGCTCATGCCGGGGCGGGTTTCCGCGATCGCAAATAAAGCCGGCAGGACCACCGAACCCGTGTGCATAATGCCCATGTGATGCATGTCGTCGAGTTCAAATCCCTGCACCTGCGTGCCATTGACCAACGCCGCATGCGGCGCGGACAGTCTGATGCCTGTGCCCCACACCACGCTGACTTGCGTGGCATCGAGCACGGCAAGACGCTGCTGGAGTATCCGGCTCCATTCGAGACCGGCTCCGAAAATTCCACAACCGAGCGCATCCAGAATCAGCAGCTTGATACGCGCCGTAACTTCGGAAGGTATAGACTCGTAACTGAGGGCAGACACGAACTGCGCAATGCCGCGCGTGTAAGGATTCGTATCACTGACCGGCTGTTTCATTCAATTTTCTCCAGCGATGGACTTCACCGATTTGCCACACCTATCTACACATCGAAACACCATCCCTTGCGCGCAGCGCGGGGGAGGGGGGGCAAACAGCCGCGATCCCTGCCCCCATCCCAACCTTCCCCCGCAAGCGGAGGAAGGAGTGTGGCTCTTGGCAAAGATGTGTAGATGCGCACGCCCATGGGGCGATCAACATTATGTCATGTAACTATTTGTTTTATCGTAGTTTATCTACATCCATCGGCGGTAAACTGCTGTTTCTGGCGGCAACGATGTTGATGGGCGGCACGTTGCGTGCGCAGATCTCCGTCGAGCAATATCCGGCGAAGCCCGTGCGCATCGTTACCGCGCAGGGTGCGGGCGGCAGCGCGGATGTCCAGGCGCGCCTGTTTGCCGGCAAGCTCAGCGAAAGTCTGGGCAAGCAGTTCGTCGTCGACAATCGTCCCGGTCTGCCCGTCGCTCTGCCCATCGTCGCCACGGCGGCGGCAGACGGATATACGTTGCTGACCGTGTTGCCGGATTTTACCTTCGCGCCCGCGCTGTACAAGACCCTGCCTGCAGATCCGATCCGTGACTTCGCGCCCATCTCGCTGGTGAGCAGGGCACCCTATTTACTGACAGTCTATCCTTTGTTGCCCGCCAAATCCGTGAAGGAACTGATCGTGCTTGCGCAAGCTCAGCCGGGAAAACTGAATTTCGGTGGCGGATTGTCAGGCGCCGGAACCCATCTGGTTGCGATCTGGTTTTTGTCGCTGGCACGCATTAAAGCGGTTTATGTGCCATATAAAGGCGGCGTGGCGCAGGCAACGGTCGATCTGGTGGCGGGCCAGATCGACGCCGGATTCTCGACCGGCAGCACGATCACGCATATCAAATCCGGCCGGCTGCGGGCACTCGGCATCAGCACGGCGCAACGCTCCACGCTGCTACCCGATATCCCGACCATCGCGGAACAAGGGGTTCCGGGTTTCAATGCAAGCACCTTTCATGGCTTTGCGGCGCCTGCTGGAACGCCGGCCGCCATCATCCACAAGCTCAGCCTCGAATTCGCGCGTGCCGCGAAATTACCGGAGGTTGCGGATCGACTCAGAGCCGACAACAGCGACCCTATGGGCAGCACGCCCGAGCAGTTCAGGCAATTTATCGCCGACGAAGTCCCGCGCTGGCGCAAACTGGTGCAGGACTCCGGCATCTCCATACATTAGCGCGCTCTGGCGGAGAAATAACCCAAGCTATTCCCCGCACAACAGCGGCAATGCGGTGCCTATCGGTTCGTGCGGCCAGCGCAAGGTGCCCGGCATTGGGCTTGGCGTTCCACGCCGGGTGCACGAGGCGCGCGCGCCATGCTTCTTTGCGCACATCCGTATCCGTCGTGTAATAGCGGATATCCGACAGACGTTCGGCCCTGGGGTCACGCGTCCACAGGCCATTGGGGCCGCGAAAATCGGGTATCCCCGAGTCGGTCGAGATACCGGCACCGGTCAGAACAACCACGCGTTGCGCGGCAGTCAACCAGGTACGGACCAATACGATGTCGTTATTCGAAGTCATACCGTTGGGATACTACTTACACGGTCTGTTTCCGTGTGGGTGAAAACTGGCCAGGTACCGCGGATAAGTCCTTCACAGCCGCCCGCCCAACCGACGCGCCCCAGGGAGCTCACTCCCTGGGCCACCCCATTACTTCACCGCGAAACAATAGAACAGACCATCACCGCCGGTCGGACGCACACGCTCCTGACTGCACCCCAGCGTCGGATGGCCCGAATTCCAGGAAGTAGCCCAGGGCGCGTCCGTCGGGCCCGCGCGATCATGATGGCCCGTCATCGCCGCGCCGTCGTTTCCGCTCTTCGTCCAGTTCCCACACGTCATGTCGGGAAACGGCGCACCCGCGAACGCCGTGCCGTCGGGACGCGACCCGGTCAGCATGTCGTGTTTATTGGGTTTCTCGGTGCGGCCGTTGACCAGTTGGCCCTTTTCGTCGAGCGTTGTTTGCTTGTTCAAATTATTGTTGGCCGAGTGCAGGTCTTCCACGCTACGCGCGATGACGGCACCCTTGGCATTCTGCCAGGGTCCCGTACCGATACGGTCGCGCGCATTCACGAAATCCGGTGCATCCAGTTTCGATGCCTGCGTGCTCAGGTAAGCACGCCACACGCGATCGCCGGCGCCCGCCGCCTTGGCAAGCGACTGGCAATGCCGGTCGGCGCCTTCAAGGCCGCCCAGATCGCCGCCCTTACCGGACCCGACGCTGGTCACGAAAAACGTCATGTCCTTGGGCCCCGGCGTCATGCTTGCGCAACCCGCCAGAATTAACGTCCCAGCAGCGGCCAGGCACCCCATTTTCACCATGTACGGCATCACACCCTCCTGTTAATCAAGATTTTGGTCGTGAGTCCCGGCGGCGCTCCACACCCATGATACATCGATGGCCAACGGCTCAGGATTGATGTTGCAGCAAACGCTTCAGGTCGTCAACGACAGCGCGCCGGCGGTTTTCTCTTCCTGTTGCTGCAGCGCCCACATGTCGGCATAAGCGCCGCCACGATCGAGAAGCTCGCGGTGGGTGCCGCGCTCGACGATACGTCCGGCGTCGAGCACCAGTATCTGCGCGGCGTCCATGACGGTGGACAGACGATGCGCAATCACCAGTGTGGTACGCCCCTCGGCGATGCGCATGAGTTCGGTCTGTATCGCCTGCTCGGTCGCCGAATCGAGCGCGGACGTCGCCTCGTCGAATATCATGATGCGCGGATTCTTGAGTATGGCGCGGGCGATGGCCACGCGTTGCTTCTCGCCGCCCGACAGCTTCAATCCGCGCTCGCCGACGCGTGCTTCATAGCCATCGGGCAGGCTCACGATGAAGTCATGGATATGCGCGGCCTGCGCAGCGGCGATGACTTCGTCGCGCGATGCATCGGGACGCCCATACTGGATGTTGTAATAAATCGTGTCGTTGAACAGCACCGTGTCCTGCGGAACGATGCCGATCGCGCCGCGCAAGGCCGATTGCTGCAAATCGCGTATGTCGGTGCCGTTGATGGTGATACGCCCGCCGCCAACATCGTAGAAACGATACAGCAGGCGCGCCAGCGTCGATTTGCCCGAGCCGCTGTGCCCGACCACGGCAACCTTGGCGCCACTTGGAATTTCGAAACTGACGCCAAACAGTATCCTGCGATTGGCATCATAGCTGAAATCGACTTCTTCGAATCGTATTGCCGCCGACGCACCCGGCAATCCAATCGCATCCGGACTGTCCTGTACTTCGCGATTCTGTTCTAGCAGAGCGAACATGCGATCCATGTCGACCAGCGACTGCCTGACCTCGCGATAGACCATGCCGAGAAAATTGAGTGGAATGTAGAGCTGAATCAGCAAACCGTTGACCAGCACCAGATCGCCCAGCGTCAGTGTTTTGGCGACCACGCCCTCCGCCGCCAGTATCATCAGCAGCGTAACCGCGATGGCGATGATGCAACTCTGACCGATATTCAGCAGTCCCAACGACGCTTCGGCTTTCACCGCCGCGGTTTCGTACTTGCGCAGGTTTTCGTCGTAACGGCGCGCCTCGAATTCCTCATTGTTGAAATACTTGACCGTCTCGTAGTTGAGCAAACTGTCGATGGCGCGCGAATTGGCGCGCGTATCCAGTTCGTTGGCATTGCGCCGGATATCCATGCGCCATTCGGTGATCGAAATCGTAAAGACTATGTAAGCCGCGACCGCGCCAAACGTCACGGCTGGAAAACGCCAGTCGAACTTGGTCAGGAGTATCAACGCGACCAGGCTGAACTCAAGTATCACCGGAATGATGGAAAACAGCATATACGACATCAGCGTGCCGATGCCGCGCGTGCCGCGCTCCACGTCGCGTGACATGCCGCCGGTCTGACGATCCAGATGAAACCGCAGCGACAGATTGTGCAGGTGGCGGAAAACGGTGAGCGCGATGCGGCGCAGGGCGCGCTGCGCGACGCGCACGAACACCACGTCGCGCAGTTCCGCGAATAGCGTGGTCGACAAGCGTAATGCACCGTACATGATGAGCAGAACGAGCGGCAATGCCAATGCCGCCCGGCTCGCGTCGAGGCTGTCGACGATGTCCTTCATCACCAGCGGCACGCCGACATTGGCCAGCTTGGCTGCCGCCAGCAGCGTCAGCGCCAGCGCCACCCTGCCCCTGAATTCCCACAGATAAGGAAGCAGCAGCCGCACGTTGTGCCATTCGTTGCGACGCGCCGCGCCGGGCGGCGCCGGAATAGCGGGAGGTAAAGCCGTATGGGAATGGTGCGGCATTTTGATTGCCTTGCGTCTCTGTCTATGTAATGGGCAGGCTGCATGACTACATGCGCCGCGCCAGCCGGGATGCCGCGCGATCACCGTTACGAACGGACCGGGCAGCCGCTTACTGATGGGCTATTTTATAGGGACACTCTGGCCTGTGCGAGGAGGGACTAACAGCGCCGCAACGAAACATGAGGCATGCCCCCCAAAGTTGACGCCTGCCAATTTCCGGAATAACCGCAATGCGCAGACTCGGCGAATCAAAAAAATGGACACCGGTGAGGGCGCCCAAAGTTACCGCAGGAGGAGGTTGAAAACTTGGAGACTGCTACATCCCCAAGTCTTCAGAAAGTAATAGAGCAATTACAATGCCAAGCAGTTTTAATTGTTAAATCATGGGTTTATGTTTTATGCGAGCGGAATGAGCGCGCAGAATTTGCACCATACATGAGCACTCGACGTCATGCCGCACCAACATGTATCACACCGAAACCCCTCACCGTTTTCCGTCTAACGCTCACCTGAACTGCCGCGCTCGCCCGTACGAGGACCAACCGGTCAGGAATCGGACCAGTCCATAACAGACCCACGTCATCACGCGCATCGGCAACGCATGCGAATCACGCTGCCATTTTTCACGCGAGACCTTATGTGCACCGGATTCAATCGCGTCGACAAGGCTCTTGCACAGTTCTTCCGAAAACGCGGCATCCTCGATTGCGATATTGGCCTCGCGTGCAAGCAGCAGGCTCATGGGATCTATATTGGACGAACCCACGGTCGCCCAGCGGCCGTCGATCACCGCCACCTTGGCGTGCAGAAAGCTGCGTTGATATTCGTGAATCTCAATGCCGGCATTGAGAAATTGGTGATAGAGCGCTCGCACAGCGTAATGCAGCAGCATGTACTCGACGCGGCCCTGCAGCAACAGCTTGACGTGCACGCCGCGCGCCGCCGCGTCGATCAAGGCACGGCGAAAGTTGCGTCCCGGAAAGAAATACGCATTGGCGATCAGAATTTCCGTGCGCGCCCTGTCTATGGCCGCGAGATACGCATTCTCTATGTCCGCGCGATGGCGCAGATTGTCGCGCACCACGAATGCCGCCCGCTGGCCGCCGCGCGGTTCTGCGCGCAACGCAACGGCAACTCGCCGCGGCCAGCGTCTATGCACCTGCGCCCACCTCGCCAGCATCCAGTGGCGGGTGACAACGGGATAAATCTGGGCGAGCACCGGGCCTTCAATACGAACCGCGTAGTCGTAGCGCGGTGGAATCTGGCGCGGCGTATCCATATCATCGATGATGTTGATCCCGCCCACAAACGCGATGCCAGCATCGACGACCGTCACTTTCGAGTGCAGGCGGCGCAGCCGTTGGCGACGCAGGGTCCAGGGAGATACCTGCGGCCGGTACTTGAGCACTTGCACGCCCTGGCCTTCCAAATTCCGCACGAAATCCGCGTCCAGATCCTTGGAACCGAATCCATCGATCAGCAGGCATACACAGACGCCGCGCTGAGCGGCACGCGCCAGCGCGGCCGCGATGCGCCGGCCGGTAACGTCTTCCTCGAAGATGTAGGTCTGCAGGTGGATTTCCCGCATAGCAGCATCAAATGCACGCTCAAGCGCCGGGAAATACTCCGTACCGTTACGCAGTAGCTCGATGCGGTTGCCGGGAACAAAGGCGGTCATGCCCTGGTGATGCTTGCGGTCAACGCGGCATGATCCGAGAATCGTTGCCACGGGTGGCCATGATGAACGTGCACGTGCTCAATTTCGAAACCGCGCACATAAATGCGATCAAGCCGCAAAAACGGCATGGCCGCCGGAAAACTGCGCGCCGGCCGCCCGTGTGTGTCTTCGAAAACCTCCTTCAGCCCGAGCGGACGTGCCAATCCCGCGCCCGCGAGATGCCGCCAGTCGTTGAAATCCCCGGCGACGATGAGCGGCGCACAATCCGGCACCAGGCGATCGATGCGCGCGCAAATGGCGCGCATTTGCAGTTTGCGGTGGCGTGCCAGCAGACCGAGATGCACGCAGACACAGTGCAGCACCTCGCTCCAACCCGGAATCGCGATTTCGCAATGCAACAACCCGCGGCTCTCGTAGCGGTGTTCTGAAATGTCCTCGTTGTCCCATCTGACTATTGGAAAACGGCTTAGTACCGCGTTGCCATGGTGGCCATTATCGTAGACGGCGTTTTTACCATAGGCAAAGTCGCTCCAGATGGAATCCGCGAGGAATTCATGCTGCGGCTGGCGAGGCCAGTCTACAAAACGTCGTGCGTGGCGGGCATGAACGCCCTGCACTTCCTGCAGAAAGACAACATCGGCGCCCAGCGCGCGCAATTGATCCCGCATTTCGTGGATCACCATCCGGTGCTTGAAAAACGAAAAGCCTTTATGGATGTTATAGGTGGCAATGCGTAACTGGGATGTCATTATCTGGGACGGCATGCTGCCACGTGGTGCGATGCCAACGGTACTTTCTTCCGAAACTACTGCGGTTGTGGAGCAAGCTCCGACAGGCGACCAGGCATCAGGTCACGTGATGTCCAGCATGCGCATGAGCGCCGTGCGCGCAAGTTGTGCTTCGCGATCCGGCACCTTGATCTGATTCACCACCTTGCCCGCCACCAGATTTTCCAGCGTCCATGCCAGATGCTGCGGGTCGATGCGCGCCATGGTTGAACACATGCATACGGTCGGCGCCATGAACTGCACTATCTTGCCCTCGGGCTTCAACTGTTCCGCGAGACGATTGACGAGATTCAGCTCGGTGCCGACCAGCCAGCGCGTGTTGGGCTGGGCCGCGACCAGTGTCTTGAGTATGTAGTCCGTCGATCCGACGTAGTCGGAAAGCTTGCACACTTCGAAATTGCATTCCGGGTGGGAAATCACTTTGCCATCCGGATACTGATTGCGAAACTTCAGAATGTGCTGCGCCTGGAACATCTGATGCACCGAACAATGGCCTTTCCACAACAGCACTCGCGCATGACGTATCTGCTCGGGCGTGAGGCCGCCCATGGGTTCATCGAAATCCCACACCAGCATCTGATCCACGGGTATGCCCAGCGTGTGCCCGCTCCAGCGTCCGAGATGCTGGTCGGGGAAGAACAGCACTTTCGGGCGCCGCGCAAACGAGTGCTCCAGAATTTTGGTGGCATTGCTGGACGTGCATACGATGCCACCATGCTCGCCGCAAAACGCCTTGAGGTCGGCGGCTGAATTGATATAAGTGATGGGCGTAATCGATTCGTCAGGGTTCAGCACCTCACCAAGTTCGCGCCACGCGCGCTCTACTTTGGCGAGATTGGCCATGTCAGCCATGGAACAGCCGGCACTCAGATCGGGCAAAATCGCGATCTGCTCCGGCGTGGACAATATGTCAGCCACTTCCGCCATGAAATGCACGCCGCAGAACACGATGTACTGCGCGTCGGTCTGCGTCGCAAGCCGTGACAATCCCAGAGAATCGCCGGTGAGATCAGCGTGCTTGTATACGTCTGCACGCTGGTAATGATGGCCCAGTATTACCGCGCGCCTGCCGAGCGCCGCCTTGGCGGCGACGATGCGACTTTCGCATTCATCGTCTTTCAGCGGCTTGAAACGGTCAAACGCAATCGCTGCAACCTGCATGGATTTTTTCCTCCTGGATCAAACATTATCACAATACTGAGCCTTGCATGACAAACCTACGTTCGACTCTCGTCGTCCGGGCGCACACCGGGACCGAGTGCAAAATCGAAAACCTCTGGATTCCGGTCTTCACCGGAATGACGGATGCATGTGATTAATAATGGAAAGATCAAGAGGTAAGACAACAGTCTTTGCCAGAAAT
This sequence comes from Betaproteobacteria bacterium, assembly GCA_947476215.1. Taxonomy (GTDB): domain Bacteria; phylum Pseudomonadota; class Gammaproteobacteria; order Burkholderiales; family SG8-41; genus PALSA-1004. Next base: position 14,604 of record CANJQI010000066.1, read on the forward strand.
TCAATTTCCGAAGACCCTGCGCCGGACACGGCTATTTCGTCGCCACACCCAGCCGGCGCGGCAGTTCTCGTATGGCATCGGCATTGCTCCATGAAAATACTTTGTCGGCCGCCTCGCGCCACGGCAGCCATGCAAACTGCAGGTGCTCGCGCGGAGCCAGTACAGGCACGATGATATCCGGCAGTTGCAGGCTGAACACGTGTTCGGTGTTGTGCGTGACGCCAGGCGCATAGCGATGCCGCCAGTGCTTGAAGATTTCAAATTCGCTCTGCTTGTGCCAGTCGACCAGCATATAACTATCTGTTTCGATTCCGGTCTCTTCCCGGACTTCGCGCCGCGCGGTTGCGACCAGCGTTTCACCAGCGTCCTGACTGCCGGTAACCGACTGCCAGTATCCCGGCCGGTCGGCACGTTCGAGCAGCAGTACGCGCAGATCCGCCGTATGTATGAGCACCAGCACTGAAACCGGAATCTTGTACTGCTTGTCCACTAATCCGGAAAGTTCGCCCACTCGCGTCCACCGCGTGTTTCTGAATCGAGCAGTACCAGATATACCTTGTTCTTCGTCTTCCAGTAGGCAGGGGTGGGCTCGAGTATTTCTAGCGCGGTGGCCAAATCCTGGGGCGAGCGTCTCGAAAAAGCCCCACCGTTGCGGCAATGCACGACGTAGCCGCGCGCCGCGCGCCACGACATATCCTGAAGACTGTCCGCCAATGCATCCCAGTTGTGGCCAAACGACGACGGAAAACCGAAGGTCGAACGGCATTGCGCAAGGAAACCTGCCTTGTCGCGCACGCTCTTCAGGTCGAGTTCCATCCATGCCACCTCGCATACAGCAGCGGCCTTCTTGAGCGTGGCAACACGATCGGGCGCGGCATATACGCCCGAGTTCCCGCTGTCGCTCAGAAATTTATCCGGATTCTTCATTCGCGTATGCGTCTGAAACTGCGGTAGTGATCGTCGGTGTAGTAATGCTCGCCGACCGCTCCGGCGACGATACGCCGCGCGCCGCGGCTCTTGACCCCGGGCGTAGTGACCGTGTACTCGTGGTAATAACCGCGGTTGCGCATGGGTAGCAAACGTTCGAAATTGCCGAACGTAACACCGTCGCGCTCAAAAGGAAACGGTCCGCCCTTCTTGATCAATGCCAGCGTCTGGCGCGCCTCCGCCGGCAATGCGGCGACGGTGATATCCATGACAGCCGCAGCCATTGCGCCATCATCCCGCGCCAACGCCAATGGCGATGCGAGAACTATCAGGCTCACCGTGAATAGCGTCGCAAGACAGTGGAAAAGTCGCATCAAATGCATAAGCATTTCTTGGCGTCCTTGACGTCTAGGCGGTTAAACGCCTTTAAGCCTTTTTCGTTTCCGCCTGCCGCAGCCGGATATGCAACTCACGCAACTGCTGCTCGTCCACCGTATTCGGCGCCTTGGTCAGCAGGCACTGCGCGCGCTGAGTCTTGGGAAACGCGATGACGTCGCGTATCGATTCCGATCCCGTCATCAGCGTCACGATGCGATCGAGTCCGAACGCAACACCGCCGTGCGGCGGTGCGCCGTACTGGAGCGCCTGCAACAGAAACCCGAACTTGGCTTCGGCGTCCTCGGCGCTGATATTCAGCGCGCGAAAAACTTTCGACTGCACGTCCTGATGATGTATCCGTATCGATCCGCCGCCGATTTCCCAACCGTTCAGGACCATGTCGTGTGCCTTGGCGACCGCTTGACCGGGATCGCTGTCAAGAAAATCCTCATGGCCATCGAGAGGTGCGGTAAACGGATGGTGCATCGCGTTCCAGCGCTTGCCTTCTTCATCCCACTCGAACATCGGGAAATCCAGAACCCACAATGGTTGCCAGCCCTTTTGCGCATAGCCTTTTTCATGACCGATTTTGACGCGCAAGGCGCCGAGCGCGTCGTTGACGACCTTGGCAGTTCCCGCGCCGAAAAACATCAGATCGCCATCGCGGGCGCCCGAGCGTTCGACGATAACCTTGAGCGCGTCGTCCGACAGGTTCTTGACGATGGGCGACTGCATGCCGTCGCGGCCCTTGGCGATTTCGTTGAATTTGATATAGGCGAGCCCCCTCGCCCCGTACACACCGACGAACTCGGTATAGGCGTCGATTTCGCCGCGCGTCAGCTCGCCGCCCTTGGGTATCAGCAGTCCGGCGACACGCCCGCCCGGCGCATTGGCGGGCGCCGAAAACACTTTGAACGCGACACCCTTCATGGCGTCGGTCAACTCAGTCAGCTTAAGCGAAACGCGCAAGTCGGGCTTGTCCGACCCATACAACGCCATCGCGTCGGCGTACTGCATTCGCGGAAACGGCTGCGGAAGGTCGACGTCGAGCACGCTCTTGAACACGCTCACGATCAATTCTTCCATCAGATTCGTGATTTCGAGCTGATTCATGAACGACGTTTCTATATCGATCTGCGTGAATTCAGGCTGGCGGTCGGCGCGTAAGTCCTCGTCGCGGAAACACTTGACGATCTGATAGTAGCGATCGAAACCCGACACCATCAGCAACTGCTTGAACAATTGCGGCGACTGCGGCAATGCAAAGAATTCCCCGGGATGCACGCGGCTCGGCACCAGATAGTCGCGCGCGCCTTCCGGCGTCGAGCGCGTCAGCATGGGCGTTTCAATGTCGATGAAACCGTGCTGGTCGAGAAACACGCGCACCGCCATCGCGGTTTTGTAGCGCAGCCGCAGATTTTTCTGCATCTGCGGCCGGCGCAGATCGAGAAAGCGATATTCAAGCCGCACGTTTTCCGACAGATTATCGTCGTCCATCATGAACGGCGGGGTCAGCGACGGATTCAGGATTTCGATCTCGCCCGCCAGGACTTCGATCTCGCCGCTCACCAGATTGGCGTTCACGGTTCCGTCAGGGCGCGGCCTCACCTTGCCCGTGACGCGCACCACGAACTCATTACGCAGGGATTCCGCGATGCGGAACGTCGCCGGATTATCCGGATCACAGACCACCTGCAACAAGCCTTCGCGATCGCGCAGGTCGATGAAGATCACGCCGCCATGATCGCGCCGGCGATGAACCCAGCCGTACACGGTGATGGTTTGCTGAAGATGCCCGCGACTCACCAAGCCGCAATATTCGCTACGCATATCGGATTTCTAAAAAGGATTAATCGGCTGCGGTCGCCCAGCGACCGCGCTACACCTGCGTCTTGTTCGCGACTCTATTCGTTCACGGCCTGCGACCGCCCCGCGTCAGGCTTGAGCGCCACCGTGCTGGCGCGCCGCCCCGGTACATTAGGCGCAACCACACCCATCGAAATGATGTACTTGAGCGCCTCGTCCACGCTCATATCGAGTTCAATCACATCGGCCTTCGGCATCATCAGGAAAAATCCCGACGTCGGATTTGGCGTGGTCGGAACGTACACGCTCACATACTCGCCGCGCAGGTGATTGGCCACGTCCCCCCCCGGCAAACCCGTCAGAAAAGCAATGGTCCACGATCCATCGCGCGGGTACTGCACCAGCAACGCCTTGCGAAACGCGTGGCCCCCAGAGGAAAAAAGCGTATCGGAAACCTGCTTGACACTGTTATAAATGGACTTGACGACGGGTATGCGACCGAGCACCGCTTCCCACAGTCTCAGCAGGCGCTGGCCGAGCATGTTGGCGGCAATCAGACCGGTGCCGAACAGCACCACCAGCGTCAGCAGCACGCCCATGCCTGGTACATGCATGCCGAGCCAGCGTTCGGTCTGGAATTCTTCCGGCAACAGCAGCAGCGTCTGATCCATGGTGCTCACCAGCAAATGCAGCACCCACAGCGTGATGCCCAGCGGAACCCAGATCAAGAGCCCTGTAACGAAATACCTTTTCAAGTGCCCCCTCACGCTTACCAGCATATGCAAACTTATGCGCGTTATCCGCGCGTAGACTCAATAATCGTTGAAAAAATTATACCGCTCACTACTCAATCCCGTCCCATGGTGCGAACGGGCAGGATACCTGTCAGGTTGAACTGGCTCCCGCGCTGCTCGATGCGGGAGTAGTCTTGGTCGACTCCGATTTCGTAGTGGAAGACTCCGCTGCCGGCTTGCTGTCGGACGCCGTCGCCGGTTTTGTTTCCGACTTGACTGCCGACTTGTCATCCGATTTGCTCTCGGATTTGGTCTCGGATTTGCCATCCGCGGCCTTGTCCGTCTTGGGCTTAGTCGACGTCTTGAAATCGGTCGCGTACCAACCGCTGCCCTTGAGCTGGAAACCCGCGGCAGTCACCATCTTGGACAAACTGGCTTTGCCGCACTCGGGGCAATCCGTAAGCTGTGCGTCACTCATTTTCTGCAGATATTCCTTCTGGAACCCGCAAAGCGTGCAACGATACTCGTAAATCGGCATATCTCACTCCAATTTCAGAACGGAGGATTATAACTGAAAGCGCCCCGCGTAGCGAGGCGAAATTGAGAAACTTGTCTCTAAATCAAAGGCTTGCCGCTACCGAGCCCATCTAAACGCCCAACACAAAGGACGCAGTGGACGCAGAGGAAAACTCTCACTTGGCCAAAACCAACGTCTTACTCGCGCGCCCCTGCGTCCTCTGCGCCCTCCGCGTTAAGCGGTTGATTGTTCATGCGGCGCCAAAGGCACGGCTAGAACGGAATGTCGTCGTCCATATCGTCGAACGATGCGCCGCCGCCCTTTTTAGCTGCGGGCTTCGCAGCGCCACCCTCGGCAGGTGCAGGAGCGGATCGGGGCTGCCCCATGGACTCGGAGCCTCCGCCGCGCGAGCCCAGCATCTGCATGCGGTCCGCGACAATTTCCGTCGTATAGCGATCCTTGCCTTCCTTGTCCTGCCATTTGCGCGTCTGCAAGCGTCCCTCAACATAGACTTGCGAGCCCTTCTTCAGGTATTCGCCGCAAATCTCCGCGAGTTTGCTGAACGTCGACACACGATGCCACTCAGTGCGCTCCTGTGTCTCGCCCGCTTTGTCCTTCCACTTGTCGGTCGTGGCTATGCTGAAATTGCAGACCGCACCGCCATCGGGCAGATAGCGCGATTCGGGATCTTTGCCGAGATTGCCTACCAGTATCACCTTGTTCACTGATGCCATGAGTAGCCTCCTTAGGACTTGCTTTGAATCAATCGTATCACGTGTTGTTCATCGAAACCCGCCACGTCGACTTTCAGGTACGCGGTTCGTCCGCCGGCGGCCAGCAGGACTTCGCGCACCCCCGGTTGCTGTTGCAGCGATTCCATCAGCGACAGTGCGCGCGCCTCATCGAGCGCGGGTATGTCGAAGACCTTGGTTCGCACCGGGCGCGGCGCGGTCATGCCAGACGAGACTATAAGCCATCCGGCCAGCAGTAAGGCATCAAACACGAATACGCCGCGCACGCCATAGTGCTGATACAGGAACCCGCCGCCCACCGCGCCGACAAATGTTCCCAGGAACTGCACACTGCTGAAGATGCCGATCGCCATGCCTTTGGCGCCACGCGGCGCAAGCCTGGAAATCAGCGACGGCAGCATGGCCTCCAGCACGTTAAATCCACTGAAAAAAATCAGCAGAAAAAAGGCAATTGAAACAATGCTATGAAGCAACCATGGCATGGCCAGTTGACCGGCGAGCAAAACAATGACCGAACCGACAAACACTGCCTTGCCGCGATTATGGCGCTCGGCAAGCAATATGCCCGGCACCATGAGCACGAACGAGCCCAGCATCACCGGCAGATAAATTTTCCAGTGATGGTCAACCATGAACCCGAGGTCGCGCAACGACAGCGGCACGACAACAAACATGGCCATCAATACTGCCTGCAGGACAAAAATGCCGAGGTTGAGCCGCATCAGCTCGGGCTCGAACAACACCTGCGCAAACCGCGGTGGCGCCTGTGCACCGTGCATCGCCGGCGCCGCATGTCCATCGGGAATCGCATAGACCACCACCATGGCGAGCAACGACAGCACACCCGTCATGGCGAAGATACCTGGAACACCGATCATGCCGTTAAGCCATGGACTCAACACCAGCGACAACGCAAACGTCAGGCCTATGGTCGAACCTATCATCGCCATCGCCTTGGTGCGATGCTCTTCGCGCGTCAAATCCGCGGTCATGGCCACCACCGCCGCGGATATCGCGCCCGACCCCTGCAGTACACGACCGAGTATCACCGTGTAGATGCTGTCGCCCATGGCCGCCACAAAGCTGCCGGCGGCAAAGATGAGCAGCCCGAAATAGATCACCGGTTTGCGTCCCCAGCGATCCGACAGCCAGCCGAACGGAATCTGCAGTACCGCCTGCGTCAGTCCATACGCGCCGATCGCGAGGCCGACCAGCGTCAAGTTGTCGCCGCCCTTGAGGTGTTCGGCATAGATTGCGAATACGGGCAGGATGACGAACATCCCGAACATGCGCAGGCCGTAAATTCCCGCGAGGCCGATACTCGCGCGGAGTTCGGCAGGGCTCATTCCTGAGCGTGTGGACATATTGGAAATACGACTGGTGGCAATGCAGGAAAGTCCGGTATATTAGCAGGTTTTAGTCAGGATCCTGCCGTGCCCGAGAATCAACGTACCGCCGTCATCAGGCTTCCGCAGACCACCGCAGATGCGCCCGCGAAGAACAACGAATTCATTCGCATCCGCGGCGCACGCACGCACAATCTCAAAAACATCAGCCTCGATCTGCCGCGCAACCGGCTGATCGTGATTACCGGGCTGTCCGGCTCGGGAAAATCGTCACTTGCATTCGACACACTGTATGCCGAGGGCCAGCGCCGCTATGTGGAATCGTTGTCCACGTACGCACGCCAGTTTCTGCAGTTGATGGAAAAACCCGATGTCGATCTGATCGAAGGCCTGTCGCCGGCGATTTCCATAGAGCAGAAGGCCACCAGCCACAACCCGCGCTCGACCGTCGGCACGGTCACTGAAATTCACGACTACCTGCGACTGCTGTTCGCACGCGCCGGGGATCCACATTGCCCGGACCACGGCATCGTGCTGCAGGCGCAGAGCGTGTCGCAGATGGTGGACCATGTCCTGCAACTGCCGCCGGACACCCGGCTCATGATCGTGTCGCCGCTGATCGTGGGCCGCAAGGGCGAACAAGTCGATCTTTTCGACGAACTGCGTGCACAGGGGTTCGTACGCGTGCGCATCGACGGCACGGTGTATGAAATCGACGCGCTTCCCAAGCTCAAGAAGAACATCAAGCACACCGTCGAAGTCGTGGTCGACCGGCTCAAGGTACGTCCCGAAATCAAACAGCGCCTCGCCGAATCTTTCGAGACCGCGCTGCGCCATTCCGATGGGCGTGCGCTGGCGGTTGAAATGGACTCGGGACACGAACACCTGTTCTCCGCGAAATTCGCATGCCCGGTATGCAGCTATTCGCTGCCCGAGCTCGAGCCGCGGCTGTTTTCCTTCAACAATCCGATGGGCGCATGCCCGCGCTGCGACGGACTGGGCAATATCAGTTTTTTCGATCCCAAGCGCGTGGTGGCCTGCCCGCACCTGTCGCTGGGCTCGGGCGCGATCCGCGGCTGGGACCATCGCAACCAGTTTTACTTTCAGATGCTGCAGTGCCTCGCCCAGCATTACGAGTTCAATCTAGATACGCCGTTCGAGGAACTGCCACAGACGGTGCAGGACATCGTGCTCAAAGGATCCGGGCACGAAAAAATCAAATTCCTTTACATCGGTGAGCGCGGCATCAAGCAAACACGTGAACATGTCTTCGAAGGCATCATCCCCAATCTCGAACGCCGCCATCGCGAAACGGATTCCATGGTGGTGCGCGAGGAACTTGCCAAGTATCTGAACAACCAGATCTGCCCCGAGTGCAGCGGCACCCGGCTGCGGCGTGAAGCGCGCAACGTGCGCGTCGCCGGCAAAACGATATACGAGGTGAGTTCGCTGCAGCTCAAGATTGCGTCAGGATTTTTCGAGACCGTCGAACTGGGGGGCAGCAAGCAGGCCATCGCCAGCAAGATCGTTCATGAAATCATCAATCGTATTACGTTTCTCAATGACGTCGGACTCGAATACCTGTCACTCGACCGCTCCGCGGACACGCTGTCGGGCGGCGAAGCACAGCGCATCCGGCTCGCCAGCCAGATCGGATCCGGGTTGACCGGCGTCATGTACGTGCTCGACGAACCATCGATCGGACTGCATCAGCGCGACAATGCGCGCCTGCTCGACACGCTGCGCCGCCTGCGCGACATCGGTAACACCGTCATCGTGGTCGAGCACGACCAGGATGCCATCGAGGCCGCCGATTATGTCGTCGACATAGGTCTCGGCGCGGGCGTGCATGGCGGCCGCATTATCGCGCAGGGCACGCCGGAAGATGTCCGAAACAACACCGAGTCACTGACCGGGCAGTACCTGACGGGACGCCGCCGCATCGAGATACCCGGCCTGCGCCACAAGCCCGATCCCAAGCGCTTGCTGACCATACGTGGCGCGCACGGAAACAATCTGAAGTCGCTCACCGTCAGCGTCCCGGTCGGGCTGTTTGTGTGCGTTACGGGCGTTTCCGGATCGGGCAAATCCACCCTGATCAACGACACGCTCTACAGTGCCGCCGCGCACCACCTCTATGGCAGCATCGCCGAACCGGCGGCTCACGAAGCCATAGAGGGGCTGGAACACTACGACAAAGTCGTCAACGTCGATCAGAGCCCGATCGGCCGCACGCCGCGCTCCAATCCGGCGACCTACACGGGATTGTTCACGCCGATACGCGATTTGTATGCCGGCGTGCCGATGGCGCGTGAACGCGGTTACGGACCGGGCCGGTTTTCATTCAACGTCAAGGGCGGACGTTGCGAAGCGTGCCAGGGCGACGGCGTGCTCAAGGTCGAAATGCATTTCCTGCCCGACATCTATGTGCCTTGCGACGTGTGCCACGGCAAACGTTATAACCGCGAAACGCTGGAAATCCTCTACAAAGGCAAGAACATCAACGAAGTGCTGGCGATGACGGTTGAGCAGGCGGCGGAATTTTTCGGTGCAGTGCCGGTTGTGGCGCGCAAACTGCACACGCTGCTCGACGTCGGCCTGGGTTACGTCACGCTCGGCCAGAGCGCAACCACGCTGTCCGGCGGCGAAGCACAGCGCGTTAAACTCTCGCTGGAACTATCCAAGCGCGACACCGGCCGCACGCTCTACATACTCGACGAGCCGACCACCGGCCTGCACTTCCATGATATTGATCTGCTGCTGCGCGTGCTGCACCGGCTGCGCGACCACGGCAACACCGTGGTCGTGATCGAACACAATCTGGACGTCATCAAAACCGCCGACTGGATCATAGACCTGGGCCCCGAAGGCGGCGATGGCGGTGGTCAGATCATTGCCGAAGGCGCACCGGAAGAAATCATCCGTATCGAGGCGAGTTACACGGGGCGGTATTTGAAGGGTGTAATGGAGTAAACGAGAACCGAGACAATGCTTTATCGTCGCACGCCGAGAAAGGGTTCAGCGCGGGAAGCGGTCTTTCGTAATCGTCGTAACTTGACCCGGCAATAGGTGTCCGCGTTGGGCTGAATTTGGCGGATGCACGGTGAGCGCTGGATGTCAACTCATTGGTCGTTGCGGTCATCGGTGTTCTTAACCACCAGCGGCCGCAATGAGCAGCTCAGCAGCCGTAGGAGGGTCAGCGGGATGCATGCGCCGCGATGGGTATCGCTGCGCTCAACCCATGGTGTCCTTGCCGGGCCTAACCGGATAAAGCTGGTACCTTGGCCCGTTTCATGTGCAGTTTTTTATAGCTTTCGATCAGGTGCCGGTGCCTGTCAAGCCCCTCCATTTTTATGCTCGTTGGCGTCAAGCCGAAGAAGCGCACGCTGCCGTCCACTGAGCCCATCACGGCGTCCATTCGCGGGTTGCCGAACATCCGGCGGAAATTGACCACGTAATCGTCCAGTTCCAGGTCGTCGTCCAGCAGCACCTCCAGCACCACATTCAAGGCCTGATAAAACAATCCGCGCTCGACCGTGTTCTCGTTGTACTGCAGAAAAGCGCCCACCAGCTCTTGCGTTGCGGCAAATTGCTTCAAGGCGAGATTAATCAGCAGCTTCAACTCCAAAATCGTCAGCTGACCCCAGGCCGTGTTCTCGTCAAATTCGATGCCGATCAATGTGATGATATCGGTGTAATCATCCAGTTCACTGTCTTCCAGGCGCTGGAGCAATGCTTCCAGACCGGCGTCGTCGAGACGATGCAAATTCAAAATATCGGCGCGAAATGACAGCGCTTTGTTGGTGTTGTCCCAGACCAGATCCTCGACCGGATACACCTCCGAATAACCCGGCACCAGGATACGGCAGGCCGTTGCGCCCAGGTCCTCATACACCGCCATATACACTTCCTTACCCATGTCTTCGAGCATACCAAACAAGGTCGCGGCTTCTTCCGCATTGGAATTCTCACCGTCACCGGAAAAGTCCCACTCGACAAAATCGAAATCAGCTTTGGAACTGAAAAAGCGCCAAGACACGATGCCGCTGGAATCAATGAAGTGCTCAACAAAATTATTCGGCTCAGTGACAGCGTTACTTTCAAAGGTGGGCCGGGGTAAATCGTTCAGGCCTTCAAAACTGCGACCTTGCAGCAACTCCGTAAGACTGCGTTCCAGCGCCACTTCAAGGCTTGGGTGCGATCCGAACGAGGCAAACACCCCGCCAGTACGCGGGTTCATCAGGGTGACGCACATCACCGGAAACTTCCCGCCCAGCGACGCATCCTTCACCAGCACCGGAAAGCCTTGCTCCTCCAACCCCTGAATGCCGGCCAGAATGCCGGGATATTTAGCCAGCACGTCCCGCGGCACATCAGGCAGTGTGATTTCACCTTCGATAATTTCGCGTTTTACCGCCCGCTCGAGGATTTCAGACAGGCATTGCACTTGTGCTTCGGCCAACGTATTGCCTGCACTCATGCCATTGCTGAGGAACAGGTTGTCGATCAGGTTGGTCGGGAAATACACCACCTTGCCGTCGGAGCGGCGCACATACGGCAGCGCACAGATGCCGCGCTTTACGTTGCCTGAGTTGGTGTCATATAGATGCGAACCGCGCAATTCGCCGTCGGCATTGTAAATCCGCAGACAGTATTCATCGAGCAGGCCGGCCGGCAGTGCATCTTTGCGACCGGGCTTGAACCAGCGCTCGTCCGGATAATGCACGAACGCCGCGTTGGCGATGTCTTCGCCCCAAAATTGATCGTTGTAGAAATGATTGCAACTCAGTCGTTCGATAAACTCGCCCAACGCCGACGCCAACGCGCTTTCCTTGGTCGCTCCCTTGCCATTGGTAAAACACAGCGGGGAGTGAGCGTCGCGGATATGCAGCGACCATACATTAGGAACAATATTGCGCCACGAAGCGATTTCAATCTTCATGCCCAGACCCGCCAGAACGCCTGACATATTGGCGATGGTTTGCTCCAGCGGCAGGTCCTTGCCTGCAATATAAGTGCTCGTTTCCGAAGCCGGGTTCACAAGCAGCAAGGCCTGGGCATCGGCATCCAGATTTTCCACCTCTTCAATCACAAATTCGGGCCCGGCCTGCACCACCTTTTTCACTGTGCAACGGTCGATGGAGCGCAAAATTCCCTGGCGGTCTTTGGCGGAGATATCCGCCGGCAGTTCGACCTGTATCTTGAAAATCTGCTTATAGCGATTGTGTGGGTCGACAATATTATTCTGCGACAGGCGGATGTTATCGGTGGGAATATTGCGCGTAACGCAGTACAACTTCACAAAGTAGGCCGCACACTGCGCCGATGAAGCCAAAAAGTAATCGAACGGCCCGGGCGCCGAGCCATCGCCCTTATAGCGGACCGGTTGATCGGCCACCACCGTGAAGTCATCGAACCTGGCCTCAAGACGAAGCTTATCGAGAAAGTTAACCTTGATTTCCATGGGAATTTGAGCTGGCATCCATAACAATTTGGCCGCTATTGTCCGCCTTTTCAGCACGGAATTTTGCGCTTTTCAGCAGTGAATGCGGCGCGGCCTCGGGCGCTAAAATTTATCTAGGAGCCGCAGCACGCTCTGCAGAGCAGCACTGGGCATCAGCCATTAAGAACAGATGGGGTCAGTGTAACTTTTTAGTCGTACAAACTGCGCACTGTCGGTTGAAAAATTACGCTGGCCCTATTTACCCTCGGCCTGCACTTTCACGGTATCGATCTGCTGCTACTCGTTCACCATGCGCGCCGGCAGAAGCGGCATATCTCCAGAAAGCTCAGGGTAGGGCACGGGCAGTTCTTTCCGGGCGTCTTCCATGGGGCGGCAATCAACACCCAAGCGGGAGATATAAAATGAATTAAATCAATTACTAACTGACGTAGCGGCTTTCAAGCAAAAAATGGCTGCGGCTCATGGCTGAATTCCGGCTAACACAGGCTGCGGAACGTGACCTCGAAAAAATCTGGCGCCACACACAAAAACCTGGGGCATGGAGCAGGCGGCGCGCCACATCGATACCCTGCTTGGCGTCGGATCAATAGCTTGCGCTGGCCCACCCCGGATATGGTCGATAGGGTCAAGTGTCGATGACGACGCTGTCCCCTTCCACCCTGAATTTGGTATCGAGCCCCGCCTCCCCGCAGATGTCCTTCACATACTGGACGATCTCCTCGCCGCGCGGGCTCGCGACAGGGACAAGTGTGGGTTGTCGCTGGCCGCCCTCGACCTCGATCATCACCGGCCGGTACGAGACGCGTTCGATCTTTCCAGCCGCAAACTGAATATCGGCCACCATGCTGAACCGGTTCGATATCGCCCCATGTCCACCGGCGAACGCCGTGCCGTAGATCTTGTAGACCTCCTCGCATTCATGCGTCCACTCCAGGTCGGAGGCACGGTCCATGTTGAAGTCGCGGGAGAAGTCACCGATGCTGTAAAGAATCACCTTGCCGCGGTAGACCTCGATTCCCTTGAGGATGTGGGGGTGGTGACCGATGATGATGTCGGCCCCGGCATCGATCGCCGCGTGCGCCACGACCGGTTGGTAGTCGGCGATCAGTCCGCGAATCTGGTGGACGCCCCAGTGCAGTGATACGGCCACGATGTCCACCTCGGAGCGCACCCGCTTGATGTCCTGCACAAGGGCGTCAAGGTCGCGCTGCAGCGGCCACGTCATGCTCTTGGCCGGGGTGCCGGGCTGATCTTCCTCAAGCGGCTCGAAATGCGCGATGGCCCGCATCGGGGCGACACCGGCCCGCGCGTGGGCCGCATAGTAACCCTTCGGGGCAACCGAGCAGTATCCCAGGAAGGCGATGCGGGTTCCCTGACACTCGACGATCACCGGTTGGCGTGCCTCGGCAATATTTTTGCCCGCGCCTATGACCTTGATGCCATCGCGGCGCAGACGATCGATACAGTCAAGGAGTGCGTCCTGCCCCCAATCCATCGTATGGTTGCTGGCCATCGACACCACGTCGAAGCCGATGGATGCGAACGTCGGGTAGCCGCGCAGGTCCACCGGTGAAGCGCCCCGGGGTCCCGATGAGCCCTTCGAGCCCTTGTCGGAGTACGACGATTCCGACTGGCAGAAGGCGATATCGGCCTGTTTGAACACGTCGCGCACATGCGCGAGTGCGGTCTCTGGCTTATCACGGTAAATCCGGATGTCTCCTACGGCAGCGATGGTCGGCATGTCTCAGCTCCTTTTTGAGGTTGTGGGGTGGCGGGATGCAGTCGGGGCCAAGGCGAATAATAACGCTTCGCGCTGCCCCGTGTCCTGTTGCCGGCGGCGCTTGGCCCGGAAGCAAGTGGTTGATCTGATATACGGTGGTTTGAAGCTACCACTCATTAAAACAGAAAGGGGCTTGATCCGATTCCGTATTAACCGCACGGACCCAGCTTCGACAGTGTTTCTCGTCTAACCGCAC
>CANJQI010000067.1 GCA_947476215.1 Betaproteobacteria bacterium
CAAGCGGCGCACGCTGGTGGCGGCCATTGAGGAACTGCCGGATCGTGAAAAGCAGGTCATGGGCCTCTATTACGAGCAGGATCTGAATTTGCGCGAAATCGGCGAAGTGCTCGGTGTCAGCGAATCGCGCGTGTGCCAGTTGCACACGCAGGCGATCGCGCGCCTGCGCAGCAGACTGCGCAGCACCTGAGCAGAAGGTCGATAATTGTTCGAAATTCGTTTACCGCTAAACGCGGAGGACGCACGGGACGCGGAGGTTCGCGGAGGTTCGCGGAGGAAAGACGCTTGCAAGGCAGTGAAATTCCATCAGGCAGCGAGTGGCAAAGGTTCAATCTTCCACGGTTTCCCCTGCGTACCTCTGCGACCTCTGCGACCTCAGCGTCCTCTGCGACCTCAGCGTCCTCTGCGTTGAGCGTTTGCCTTGGAGTTTTTCCACAAGACATACGTATCTACACATCGTTTCCCCTGTAGGATGGGCTGAGGCACGAAACCCATCAGCTGTGGCCTGTTCTTGCGGAGGATGTTTGCTGGGTGTCGCTACGCTCGACCCATCCTACGCCACGACTGCGCACGCAAAGGAGAGGCAAAAACGTGTGTAGATACGTATGCCTGCGCGGGCTAGGAAACCAAGCGCTTCGACGCAAAGCGCGCCGGCGGGCTGTTGCCGATCGGCGTCAGGCGACGGCGAGTTTGTGGGTGGGGCGATAGCAGACAGTGCTGCCGTCCGCGGTGTAGGCGCCGGGGAGCTTGGCGGCGCAGAACAGCACGCTTAGCGCTTCTTGCGTGCTGTTGAGACGGGTACCGATCAAAGTGCCGTTGATTTCGTTCAGGTGCTTCGCGGTCTTGGCCAGTTCGACGATATGCCGCCACGCCGCGCGCGGAAGTTCCGGGTTCTCGACGTGGTCGCGCAACAGGCTTTCCATCCCCGCATCATCGCAGTGCAGTGCGCGCTCGCGCAGCAGACCATGTCGCTGTTCGCCCAGATGAGTGAGTTTGAACAGACAATTCGATTTCGAATCCGCGTATGACCCGAGCCGTTCCAGTTCGCCGCGCACCAGCGTCTGCTGTTCTTCGCGCAGCAAAGTCGTGAAAACGGTCAGGGCTTCCTTTTCCGACTGCAGCATGCGGCACAGCGCCGCGGAATCGACGGACATGTCCTAACCCTTGTGCGTGCGTATCAGATCCTGCACCGTGCTCAGCAGGCGGTCGGCCACCTTGTTGGCATCGACCGTGAAATGGCCGTCGCTGATCGCCTGCTTGAGCTCGGCGACGCGTGCGGAATTGACGATAGGTGTGTCGGCAAAGCCCTGTTCTATAGCCTGGAAATATGAGGAACGCAGACTGATCTGCACGCTTTCACCGGCCGGTGCCGACGCGGAGTCAGAAGGTTCTTTTTTCGGCGGCCGGCCGGGTTCGGGCGGCACGCTGCCCGTGGTGTAGGCTTTGAAACTGTTATCAATTTTCATGGTGCTGCTCCTCGCCAGAGTGGTCTATGCGCTATTACGGCCGACAGGCCGCAAACCTTTAGCATTTTCCGAAATATTTAAGGGAAATGGTGCTGGATTTTGTGGAAGTCATGCAAGTATTTGATTCGTAATTAATTTTTAATTTCAACGATGCCGCCCGCGCGGGCCACGCCGCTGACGGTTTGTCCGTTAGCCGTGCGTACCTGTGCAATTTGACCGTCGGCTGCATTATTCAGCGATTTGGCGTCGGCGCTAATCTGGAAACCAGGGCCGGTCGACTGTAGTTTGACGGTCTGGCCCTGTTGCACGACGATAGGAGAGCGTAGCAAGTCGGTGCGTAATGGGTGGCCTGCCGCCAGCGAGGCGGTCAATGTTTTTCCGAGCACGAACTGCGAGTCGGTCACTATGCCGGCCGGCAGCTGAGTCAAGTCACCGCTACGCGATACCAGATCGGTCGGCATCATTACGTGTCCTTGCGGCAACGGCCGCGCCGTGACCATGTAGTCGCCGGCGATTCTCACCAGAACGTTGACGTGGATGCTCCACGGTGCAGGAGCGCTGCAGCGCACGCCAACCGCGGTCGCGCCCCACAGGCGCGCGCCCGACGGCAGAGAAATTTCCGGCGCCGGACACGATGCCAGGGCAACCCGCGGATCAATGCTGCCTATCGTGTAGCTTGCCTTGCCCGGCAAACCCGCGGTTTGTGCACGCAGGAAATTGTCGATTTCCTGATGTATCAGCGCCGGATCCTGGCGCTCGTTTGCCTGTGCGCATGCCGCATCGCCTGCATGCATGCCGATTACGCACAGAGTCAATATCGTGAACCGCGGTTTCATGGTGGTTGCTCCTGTTTGCCGTTCAAGTTCCCATGCAGCAGATTGTGAGGGAAGCGGGAACATGAACAGTACGGGAAATGAACCGCTTTTGACTGCCTAATCCGACGATGGCAGCGCGACTTCCCTGCCTATGATGTGCGCCATGAATCCGCGATTTTGCACAGACCATGACGAGGTCATGATACACGGCGTTGATCGTCCGCGTGCCCGGCGTGCGCGGCTAGACTCGAAAAATGCGATGGAGGAAAACCATGGCTGCTGATCTTGACAACTCCCTGCGGTTTCACGCCACGGCGCTGAATCTGCGTGCCACGCGTCAGCAGTTGCTGGCGTCCAATATTGCCAACGCCGATACGCCGGGTTACAAGGCGCGCGACATCGATTTCGCCACGATGCTGCAGGATGCGCTGGCCGGCCGCGTGCAACCGGCACAGCTGGCACGCACGGCGGCGCGTCATGTTGCCGCGCCACAGCCGGGTGAGGCCGGATCAGTGGTGCAGTACCGCACCGTGTTGCAGCCGTCCATGGACGGCAATACGGTGGACATGGATGTCGAGCGTGCGCAATTCGCGGAAAACGCCATTCATTACGAAGCCAACCTGATGTTCATCAACAGCCAGCTCAAGTCGTTGCTGGCCGCCATCCAGAGCTGATCGCCATGTCTCTATTCAGCGTATTCGATATCGCGGGCGGCGCACTGACCGCCCAGTCGCAGCGGCTGAACACCGTGGCCAGCAATCTCGCGAATGCCGACAGTGCAACCGGCCCTGATGGCAAACCCTACCGCGCCAAGCAGGTCGTGTTCAGCAGCGTGCCCATGGCCGGCGACGGCGTGAGCGGCGTGCGCGTCACCGGCGTGATCGAAGACTCGTCGCCGATGAAACTGGTGCACGATCCCAAGCACCCGCTGGCCGACGACAAGGGATATGTGACGATGCCCAACGTCAGCGTCGTCGACGAGATGGTGAACATGATCTCGGCATCACGTTCCTATCAGAACAATGTTGAAGTGATGAATACCGCGAAAACGCTGCTGCTCAAGACGCTGCAGCTCGGTTCATAACACGCAAAGGAGTCACTTGATGAGCGCACTACAGGATGTCGTCAGCGCGTCGGCCGTCAAATCGCCGTCGTCCGCAACCGCGACCCGCAGCAGCGAAATCCAGGATCGCTTTCTCAAGCTGCTGGTGACGCAGCTCAAGAATCAGGATCCGCTGAATCCGCTTGACAATGCGCAGCTCACTTCACAACTGTCGCAGATCAGCACCGTTACCGGCATCGAAAATCTCAACGCGTCGGTGCAGTCCTTGTCATCCTCGATGCTGTCGGCGCAGTCGCTGCAGGCGACCGGAATGATAGGGCGTTCGATTTACACTGAGGGCAGGACGCTTGCATACGGTGGCGGCGCGCCGGCGGACGGCGGAATCGAACTTCCACAGTCCGTCGACAGCCTCAAGGTCAGTATCGTCGGAGCATCCGGCAACGTCGTGCGTCAACTTGATCTGGGCGCGCGCGCGGCGGGACTGGTCAATTTTCAGTGGGACGGCCGCAATGACGGCGGCGCCACCGCGGCCGCCGGAAATTACACGTTCAAGGTCGCGGCGAGCAGCGGCGGACAGACAGTGCCCGTTACCTCGCTGAGGAGCGGACTGGTTTCCAGCGTCACGCTCGGCGCCGACGGCGTGCGTGCAAACGTAAACGGCATCGGCGACGTGCCGATGCGCAACATCAATCGCATCATGTAATCAGGAGGCATCATGGCATTCCAGAGCGGACTAAGCGGACTCAATGCCGCGTCGCAGTACCTCGACGTCATTGGCAACAACGTGGCTAACTCGAGCACGGTTGGATTCAAGCAGTCGCGCATATTATTCACGGACGTTTATGCGAATTCGCTCAACGGCTCGGGCGCCAGCCAGGTCGGCATAGGCACAAAGGTGGCGGCGATCGAGCAGGATTTCACGCAAGGCGCGATCAGCACGACCTCCAACCCGCTCGATATTGCAGTTACCGGCAAGGGTTTCTTCCGGCTTAGCGATAACGGCACGCTGTCGTATGCCCGCAATGGCCAGTTCCATTTGGACAATGCGGGATTCGTCGTCACCGCCGAAAATTTGAACGTGACCGGCTACACGGTCGACGCCAGTGGAGCTATCGTGGCGGCCGCGCCCGCACCCATGCAGGTTTCCAACGCGCAACTGCCGCCTACGCCGACTTCCAGTTTCCGCATCACTTTGAATCTCGATTCGACCAAGAACCCACCGTCGACGGCGGTGTTTGATGAGACCGATCCGTCCAGCTACAACGATTCAACTTCCGGATCGGTGATCGACAGTCTCGGTAATTCTCATGTTTTTACGCTGTTTTTCGTCAAGACCGCAACGCCCGGTCAATGGGACCTGCATTCCTCGGTTGACGGCACCGCGCTCGCCAACGTCGATCTGGGCGCAGGCGCAGGCAGTCCAATCAATCTCAATTTCGACACCAGCGGTGTGCTGACGACCGCGATGCCGATCGCCGGCGTCGGACTCACGGTGGGAGGCGGTGCCGTCACCCCGCTCAATTTCCGGCTCGATTTTTCCGGAACCAGCCAGTTCGGCGCGAGTTTCGCCGTCAATTCGCTGGTGCAGGACGGCTTCACGTCCGGACGTCTCGCCGGATTCAATGTAAGCGCCACCGGCATCATGATCGGCAATTACACCAATGGTCAAAGCCGCAATCTGGGGCAGTTCGTACTGTCAAACTTTTCCGTCCCGCGCGGTCTGACACCGCTCGGCGGAGGTCGTTGGGGCGAGACCTCCGACTCCGGTATGCCGGTGGTCGCTGCGCCGGGCAGCGGCGAGCTGGGCGCGATTCAGTCGTCCGCCACCGAAAATTCGAATGTCGACCTGACCGTGGAACTGGTGAACATGATAACCGCGCAGCGCGTGTATCAGGCCAACGCGCAAACGATCAAGACGCAGGACCAGGTGCTGCAGACGCTGGTCAATCTCAAGTAATCCGATGCCGCCGAAGAAGGCGATGCATCAGGCGGAGCAATAACATGGATCGACTGATATACGTTGCAATGAGCGGCGCCAGACAGACGATGGGGCAGCAGGCGACGGTTGCGCATAACCTTGCCAATCTGACGACCCATGGATTTCGTGCCGAGACCAGCGTATTTCGCGCGGTGCCTGTGATCGGCGACGGTGCTCAGACACGCGCATTTGTTGTCGATTCGACCCCCGGTGCGGATTTCATGCCGGGCGTGATACAGAGCACGGGGCGCGATCTGGATGTCGCGGTGCAGGGCAAGGGATGGATCGCCGTGCAGGCGGCGGACGGTAGTGAGGCGTACACGCGCAGCGGCAGTCTGCAGACCAATGCCAATGGCGTGCTGCAGACGCGCACCGGCAATGCGGTGCTGGGTGATGGTGGACCGATCTCGATACCGAACGATACCGTGGTCACCGTCGCCGCGGATGGCACGGTGTCGACCGTGCCGACAGGTAACCGTCCCGCGGCTAATGCCGTGGTGGGGCGTATCAAACTGGTCAATCCGTCCGAGAACATGCTGGAGCGCGGCAACGACGGCCTTTTCCGCGTGCGCGGCGGTGCGCCGGCGGCGGCCGATGCCGGCGTGCGGCTGGCGGCGGGCTCGCTGGAGTCTAGCAACGTCAATGCCGTGGACGCGATGGTCAGCATGATTGCACTGGCACGCCAGTTCGACATGCAGATGAAGATGCTGCAAAACGCCGAAGTGAACGCGCGCCAGGCCGCGCAATTGCTGACGCTGCAGGCATAAACCTGGAAACCGCTAAACGGGAAATCAAATGATACGATCACTATGGATAGCGAAGACCGGTCTTGATGCGCAGCAGACCAATATGGACGTCACGGCAAACAATCTTGCCAACGTCAGTACCAACGGTTTCAAGCGCGCGCGCGCGGTGTTCGAGGACTTGCTGTATCAAACGCTGCGCCAGCCGGGCGCGCAGTCGTCGCAGCAGACCCAGTTGCCATCCGGCCTGCAGCTCGGCACTGGCGTGCGTCCGGTCGCGACTGAACGCGTGTTTACGCAAGGCAACTTGCAACAAACCAATAATCCGCTCGATCTCGCGATCAGCGGCGGCGGATTCTTCCAGATTCTGATGCCGGATGGCACGAGCGCGTATACCCGCGATGGTGCGTTTCATACCGACAGTCAGGGCCAGCTGGTGACGTCCAGCGGTTTTCAGATTCAGCCCGCGATTACGATACCTGCCGGTTCCCTGAATATCACCATTTCACGCGACGGCATCGTATCGGTGACACGCTCGGGGATCGCCACGCCGACACAGGTCGGCAGCTTGCAACTGGCGAGCTTCGTCAACCCGGCGGGCATGCAGAGCATGGGCGAAAACCTTTATGTCGAAACCGCGGCATCCGGCACCGCCAGCACCAATGCGCCGGGATCCAACGGGCTCGGATTGCTCAATCAGGGCTACGTGGAAACCTCCAATGTCAACGTGGTTGAAGAACTGGTCAACATGATACAGACGCAGCGCGCCTATGAGATCAACTCCAAGGCAATACAGACTTCCGATCAGATGCTGCAGCGACTCACGCAGATGTAGGGGGGCGACAGGTGAATTCCATGCGATCGACAGGTAAAGCGCTGATCATGGCGGCGGCGCTTGCGCTGGCCGGCTGTCTTGCCACCACGCCTTCCACCTCGGTGCATCAGCCGATGAGCGCACGACCGGTGGCGGCGCCGCAGGCACGGGTGGCGAACGGCGCGATTTATCAGACGGGGTATACCATTCGTCCATTGTTCGAGGACAGGCGCGCGCGCGCGGTCGGCGATATTTTGACCATCAATATCGTCGAGAACACGTCCGCGGACAAGAAGTCCAATACCACCACCAACCGCTCCAGTGACAACAACTTCGCGGTCACCAATGTTGCCGGTCTCCCGGGCAAGGGGTTCGTGGGCGCCGGGCTGGCCGCGACCTCGGATCTGCAATTCAGCGGTGATGGCCAGACCGCCAGCAATAACGTGTTTACAGGCACCATTACCGTGACGGTAATAGACGTGTTTGCCAACGGCAATCTGCTGGTCAGTGGCGAGAAGCAGGTCGGCATCAATCACGCCTCGGAATTCATACGCTTTTCCGGTGTCGTCAACCCGAACAACATCACCGCCGCGAACAGTGTCAACTCGGTGCAGGTGGCCGATGCACGCGTCGAATATCGCGGCAGCGGCCAGATCGAAAACGCGCAGCACATGGGTTGGGTGTCGCGGTTTTTCCTCAACGTTCTGCCGTTCTGATGCTTGCTGAAAATATGAAAACTTTCTCCGGACGTACTGCGTTGCGCCTGTGCACCACCGCGTTAGCGCTGATCGTCGCAATGACGCCGGATGTGCCGGCGCGCGCCGAACGCATTAAAGATCTCGCGAGCGTGCAGGGTGTGCGTGCCAACCAGTTGATCGGTTACGGTATCGTCGTCGGACTGGACGGCAGCGGCGATCAGACCACCCAGACACCGTTCACCGTGCAAAGCATCATCAGCATGTTGAGCCAGCTCGGTGTCAATCTGCCTCCGGGCACCAGCCTGCAGCTCAAGAACGTGGCAGCGGTGATGATCACGGCAACGCTGCCGGCATTTGCCCGCCCTGGGCAATCCATTGATGTCACGGTGTCGTCGATGGGCAATGCCAAATCGTTGCGCGGCGGCACGCTGCTGCTGGCGCCGCTCAAGGGCGCCGACGGCCAGGTCTATGCCATCGCGCAGGGCAATGTGCTGGTCGGCGGCGTCGGCGCGTCATCGGCTGGAGGATCGAGCGTGCAGGTCAATCACTTGAGCGTGGGACGTATCAACGGCGGGGCCACGGTCGAGCGCGATGTCCCCACCATGCTCGGCACCAATGAGCATATTTTTCTCGACATGAATACCACCGACTTCACGACTACGCGGCGGGTCGTGGACGTCATCAATAAAACCTTCGGCGAAGGTACGGCTACCGCGCTCGATGGGCGCGTGATCCAGGTCGCGGCCCCGCCGGAGGCCGGACAGCGTGTCGAATTCCTGTCGCGCATTGAAACCCTGGATGTGCGTCCTGGAGACAGCATGGCCAAGGTCATACTGAATGCGCGCACAGGTTCCGTCATCATGAACCAGGCGGTCACTGTGGAGACGTGCGCGGTTGCGCACGGCAATCTGTCGGTCGTTATCACCAGCGAACCGGTTATCAGTCAGCCCGGGCCGTACTCGTCCGGTCAAACGGTACAGGCGAATCGCGAACAGATTGAAATCCGCCAGGACAAGGGCGGCCTTACCATGGTGAGGGGGGCGAGCCTGGCCGAAGTCGTCAAGGCGCTGAACTCGATCGGCGCCACACCCATGGACCTGCTGGCAATACTGCAGGCCATGAAAGCCGCCGGCGCATTGCGCGCGGAACTGGAAATCATATGAGTAAGAATCAAAATTCGAGTATTTCGGGCGCGGTCGCGTTTGACGCGCAAAGCCTGGACCAGCTCAAGTTGCAGGCCAAGCGCGATCCCAAGGGGGCGATCGGCGCCGCCGCCAAGCAGTTCGAGTCGGTGTTCCTGAACATGGTTCTGAAAAGCATGCGCGAGGCCACGCCGCAGGATGGCATGTTCGACAGCGAGCAAACACGGCTCTACACGTCCATGCTCGACCAGCAGCTTGCGCAGCACCTGGCGAATCGCGGCACCGGCCTGTCCGAGGTCATGGCGCGCCAGCTTTCGAAAGGCATCGCCAACGGCGCGGAGCCCGACCCGTCTTCCGAGGCGGATCCCGCGACCTTGCCGCTGAACTTGGCTATGTTGGCCCCGACCATCGCGCGACGCCTGCCTGCCATACCCGAGGATCGCGAGCCACCGGCGGAATTGCCCGTGCTGCCGGAAATGCCCGCCAGACCCGCCGTGCTCCCAGGCGCGGCCACGGCAACACCGCTGCCGATCAGGCAGACGCGGGATTTCGTGGATCGCGTATGGCCGCATGCGGTGGAAGCGGCGCGCACCATCGGTGTCAAACCGCAGTTCATGGTAGGACAGGCGGCACTGGAAAGCGGCTGGGGCAAACGCGAAATTCGTGCCGCCGACGGCAGCCCCACGCATAACCTGTTCGGCGTCAAGGCCGGCCGCGGCTGGAATGGTCCGGTGGTTGAAAAGACCACCACCGAGTATGTCAACGGCGTGGCGCAAAGAACAAGCGCGAAGTTCCGCGTTTATGAATCGTATGCGGAAGCATTCCGGGACTATGCAAACCTGCTGCAGAACAACCCCAGATACTCGTCGGTGGTTGGCAAGTCACATGATGCACTGGGATTCGCGAGCGGATTGCAGCGCGCCGGTTACGCCACCGATCCCGCGTATGCCGACAAACTGGTGCGGGTCATCAACAGTCCCACCATGCGCCTGTCCTTGCAAGGCGCTCCTCCGCCGCAGATGCTGGCGCGACGCTGAGATAAGGCAAGTCGGCCATGGGCACTGGGATTTTATCGACAGGCATCAGCGGGCTTAACGCCGCGCAGGCGGGTCTGGTCGCGACCGGGCACAACATCACCAATGCCAGCACGCCCGGTTACCACCGTCAGAGCATATTGCAAAGCCCGCTTACGCCACTCAGCACCGGCAGCGGGTTTTTCGGGCAGGGCGTGCAGGTCGAAACCGTGGTGCGTGCCTATAGCGAGTTCCTTGACACTCGGCTCGCGGAAACACAGGCGCAATCGGCGTACTATTCCGCATATCACGAGCATATCAGCCAGATCGACAATCTGGTCGCCGATACCCAGGCCGGCATGTCTCCTGCGTTGCAGGAATTTTTCGCGGCCACGCATGCCGTAGCCAACAATCCGGCCGACATTTCGGCGCGGCAGTCGCTGCTTTCGGCAGGCGCTGCTTTGACATCGCGCTACAATACGCTGGCCGCACGGCTCGATCAGTTGCAGAACAGCGTTAACGCCGAGCTCAGTACCGCGATCAGTTCGGCGAACCTGTACGCGCAGCAGATAGCAAGCCAGAACGAACGCATACTCAAGGTGCAGCAAGACCCGCGCCAGCCCCCCCAACGATCTCTACGATCAGCGCGATTTACTGGTCAGCAAGCTCAGTGAGCTGCTCGGGACGACGGTTCTTCCGCAAGGCGACGGCACGGTCAATATCTTCATCGGCAATGGTCAGAGCATGGTGGTCGGGAATAAAGCCATGTCGCTGGCTGCGGCGCCGTCGCTAGAGGAACCGCAGCACATGGTGGTGGGTTACAGTTTCGGCGGCAACACCATGCTGCTGAATTCGTCGAATCTGCAACGCGGCAGGATCGGCGGATTGCTGGCCTTTCGCGCCAGCGAACTGGATGCGGCGCAGAATTCGCTGGGACGGGTTGCGCTGGGGCTCGCCAAGACCTTTAACGATCAGAACGCATTGGGGCAGGATCTCCGCGGCGTGCTGGGCGTCGATTTCTTCCGGACCCCGGTCCCGGATGTCGTTGTAAAAACCACCAACACTTCCGGCGCCACGATATCCGCCAGCGTTACCAACGCGGGTGCGCTTACGGCGAGTGACTACCGCCTGACCTACGACGGAAGCAACTACAGCGTAACCCGTCTGTCGGATAACACCACCACGGCTTATGCGACGCTGCCGCAGACGGTCGATGGCGTTGACATCGCGGTTTCGTCGGGTGTCGTGGCAAGCGGCGACAGCTTTCTGATACAGCCGACACGCAATGCGGCCCGCGCCATTGCCATGAATATCAGCGACCCGGCAAAGATCGCTGCAGCCGCACCGATGCGTACCGCGGCCGCCAACGCCAATACCGGTTTCGGCGCCATAGACGCGGGCGTCGTCAATACGCCGCCACCTCCGGACCCCAATCTGCAGAGCCCGGTTTCCATCACGTTTACCACCAGTGGAACTTTTGATGTCAGCGGCGCGGGAACCGGCAATCCGACGGGCATCGTCTATGCGTCAGGTGGCAGCATCACCTTCAACGGCTGGACCGTGCGCATCAGCGGCAGCCCGCAGGTCGGGGATGTGTTCACGATCTCGGCGAACAGCGGTGGCCAGTCCGATGGCAGTAATGCCCTGCTGCTGGCGGGATTGCAAACCCAGAAAACGCTCGCCGCCGGAACTGCCACTTACCAGAGCGCCTATAGCCAGATGGTGAGCATGGTGGGAAACAAGACTTACCAGATCGACGTGGCGTCCCAGGCCCAGGACACGCTGGTGTCGCAGGCGACGCAGGCACAGCAGTCCAGATCGGGCGTCAACCTCGATGAAGAAGCAGCCAATCTGCTGCGCTACCAGCAGGCGTATCAGGCGGCGGGACGCATGATACAGATGTCAAGCACACTCTTCCAGACGCTGCTTGATCTGGGCAGATAAGCACTCCAAGGATCGAAAATGCGCATCAGCACCAGCATGATTTACGACAATGGCGTTGCGGGCATGCAGCAGAGCATGAGCAAGCAGGTCAAGCTGCAGAATCAGCTGGCAACCGGGCAGCGTCTGGTGACGCCATCAGACGACCCGATCGCGGCGGCGTCGATACTCGACGTCAAGCAGTCCAAAGCGATCAATGACCAGCTCAGAATCAACGCCGACAGCGCGAAATTACAGCTTGAGCTTGAGGAAAGCGCGCTTGCCGACGCAACCTCGTTGCTGCAGAACGCCAAGACGCTTGCGGTGTATGCAGGTAACGCCGGGTTGACCAATTCGGACCGCGCAAGCATAGCGACCGAACTTCAAAGCCAATATGAACAGCTGCTGGCGATCGCTAACCGCGGCGATGGCAATGGACAGTTCCTGTTCTCCGGATTTCAGGGTGCGACGCAACCGTTTTCGGAAAGCAGTCCGGGCAGCGTGGTCTACGCCGGAGATTCCGGACAGCGTCTGGTGCAGATCGGCAGCACGCGCAATATTACGTCCAGCGACTCCGGCGAAGCGGTGTTTCGCGCCATAAAGAATGGAAACGGCGTTTTCGCCAGCGTCGTGGTGCCGAGCAATACCGGTACCGGCATCATAGAAACCGGCATCGTCACCGACCCATCGAAATGGAATTCCGCGGCAAATTCAAAGAACTTCACCATCGTTTTCGATGCCCTTCCGGGGATGGGACCGGTGGGGACGACTTACGACATCATCGATAACGTCAATGGCGTATCCCTGTTGACCGGCGCGGCACCCGGCGCCGCACCCTATCCGCGCGCCTATGTGTCGGGCAGCACGATCAGCCTCAAAACCGAGAGCCCGCCCGATACCAATCCGGTGCCATTCGACTTCGGCGCAACCATCGCAATCAGCGGTACGCCGGAGCTGGGCGATTCCTTTAGCGTCGAGGCGAGTACCAATGAGGACATATTTTCAACGCTGCACGGTTTGATCACCGCGTTGAAGTCGGGTATCACTGCCTCGGCTCCGGTCACGACAGCGGTGTATCAAAACTCGCTCAACTCGGCGATGTCGGGTCTGGACAATGCGCTCAATAATGTGCTCCGGGTGCGAGCCGACTTGGGGGCGCGACTCAAGGAAGTCGACACGGCGCAGGGCACCAGCGACGATTTATCATTGCAGTACGCCAAGACCCTGTCGGGGATGCAGGATCTTGACTATGCGAAGGCTATCAGCGACCTGAATGCGCAGCAGGTTTATCTGCAGGCGGCGCAGCAGGCATTCCTGAAAATTACCTCACTCAGCCTGTTTGGCATGCTGTCATGAGCGTGCAGTTACAACTTCGTCTTGCCGCACTGTGCGTCGTCGCACTGTGTTGCGGATGTGAAAGTATCGACAGCAAGGGCACGGACAGCCCCCTCATTCCCAACGAGCAGCTCAACATAAGCCGTTCGTTGAGCTTTACGCTCGAAAGCCTGGTTGCTGGCGCAGCGCTGTTCGTGATCATCGACCCGCTGGCGCCCAATTGGCGGATAGAGCAGTCGCGACTTGATGGCGATCGTTACCTGATCGCCATGAAAAAGAAACGCTTTACGACCGGTGGCGATGGCGAAGCAGCGCAGATTTTTTCCCGCCGCGCCGAGCAGCTTGCGCGCGAGCACGGCAATGGCAGGTATCGTTTGGTCGGATTTACCGAGGGTATAGAGTCCAGCGTGCCGTTTGCGCAGCGCGTCGCGCACGGCATAGTGGAAGTGGAGGGTGCGCAGCCCATGGCACAGCCGCGAAACACCGGGAATGATGTGCGCAAATGAAATGTGAAAAGTTAAAGCGGCAACGTAGGATGGGTCGAGCGTAGCGACACCCATCCGATTTTTACAATTTTTGTAAAAAGCATGACTGCAAGATCATGGAAGTGTCCGACGGCACCTTGACGATTCCGAGCAAGGACAAGGCGCGCCATAGCGCGGAGTTTTCGAAGGAATTTTCCGTGCTCAGCGAAGTTGCAAAAAAGGATATCAACGAAGCGGACCGTATGCCCATATCGCAATGGCTTGATTAAATACAAAATGATCTGTCGGCCGGCGCGAACAAAGTGATCCTGGAGGTCAGCGCGTCGGGCAAAAGCGGTATCTGCGACGCCCAGGGGAATCTGCGCGCAGATCTCGTTTCAGCATTACCAGGTCCAGGTTCCGTACGTCGGACGCGATCTGGGAGGCGCCCAACAAGATGCTGCAAACCACGCTGATTTCATCTCTAGGACCGAATGTCAACCTCGCCAACATCGCATTTGGAGACGTCATCGGACTGGAAACCCTGCATCTCGGCATCCGCTCCGACACACTCCATTTGTTCGATGCGAGTGGCGACAGCTATGCGGTGCCGCAACCCAACCGGGCGTGGTTTGATCACCCGGACCGGCGCGATTCGTCGCGATTAATCGTGGACAGGAACAGAGGCCGCCGCAATGCCTTGCAGGTGGTAGCCACGGCGCGGCGCGCCAGAGGCGTTGCTGATGCGGGATACCAACAATGCTTTCCATCTGGCTGTGCCATGCGCGGTTCTCGATCAGGCATACGAGTTTTGCGTGACCATGCTGGATTGCAAGCTGGCGCGGCGTTATGCCGAAAGGATCACGCTGGACTTTTTCGGCGACCCGCTGGTCTGTCATCTCGCGCCTGAAGAAATCGACAAGGCGCCCAAAGTCTATCCGCGCCATTTTGGCATCACGTTTCGCGCCCGGCAGGAGTACGAAGTCCTGCTGAGGTTGCTGCAACTGCGGCAGATTGCATGCTTCATCGGGCCGGCGCTGCGATTGGAAGGAACGGTGCAGGAGCACTTCACGCTATGCCTGCTGGATCCATCCGATAACGTGCTCGAATTCAAGCATTACAAAGATCCGCGCATGATGTATTGATCAACCCGGTGACGCACATGAATACAACGATAATCCACGGAACCGAACACGCCTATCCTGCCGCCAATGTCAATATTGTGATTGATGTCATACGTGCATTCACGGTGAGCCACATCGCGTTCCTGAAAGGTGTGCGCGAGATATTCCTGGCCAACACAGTTGAAGAAGCATTTGCCATGCAGGCTGAAAATCCGGCTTTGTTGCTGGCCGGGGAAATCGAAGGCCTGCCCCTGGACCGGTTCGATCTGGACAATTCGCCGCATACTTTTTCGCAGGCAGCCATAGCCAACACCAGTGTGGTGTTGAAGACCACCAACGGTGTCTAGGCGACGTTGCTGGCGTTGCATGCGGATACGATACTGGTTTGCGGCCTGTCCAATGCCAGGAACACGGCGCTGTACGCGAGGAATCTGGTTTCAGAGAAGATACACGGCACGGTCAATATCATCGCGTCGCACCCGCAAGACGAGGACATGGTGTGTGCGCAATATATTCAGCACCTGTTGTCGGAAGCGGACAGCATCAATCCCGCAAACATCAGCGCGCGCATCCGAAACTCGCGTGCTGCGCGGAAATTCTTCGATCCTCATGAATCGGCATTTAATATCAAAGACATGGATCACGGTGCGCGGGAAGTTGACTGCGATTTTGTGATGCAAGTCGACACCAGCCTGCCTGTCCCGAGGTTGGTCCGAAAACCCGTCATGCAGTCTTTGCCGCTGACGCGCGGCACGCAGTCAGCGACCTGCCACGCGTGACATGGCCTGCAGACCCTGCTCGAACAGACGCTCGAATCCGGGAACCATATAGGGCAGCACGAGCAGAATGGAAATAAATCCGATACCGAGGGTTACCGGAAAGCCGATCGCGAATATATTGAGCTGCGGCGACGCGCGTGTCAGCACGGCCAGTGCGGAATTCGTGATCAGCAGCGTCGCAACCACTGGCAGCGACATATGCACCGCCGCCTGCACGATGATCGCACCCCATTGTACAAGCGCCATGGCGCCGGTGGCCATGGACACCGGCGCTTCAGACGGCACACCGCGGAACGACTCGACCAGTGTCGCCAATAGCATCAGATGCCCGTTGATCGACAGGAAAACGAGCATCGCGAGCAGCGTCAGAAACTGGCCTACGACCGGCACCTGGGAACCGTTCTGGGGGTCGAAAAACTGCGCGAATCCCAGACCCATCTGCAAGCCTATGATGTCACCCGCCATGCTGACCGCCGACATCACCGCGCGCATCGCCAGTCCCATCGCGACGCCCAGCAGGAGTTCGCGGACGAGCAGCAGTAAGCCGTGGGCCGATGCGGGTGATACCGACGGCGCGGCGGGCAATGTAGGCGCGACCAGTATGGTGAGCAACACGGCGAGCCCGATTTTTGCAGTCCCTGGAAATTGCTGATTGCCGGTAAAGGGCGCGCTTGCAATCAGCGCCAGTATGCGCGTCAGCGGCCACGCAATCAGCATGATCCACGCATCCAGTTGCGCCGAGGTGACGGAAATCATGCGCGGCCGGACGCCATCCGGTATCAGCCTATGATGCCGGGTATGCTGCCATAAAGGCGCCGCACGTAGTCCACGATAACCGTGGTCATCCACGGACCGGCAACCACCAGTGCAAAAAAAACGCCCAGCAGCTTGGGTATGAACGCCAACGTCATTTCATTGATCTGCGTGGCAGCCTGGAATACGCTGACCAGCAAGCCGATCGCCAGTGCCGCGAGCAGTGCCGGCGCGGATACCAGCAACATTATCAGCAGCGCCTGCTGGCCGAGGGACATTACGGATTCTGGAGTCATTTTAAAATCAGTGAGGAGTGATTCGTGATGAGTGGGGGGGGCATCAACCTGCAAAACTTTGGGCCAGGGAGCCTATCAGCAGCGCCCAGCCGTCCACCAGTACGAAAATCATGAGTTTGAAGGGCAATGAGACCATCGCTGGCGACACCATCATCATGCCCATCGACATCAGCACGCTGGCGACCACCATGTCTATGATGAGAAACGGAATGAGCACGATGAAGCCGATCTGGAATGCGGTTTTCAGCTCGCTGGTGACGAATGCCGGCAGCAGTACTTTCATGGGCACGTTGCGCACGTCGTCGAGTTTCTGCTCGCCGAGTTTCAGGAACAGCGCGAGGTCTCCCTCGCGTGTCTGCTTGAGCATGAAGCTGCGTAGCGGCTCACTGCCTTTTTCCAGCGCCTGCGCGAGATCCATCTTGTTTTCGGCAAACGGCTGGTAGGCATCGGAATAAATCTTGTCGAGTACCGGCGACATGACGAACAGCGTCAGAAACAGGGCCATACCTATCAGAACCTGATTGGGCGGCGAGGTGGGTGTGCCGAGCGCCTGACGCAGCAGCGACAGTACGATGATGATGCGTGTAAATCCCGTCATCATCAACAAAACCGCGGGCAGAAACGTCAGCGACGTCATCAGCAGCAGCGTTTGTATGCTGAGGCTGTATGTCTGGCCGCCGCCCGCCGTTGGCGTGCTGGTCAGCGCCGGAAGTCCGCCGCTTTGCGCCGCCGCCGGCAGCGCCAGCGCGCACAGCATGATCAGCAGCCAGGTTCGGCAGTCGCGGTTGTTGTCAGTGCGGTTCATTGGCGTGGATCGGTCCGATGTTCAGCGCGCATTTCAGCGAATTTGTTCAACCAGTGCGCAAAAGGTCGGTGTTCCGGCGATGGCGCGGCCGCATCCCCGGCTTCCACGGCGCGCGGCATCTGATGCAGCGTGGTCACGCCGCCGGGCGCCACCCCGACGACCAGCCAGATCGCGCCGACCTCGACGATCACCACGCGCTCGCGCTGGCCGACAGCCACACCGCCGACCACGCGCAGCACGCTGGATGCCCCGTAGGTCCTGGGGGCGATGCGCTTGAGCAGCCATGCGGTCGCCACGATTACCGCCAGTATCAGCAGCATGCCGATGAGCAGGCTTGACAACTGACCTTTCACCGCGGACGGCGCCGCTGCGGTTTGTTGTGCCGCCGCCGTGGCGCTCAGCATCATCCCCGTCGCCAGGTGCGCAACCAGACTATGGCGCACGTTCATCTCTTGAGCTTGCGCAGCCGCTCGGACGGCGTAATGATGTCGGTGAGGCGGATGCCGAACTTGTCGTTGACCACGACCACCTCGCCCTGCGCGATCAGGCAGCCATTGACGAGCACGTCCATTGGTTCGCCGGCCAGTCCATCAAGTTCCACCACCGAGCCCTGCGCAAGTTGCAGCAGGTTCTTGATGGCGATCTTGGTGCGCCCCAGTTCAACCGTCAACTGCACCGGGATGTCCATGATCATCTCAATATCGTTCTGGGTTCCCGTCGCGCCGCCGCCCGGTGAGAATTGTTCGAATACCGGTGCGCCCACCTGGGTGGCGCCAGCGGCCGCCGGCGCGCCAGCCGATGCCTGCTCGTTCATCGCTGCCGCCCAGTCGTCGGCGGCTGCGCCAACTCCTGCAGGCGCCTGCTCGTGCAATGCGGCGGACCAGTCGTCCGCGGAGATCGGTGCTTCAGTGGCGGATTCAGTTGCGGCTTCGGTCATGATTTTCTCCTGTCATGGTTCTTTCCCCAATTCGCATCAGCGAATTGGGCAGTTCTCACCTTGCCCTTCAGGGGGAAGGCTGGGATCGCGGTGGGGCAGGAAGGGCGGTGTGAGGGATGACACATATTGATTGTCGTTACGTTTGAATGCTCAATTGTCCCGTGATGCGCTCGAAAGCAATTTTTCGACGCGCAGCGCGTACTGCCCATTCAAGATTCCGCACTTGCACTCCATTACCGGCACGTGATCAATTTCCGCGACGATCGGCTGGGGAACGTTCAGCGTGACCACATCTCCCACCTGCATTTTCAGCAGCTGGCTGAATGTGAGATTCACATGGCCGAGATTCACCACCATTTCCACTTCGGCGCTCTGGATCTGTTTGGTCATGAGGCGCACCCAGCGCTTGTCGACATCGGTGCGTTCGCCCTGCAGAGCGCTGTTAAGCACGTCACGGATCGGTTCGAGCATGGCATAGGGCATGCAGATGTGAAAATCGCCGCCAGCGGAGCCAAACTCGATGTTGAAGGTGGTGACTACGACGACTTCATTCGGTGTCGCGATATTGGCGAACTGCGTGTTCATTTCGGAGCGCATGTACTCGAACTTCACTTCATGAACCGATGCCCACGCTTTTTCGAGGTCCTCGAACACGATGCCTAGCACGAGCTGGATGATGCGTTGTTCGGTGGCCGTGAAGTCGCGGCCCTCGACGCGGGTGTGGCTCTGACCGGTGCCGCCAAACAGATTGTCTATGATCAGAAATACCAGGTTGGGATCGAAAATGAAAAGGGCGGTGCCGCGCAGCGGTTTGACCTGCACCAGGTTGATATTCGTCGGCACCACCAGATTGCGGATGAATTCGCTGTATTTGATGACCCGCACCGGTCCCACGGAAATCTCGGCACTGCGGCGTATAAAGTTGAACAATCCGATGCGCAGGAGCCGCGCGAAGCGCTCGTTAGTGAGTTCAAGTGTCGGCATGCGCCCGCGCACGATGCGCTCCTGGGTTGCAATATCGTACGTGCGTACCCCTGAAGACGCGCTTTCGTCCTTGGTTTCCTCGGGTTCGCCGCTGACACCCTTGAGCAGCGCGTCGACTTCTTCCTGGGACAGGAAGTCTTTGCTCATGGCGGGCTACTGGATGATGAACGAGGTGAACAGCACGCTCAGGATCGGCAGCTCGGGCGGCGGTGGAGCGGCTTGGCGGCGTTTTTTCGGCTTTGTTTCGGCTTCCGCTCCTTCCTCTGCCACGCCTTCGCCATCCGCTTTTTTCTCGGCCTCGGCTTCGTCTTCGTCTTCCTCCTTAGGCGGCACGCCGCGTTTTTCGGATGCGCGCGATTTCTTGTCGGCCGGGACAACGATCGCATTGATCGCGTTCAGGATGTCAATCGCGAGCGTGCGTTTGCCATCGAGCGTCAGCAGGGTGGACGCCTTCTGTCCGGAAAGCAGCATCAGCACTTTGTCGCGTACCTCGGGTAAGTACAGCTTGATCTTCTCGATCGCGGCGGCATCCGCGACTTTGAGTGTCAATGCGAGTTGCAGAAACTGTGGATTGTCCTCAAGCAGCAAGTTGACGGTAAACGGATCGAGCAGCATGAACTGCGGCGGTTTTTCCGCTTCGGCCGTGGGTTCCTTGGCGGCATCGTGACCTCGCGCCGACAGCGCGTAATATGCACCTCCACCCGCGGCAGCGACCGCGACGAGCGCAATAACCAACACTTTCCAGTTCACTCTGTTTTTCTTTGGGGGCGGTGCAGCCTCGCCGCCTTCCGCGGTGGCTGCGTCCTTCTTGACTGCGCTAACTGCCATGATGTTTCCTTTGCCGATAACTCGATCGCGTCGGGGAATTATCCCGGCCTGCGTGCCGGCGCCATTTGTTGAAAAGAATGCTTAATTCGGCGCTGCTCCGTCGATTGACGAACGCACACAGACCGACCATGAAGGAGGCTGGCAAACCTTTGCCGACAACGGATGACGGCGGCATGGGGATGCCGCCCTGCGGCCATGCTTGCCGCGGAGCGGGGGAGATGTGGATTCCATTGCACTTAAGCAAAGAGATCGACCAGCCCGCGCCGCTGCAGCCTGTCTCCCGCGCTCAACTGCGCGCCCGACACCGCGTTTTGATTACCCGGGTATGCGGTGCCATGCCGGTGCTGCCTGTCCGGAGTGGCAAATGCGCCGCCATCCCGCGCGGAATCCGAGGTCACGCTTGCGTTACCGAGCATGATGCCGCTGTCGGCGAGCACTTCGCGCAGCCGTGGCAGCGCGGACTCCACAGCCTCGCGCACCGCGCTGTGCGGCGACGTGAATACGGCGCTGGTCTGGTGTTCGTTGACGGTCAGCCTGATATCGAGCGGGCCAAGGTCGGGCGGATTGAGATGCAGCTCTGCGACGTGTTGTTTTTCGCCTATCATCAACACGACTGTTTGCCCCAGTTCTCCACCCCATGCGGCGGAATTCAGTGCTGCATTGATGTGCAGTTGTGGGGTTTGAGGCGCCGCCGCCTGTATCGTCGGGGGCGCGGCAGGGGTGAATTGCACGGGCGCCTGGGCCGTTGCATGCGCCGCACTGCCATTCCTGTCGTGCGCCGCGGCCACCGCCGCATAGCCGGCGTTTTCCGAAGCGACATTTGTATTGCCGGTGCCGCCAGCCGCGTCTGGCACGGCATGTTTGCGTGCCGGCTCAGGCGTGCGCGTTGCAGAAGTATCCGCCATCGCGGTTTGCTCCGCAGCTGTCGTTGCCAATTTTGTAACACCTCGCTCATCGCGGCGGGCTGCAGCGGCGTCTACGGACCGGGATGCCGGTTTCGCGGCTGGCAGCCCGGATGGTGACGGCAGCAGCCCTGCCACTAACGGCAGCACCATGCACGATGAATCGATCGCGACCACGCCCTCGGCGGTGTCACGCTTGAGGTCTAGTTCCACGCTTGAGTTTGCCCCGGCGGCGACGCTTTCCATCGCAATCGTATCCACGGCCGAGTGCATGGGGTCGGACGTGGTCAGGCTCCTGGCCTGTTGCGTGAGCGCTGCTTGCAGCGCATCGGTCCATGGCAATGCCGCGGAATCGGGAGATGTTTCACCGGTCGCCGCTGCGGTTATGACCGGTACTGGCGTAGCTGCGGGCGCGGCGGATTGCAGGTTGTCGATGACTAACTCCTGTTCTTGGCGGTTGATGAGGAAACGGTCATGGCATGGCCGTGCATGTGCAGCGTGGCGCGTGTGGTGCGGCTGGCAAACGCATCCTGCAGTTTTTGTTCGCGACTGGCCTCGATGTGCCGCTCCTTGGTCTCGAGGCGCTGCACCAGCGTGCCAAATGCCATCGACTTGCGCTGCCTGGCGCGCCATTCGCTGCGCCCGCTTTCGACGCGCGTGCGTGCATCCACAACCAGCGCATGCTGCTGCATGATGGCCTGCTCCAGGCGTTCCAGAAACTCATGGAAGTTCCTCATGCACGCGCCGCCCAGACCGGTATTGGTGGCGTAGCGCAGGCGCTGCTGGTATTCGTCGCGGTAATTGAACAGCAACAAGAGTTTTTCTTCGTGTTGCTGCAATTCTTGATTGAGCGTTCCAAGAGTGGCCACGGCGGTATCCAGCGAAGTTTCGGCGATTTCGTGCAGGCGTTTCATGGGAAATGTTGCGGCCATCTGTTACTCCATTGTCAGGATATGCCGGGCGTCGCGATCACACTGCGCAGGCGCGCAACGCTGTCCGCGTAGCCGGCGCGCTCCGTCATGTTCTGTTGCAGAAAAGCTTCCATGCCGGGATACAAAGCAAGCGCCTTGTCGAGCACCGGGTCGCTGCCGGCCGCGTACGCACCGACGCTGATCAGGTCGCGATTGCGCTGGTAACGCGAGTACAGCGAGCGGAAACGGCGCACGTGCTCGAACTGTGGTTGATCGATGAGACTGGTAAGCGCGCGGCTGATCGAGGCCTCGATATCGATGGCCGGATAGTGTCCCTG
This sequence comes from Betaproteobacteria bacterium, assembly GCA_947476215.1. Taxonomy (GTDB): domain Bacteria; phylum Pseudomonadota; class Gammaproteobacteria; order Burkholderiales; family SG8-41; genus PALSA-1004. The sequence goes on from CANJQI010000067.1 coordinate 22,109, forward strand.
GTCGGCAAGCGCGCGCGTCAGCACGATGTGCCCGTCGAGGATGGCGCGCGCGCTGTCCGCGATCGGATCCTGCTGGTCGTCGCCTTCGGCGAGCACCGTGTAGAAAGCGGTGATCGATCCGCCGCCCTGCCCGGCGTTTCCGGCGCGCTCCACGAGTTGCGGCATTTTCGCGAACACCGACGGCGGGTAGCCGCGGGTCACCGGCGGCTCGCCGATGGCAAGTGCAATTTCTCGTTGCGCCATGGCGTAGCGCGTCAGCGAGTCCATGATCAGCAGCACATGCCGTCCCTCGTCCCGGAAATATTCCGCGATGGCGGTGGCGTAAGCAGCGCCCTGTAGGCGCATGAGCGGACTGGTGTCTGCCGGCGCGGCCACCACCACCGAGCGCGCAAGCCCTTCCGCACCGAGTATGTTTTCGATGAATTCCTTGACTTCGCGACCGCGCTCGCCTATCAGTCCAACGACGATAACGTCGGCGCTGGTGAAGCGCGCCATCATGCCGAGCAGCACGCTCTTGCCTATCCCGCTGCCCGCGAACAGGCCCATGCGTTGTCCGCGTCCGACCGTCAGCAGGCCATTGATCGCGCGCACGCCGACATCGAGTACTTCGCTGATGGGTGCGCGCTCAAGCGGATTCAGCGGACGATTGTGCAGCGATACGCTGCGCTCGCAATGCAATGCGCCGAGTTGATCGAGCGGTTTGCCGGCGCTGTCGAGTACGCGTCCGAGCAGCGCAGCGCCCACCGGAACATGCTTGGCCTGATCGGCAACGCGGCGGCGCGGCCGTGGCGGCGCCGTCAGCAATGGTCGCTCGGGCGCATTCTCCACCGGTGCGACGAGAGCGCCGGGCATCAAGCCATAGACATCGTTGATCGGCATGAGGAACAGGCGATCTTCGGAGAAGCCCACGACTTCGGCCTCCACGCTGTGCCCGTTGGGCAGCGAAACCTGGCAGCAGCTGCCCACCGACAGTTTGAGTCCCGAGGCTTCAAGCACGAGCCCCGCGACGCGCGTAAGCTTTCCGCTCACGCTGAAGGTCTCGGTCATCGCGACCAGGTCGCGGCAATCGTGCAGAAATCCGCGCAGATTGGGCGTTGTTTGCAGGTGCATGGTGGCGGCGCTCAGATCGCGGTTTTTGGATCGTGCACGGTTGCGCCGGTGGTGTCGGTGCCGGAGGCGAGCCACTTCGTGCTTAGACCGAGCGCAGAGCACAGCCGCTGCCAGCGTGTGTTCATGGTTGCGTCGGTACGGGTGGCGGCGGTTTGCAGCAACGCCCCGCCGTGCGACATGCCGCCATCTTCGACTATGCGCCAGCCGGATGCGGCGAGATCGTCGCCGATGTAGTGGCGCACGAGCGCGGCGTCGTCCGGATGCAATGCTATCGTGGCCGTGCCGGCAGGCAGCGCGGTGTGCGCCAGTGCGTCGTTGATGACCGCGACGATGACTTCAGGCCGCACCGCCAGTGTCTGATGCACCATCTTGCGTGCCACTTCGAGCGCCAGTTCCAGAATATCCTGCGCGATGCGTTTGTTGAACTCGTCGCTTTGCCGGGCCACGGATGCAAGCAGATTCTTGAGTTGCTGTGACTCGGCCGCGTCCCTGCCCTCGCGTTCGCGCATGCCGTCCGCGCGGCCCGCTTCATAAGCGTGCTTGTGGATGTGGCGGACTTTCTCCGCTGCGGCCGCGGCATCGGCGGCTTTCTTCGAGGCGGCTGACGGCTCGTTGGCGGGTCCGTCAAATGAATGCAGCTCCCAGCGCTGGTATGCCGAGAGCTTTTCCTTGGGGATGACCGGACTGTTAGACATATCCCTCGTCGCCGCCGCCGCCGATCACGATCTGTCCTTCGTCGGCGAGGCGGCGCACGATCTTGAGAATTTCCTTCTGCTGTGCTTCGACTTCCGAAACCTTCACCATGCCCTTGGCCTCGAGGTCTTCCCTGAGCATCTGCCCCGCGCGTTGCGACATGTTCTTGAAAACTTTTTCGCGCAGTTCTTCCGAGGAACCCTTGAGCGCGAGTATCAGCGACTCGGACTGCACTTCCTTCAGCAGCATCTGGACGCCGCGATCTTCGAGCGCCAGCAGGTTTTCCCACACGAACATTTCGTCGACGATCTTCTGCGCGAGATCGGCATCGAATTCTTTGATGCTGTCCACCACCGACGCTTCCTGCGTGCCGGGCATGAAATTGAGTATTTCGGCCGCCGTGCGTACGCCGCCTAGCGCCGCGCCTTTCATGTTCTTGTTGCCGGCCATCAGGCTGGTCAGCACGGAATTGAGCTCCTGCAAGGCGGCGGGTTGGATGCCGTCGAGGGTGGCAATGCGCAGCAGCACGTCGTTGCGCGTGCGCTCGGTCATCAGAGCGAGGATCTCCGATGCCTGATCGCGTTCAAGATGCACCATTATGGTGGCGATGATTTGCGGATGCTCGTTCTTGATCAGTTCCGCCACCGCGTCCGCCCCCATCCATTTCAGTCCCTCAATGCCGCTGGTATCGCCGCCCTGCAGTATGCGGTCGATTAAATCCGCGGATTTTTCATCCCCCAGCGCTTTCTTCAGCACGTTGCGTATGTAGTCGTTCGAGCCTATGCCCATCGTGCTTCTGCCCCCGGCTTCCTTGCAAAACTCGCCGAGCACGCCTACGATCTCGTCGCGGCTGACGGAATTGAGAGCTGCCATCGCCGCGCCTATCTTCTGCACTTCGCGCGGCCCGAGATGCTTGAATACTTCCGCCGCCTCGTTTTCACCGAGCGACATCATGAGGATGGCACTCTTGGTTATGCCCTCAGTTCCCATTGCCGGATACCCACGCCTTGACTACGTTTGCGACGACTTTGGGATCGCCGCGCGCGATCTGCTTGGCCTGTTCCATGCTCTGCTCGTAGTTGCTCAGCTGCGGCTGCTGTGCGTCTTTGGATTCGTTGGTGAGCGCCAGCGAGGAAGCCGGCGGCGGGGGTGGGGGCGGAATCAGTGTCTTGATCATGGGCCGCAGCACGCGCAATATAATGAACAGCAGTACGCCGGCGATCAGCAGGTTCTTGCCTATCATTTTCGCGAGCTCTATGGTCTCCGGTTGTTTCCAAAGGGGCACTTCCGGAATCTTCTCGGCGTCTGGAACATTGAATGCGCTGTTCATCACGCTTACCGTGTCGCCGCGCTCCTTGTCATAGCCCATCACTTCCTTGACCAGACTGGTGAGTTTGGCGAGTTCTTCTTCTTTAAGCGGAAGGTAGGTCACCTTGCCGGCGGTGCTGACCTGCTTGCGGTTGTTGACCACGACCGCGACATTCAGGCGCTTGATGCGCCCGATTTCCTGACGCGTATGGCGTATGGTCTTGTCGATTTCATATTTGATCGTCGCGTCCTTGCGCATATTGCCCGCCGCCGCGGCTGCCGCTGCTCCGGTGGCAGCCGCCGGTGCGGCGCCGCCCGTGATCGGTGCGGCAGCCGGTGCCGGCGGCTGATTGGACAGCGCGCCGGGAACGCCGCCTGCGCCGCCAGGACTGCCGCCGTTCAGCGCTTCGCTGGTTTGCTGGCTGCGCACTGCCGCGACGTCGGGTTTCTGGTTCGGTTTGTACAGCTCCTCGGCGTGCTCCATTTCGGAAAAGTCGAGATCAGCGGTGACCTGGGCGCGCACGTTGTTGGGGCCGGTAAGCGGAGCGAGGATACCTTCTATGCGCGCGTTGTAGCTGCGTTCGATTTCCTGGCGGTACCTGAGCTGACCGGGGTCGACGGTTGCACGCGCGTTATTGTTACGGTCGGCGCTGATCAGGTTGCCGGTTTGATCGACGACGGAGACGTTTTTCGCCTGCAGGTCTGGTACGCTGTTCGAAACCAGATGCACCACCGCGCTTACCTGCGAGCTTTCAAGCGCGCGTCCCGGATAGAGACTGAGAATTACGGATGCACTGGGCTTGGGTTGTTCGCGCAGAAACGCCGACGGTTTCGACAGCGCGAGATGTACGCGCGCATTCTGAACGGCCGACAACGACTGGATGGAGCGCGCGAGTTCGCCCTCGAGGGCACGCTGGTAGTTGATTTGTTCGGCGAACTGGCTGACGCCGAACTTCTGGCCTTCCATCAACTCGAATCCAACCAGACCGCCCTTGGGCAGTCCTTGAGAAGCGAGCCGCAAGCGCATTTCGTGTATCTGTCCCGCCGGTATCATGAGGGCGCCGCCGTCGGCGAACTTGTACGGCACGTTCATCTGTTGCAGCGCGGCTATCACCGTGCCGCCGTCCCGGTCCGAGAGGTTGCCGTAAAGCACGCGGTAGTCCGGCGCCTGGCTCCACAGATAGCCGGCGACCAGCACGCCTATCAACGAAGCCACGCTCAGCATCAACGCCACCTGCTGTGATCCAGGAAACTGGAATCCGCGTGGCAATGGTCCGGATACTTCCGCCATGTCCTGCTCCTGCTGTTGCGTCAAAACTTCGGAATTGGATTGCGAGTGGAATAGCCTGCGGCGTCGCCTGCGGCACGTCCCCGGGTCATTCACAAGTGGAGTGATTATGAAAGACGTCTGGCGATGCAAAGCTGTAAACAGCGACGCCTTTCGCCGCTTTTTTGCGACCCGGGCGGGCCTGTGCCGCTGTTACGCTGTTTTCCGTTGAAATGGGGTCACCCCACGAGGAGCGCGACCATGGACACCAAGGCACTAGACCAGGTTCTCGGACAATTGCGCACGGCGGCTGCGATGGCAGGCGGTTCGGTCGCCAAACCGGCGACCGACCATGCCGTCAACGGCGCCGATTTTGCGGCCATACTCAAGGCCTCGCTGGACCAGGCGAACGGCATGCAGGAACAGGCGGCAAAACTCGCGCGCGACTTTGAACTTGGAGCCACTGACACCAGCCTGCCCGACGTGATGGTGTCCATACAGAAAGCCAACGTCACGTTCCAGCAGACGGTGCAGGTGCGTAACCGGCTGGTTGCCGCCTACCACGAAATCATGAACATGCAGGTGTGACCGGCCGGATCACTCTTGTTTGGCTGTCGCCGGGCCAGTCCATGGCCCGGAAATAGTGATCATCTGCACCGTTTCCGAGGCTCAAGTTCGTTGCGCCAGTGGTCGATATAGGATGCGGTCGGCAAGTGGCATTTCAACGCTGTGTTTCGGTTTGACACAAGCAGGCGCGCGAGTTCACTGCTATTTTTCAAATAGGGTGAGATACAACCCGATACTGGAACAAGTTTAGGGAAAAAGGCGAATCATCGGTGCACCAGTCATGTCAAAAATGACCAGGGAAACGCGCGAAATGGCTGTGTTGTTCGCTGACATTTGCGGTAGCACGCGCCTGTATCACAAACTCGGTGATGCGGCGGCGCGCACTGTTGTGGCGGAGTGCGTGGCGCTTATGCTCGATGAAGTCAATCGCTATGAAGGGCGTCTGATCAAGACCATAGGCGATGAAATCATGTGCGTGTTTCCGGACACGGATCGCGGCGTACGTGCCGCAAGCGCCATGCAGCATCGTGTGTCGCAGGCGCGTCCCGGCGGGTATCCTATTTCGATACACGTAGGTCTTCATTATGGTCCGGTAGTGCTCGATGCAGGGGACGTCTACGGTAATACCGTCAACGCCGCAGCATATCTGACCGCGGTTTCCGCTGCCGAGCAAATTTTACTTACCGAGGCCGCGGCGGCAGCGCTGTCTCCGGAACTTCGGGTATGCACGCGACCGATATTCGCCGCTCCGCTCAAGGGAACAGATCGGGAATCAACGGTCTATCAGGTTCTTTGGAAAACAGACAATTCGCAGATGACCGACGTCAGTTTCGGCACGCACAAGGTCATACCTGGCGATCAGGGGGCGCTCAATCTGGACTATCACAATGGAGAACTGCGCATGGATCAGCATTGCCAGTCGATTACGATGGGGCGCGAAGAGAGCTGCGACATCGTGGTGGCGGACCGGCTCACGTCCCGCATACATGCCACGATAGAACTCCAGCGCACGCATTTCTACCTGGTGGACCAGAGCACCAACGGCACCTATGTCAAGTTTGAAGATGGCGAGGAAGTCGTCGTGTTGCGCCGCGAATTGCTGCTCGACCGCACCGGCCGCATCTCGCTGGGGCGCAGCATTGCCGCCACCTATGACAACGTGATCAAGTTCAAGTACGACCGGCGCGCGTTGTATCGCATATAGTCGGGTGTGGTTCCGTGTTTATCGCGCGCGTAATCCATGCGGCGGATGTGGATGGGCAGCACGTCTTACTCGGGTTATATGCCCGCGGTGCGCGCGGCTTCGTTCATGCTCTTGACGGTATCGGCAACGGTGCGGCGAAACGC
>CANJQI010000068.1 GCA_947476215.1 Betaproteobacteria bacterium
TTGACGAGCAGTATCATCGGCGAGGTCGCCAGAAATGCAATCGCGTCGAAGTCCCGTGCCAGGTCGAACGGCAGGTCCTTGTACATGGCCTGGCTGCTGACCAGCGATGCCGGTGCGATCAACAGCGTATAACCATCGGAGGGTGCTTTGGCGGCCGCGCCGGCACCGATATTGCCAGCTGCGCCACCACGGTTGTCGACGATGAACTGTTGACCGGTGGTTTCCGCAAACTTGGGCGTAAACGAGCGTGCGAGTATGTCGACGCCGGATCCGGGCGGAAAAGGTACGATCACGCGCACCGGCTTGCTGGGATAAGAGTCAGCCCACGACATCAAAGCGCAGCAAGCCCACACCGCAACCCCGAGGGCAAGGCAAGATCTGGAGAGGGAAGTCGACATGGCTGAATCCAGTAGGCGCGGTTGCAGCTGTACGGCACGTCCGGCGATGCACGCGTGATATTGCACGTCCGGCGCACAAATCGGATCCGGTTCCAGACTGCGTTGCGGCGCTCCGAATTATACCAGCAGCCCCATGTATACTCCTCAACCATGCTGGATTTTACCTATGCCGCGATTGCAGTGTTGCTGGCCGCGTTGATCGCGCTGCTGGTACGTTTGCATGCACGCCAGACAGCGACCGACGAAGAGCGCCACCGCGTGATGCTCCTCGATCTGCACGTCGGTCTTGACAGGCAAGGTGACCGTATTCATGCCGCGCTCGCCGACAATGCGGAGCGCCTGCGCAAAGCGACCGCGGATGAGCTTGGACAGACGCGGGCAACCGTGCATGCCTTGCAATTGGCTTTGACCGAGAATCTCGGCCAGAACCGCGAGGCGATGCTGGAGAAGTTGACCGCGACCGCGCAGATACTTGCCGGCAGGATCGACGAGCGTCTCGATCAGATCAGCGGTAAGGTCAGCGAGCGCCTCGACGAGGGTTTCAAGAAGACCAACGAAACCTTTACCAGCGTCATGACACGGCTTGCCACGATAGACGAGGCGCAGAAAAAGATCGAAACGCTGACGGGGAGCGTGGTCAGCCTTCAGGAGTTGCTGGGGGACAAGCGCTCACGCGGCGCATTCGGCGAAGTTCAACTGCAGGCGCTGGTGCGCAATGCCATGCCTGCCACAGCGTTTGAAATGCAGTACACGTTGTCGACTGGTGCGCGTGTGGATTGCGTGCTGCGTTTGCCGGAACCGACCGGGCTGGTTGCCGTGGACTCGAAGTTCCCGCTCGAAAACTATCACCGTATGCTGGACGGAGATGCCGGCGACGCGCAGCGCGCCGCGGCGCAACGGCAGTTCCGGCTGGATATCCGCAAGCATGTCGACGATATATCGCGAAAATACATTATTCCTGATGAAACATCCGACGGCGCGGTGATGTTTGTTCCTGCCGAAGCGGTATTTGCCGAGATACACGCCCACCATGCCGAAGTTGTCGACTATGCCAACACGCGACGCGTGTGGATCGTATCTCCGACTACGCTCATGGCAGTGCTGAACACCGCGCGTGCCGTGCTGAAAGATGTCGAAACGCGCAAGCAGATCCATATCATCAAGGATGAACTGGGCAAACTGGGCGGTGATTTCGGCCGTTTCCAGTCGCGCATGGACAGTCTCGCCCGCCACATCGATCAGGCCAAGCATGACGTAGACGAAGTGCATGTCAGCAGCCGCAAGATCAGTGAGCGATTCGCGAAAATTGAGCGCGTGGAACTGGAGCATGTTCCACACGTGCCGCGGGCGCCGGTGGCGGCGTCTACGGATACCGAATGACGGCACTCCGTGGCGTCGCGCTTTGATCTTCTTGCATGTTAAAAGCATTCAAACGCTGGAGAAGAAAACGCATATTGGCGCGCGATGCGATGGATCCCTTGTTATGGGCTCAGACATTGGCGCGTTTGCCTTTTTTGCGCGGTCTGACGGATGAGGAACGCGAACGGCTGCGTCTATGCGCCGTATTGTTCTTGCATTACAAGTTCATACAGGGCGCTGGCGGCTTGTTTGTGGATGAAAGCATGCGTCTCATGATCGCGGCGCAGGCATGCATACTGATCCTCAACCTCGATATTGATTACTACCAGGGGTGGAGCGAAGTCATTGTTTATCCGGATGAATTCGTGCCAACCATAGAGTACACCGACGAGGTGGGCGTGGTGCACCGTGATCGCGAGCCGCGTGCCGGCGAAGCGTGGCTACGGGGACCGTTGATCCTGTCGTGGGCCGATGTGCCTCCGGCATCCGGGACAGATGGCGTGAACGTCGTGATACACGAGTTTGCGCATAAGCTGGACATGCTCAACGGTGATGCCAACGGTTTTCCACCGTTGCACAGGGGCATGAGCCGTGAGGAATGGTCACTGGCATTCAGTGCAGCCTATGCCGACTTTGAGCGACGCATCGAAGCTCATGAGGAATTGCCGCTCGATCCTTACGCCAGCGAGAGCCCGGGCGAGTTTTTCGCGGTCATGAGCGAAGCGTTCTTCGAGATTCCGCATGTGGTATTGACGTACTATCCACAGGTCTACCGGCAGTTGCACCAGTTCTATCGACAGGCCCCGGCGACCCGCATGCCAAGAGGAAGTGCCGATCTCATGTAATAATACGACACCAGCAACAGCCCACAAAAACTCATCGCAGCCGGCCATCACGGCAGCATAGTTACCATTGGTCTCAAAGGAGAGGAAGCCCGATCATGAATGAAACCCGCCAACTTGCAAAGTTTGCGTTTGACACCCGTTTTGAAGATCTGCCGCGTGAATTAGTCGAGCATTACAAAGTTTATGTTCTGGACAACATTGCGAGCGGCATGGCGGGGTCGGTGCAGCCGTGGACCAATATGATTGCCGACATGGTACGCGAGTCCGAAGCCAAAGGTTTGTGTACGGTGATGGGCAAGCAGTGGAAGACCGGACTATCCGGAGCGACATTGGTTAATGGTGCGATGATAGGCGGATTCGAAACGGATCACGGTTCGGCGCCGGCATCGGGCCATCCCAGCGGTACTGTTTACCCAGCGGCAATGACCATTGCAGAAACGGCGCACAAGGACGGCAAGTCGTTTATCCTCGCGATGGCGCTGGGCTATGAAGCGCTGTGCCGGATAGGCGAGGCGGCTACGCGGGCAGTTGAGGATGAGCGCGGTTTCCATGGTCCCGGAACCAACGGCCAGTTTGGGGCGGCTGTTGCGGCAGGAAAGTTGATGGGATTCGATGCGGCCACGCTGGTCAACGCATTGGGTATCGCCGGTACTCATAGCGCGGGGCTGCTGGAGTTTGTATGGGAAGGCGCGATGACCAAGCGCATACACCTCGGGCGGGGCGCACAGATGGGGCTGGAAAGTGCGCTGCTGGCGCAAAAGGGATTTACGGGTCCCTCCACGGTGCTCGAAGGCAAGTTCGGTTTCTTCAACGTATTTTCGCCGTCGCCGCAACCCGAGCGATTGCTGGCAAATATCGGCAAGGTTTGGCTGAGCATGAGCCTGCAGATCAAACCTTATGCATGCCATGGCACGCATCAGTCCATCATCGAGGGCATAGACAAATTCAAAGCGACCCACCCGATCAAGCCCGCCGACGTGCGCAAGGTTACGGTGGCTGGCAGCGAATTCATGGTTTACAAACATGCCGACTTTGAGCCCAAGTCCATCATGGGCGCGCAATACAGCATGGTGTTTGGCGTCGCCATCGCGTTGAGCCGGGATATCGCGGATCCGTACGTTTACAGCGAAGCAACCTTATGGGACAAGGACGTACGCGAACTCGCAAAACGGGTCGAAGGGGTGATCGATCCACGATTTGAAGCATTTCATGAAAATAATCCGCATGGCGAAGTGACCATAGAGATGAACAGCGGCGAGCGCCACGTCATCCCTATCAAGGGCTTTCGCGGATTACCCACAACGCCGTTCAGTTTCGACGATGCCTGTCGCAAGATACGCAATTACGCCGCGCCCATCATCGACAAAAAGCAGACTGAAGAGATTATTTCCAAAGTTGCTCAGCTTGAAAACGTAAGCGACATGGCGGACATCGCGCGCTTGACGGGCAAATAGTCTTTCAGGCTGTAACGCGCGCGCATGGAAACGGCGAAATGAGGACGAGCTGATGAAATTCGATATACGGATGACGAGTCTGGCATCGCTGGCGTTTTGGAGCGCGCATGGCGCAGTTGCCCAGGACTACCCGCTCAAGGCGATCCGCTGCATAGTCCCGTTTTCGGCGGGTGGCGGAACCGACACCATTGCCCGCCTGGTGGGCGCAAAAGTCAGTGCCAGCGTGGGACAGACGTTTGTCGTCGAAAACCGCGTCGGTGCGGATGGGCGCCTCGGTACGGAAATGGCGGCCAAGGCTGCACGCGATGGTTACACGATACTACTGGTGAGCAATCTGCACAGCATTTCGTCGAGCGTGTTCAGCAAGCTGCCCTATGATCCGGTCAAGGATTTCGCGGGGATCACACTCGCCGCGACCACGCCGAACATGCTGGTCGTGCATCCGTCGGTTCCCGCAAGATCGGTAGGCGATCTGGTTCGGCTCGCCAGGTCTCAGCCCGGCAAACTTAACTTTGGAACCTCCGGTTTGGCGCAAACCGGACATTTGAGCGGTGAACTGTTGAAAACGGTTGCAAAGATCAGCATGACGCACGTTCCATTCAAGGGGACGGCGGAAGCGACCATAGCCGTTGTGGGCGGACATGTAGACATGGTGTTCGGTTCGGTGGCAACGCTGGTGCCACACGCCAAGGCGGGCACACTGCGCGCTTTGGCCATCACCGCGGCTCAGCGTTCAGCAGTCGTGCCGGAAGTTCGCACCATGATAGAGTCCGGATTCCCCGGTTTTGTCACCATGACATGGTATGGCTACCTGGCGCCGGCCGGAACGCCCAAAGCCATTATATCGAAACTGAATACGGAACTCGTAAGCGGTCTCAAAACCGCTGATGTCAGGGAGCGTCTGTTGGCCATAGGTCTGGACCCCAGCGTCAATGCGCCTGAGGAATATGATGAATTCATCCGGACGGAAGTCGTAAGGTGGAGCAAAGTTGTCAAAGACGCCGGCATCAAGCTTGAATAACGCCTAAGCCCGCCGAACGCCGCTCTCTATTCCGGCTTGGGGCGGATGAACCCAGTGTGAAATAGGAGTATGTTATGCCGCGCCGCCGCTGTCGAAGCGGAAACGTACGATCTCGGCGGTGGATTCCGTCGTGCGGCGCCCGAAAGACATGACGCCGTTGCCCTGCAATACCAGTTCCTGGCGGTGAAGTGCGTGTTCTTCGCCGTGGTCGAGTTTGACAAAGGTTCCGTGCGTGCTCTGGTCGATCAGCACAAACTGGTCGCCGCGACGCAGAACGCAGGCGTGATCGCGCGACGCTTTGCGATCCGACAGCACAATGCCATGAACAGGGCGTCGCCCGATATTGACCGACATGAGCACTGGAATGTCGCGGTCGGCATATGTCAGGTGTAATTTGACTTCGGCGGCAGCGCGCACGGCGGCGAAAGGCCGCATCATCGTTTCGGTTTCGCTGAAGTTGGGCTTCCAGTTTACTTCATGCACGATGACCGCGTCGTGCTTGCTCTTGCGCGATATGGAATGTTTGCACGCGGTGTCGCGCCTTGCCTGCGACAACAGGGCCAACGTTTCTTCGTTGATGATGATCTGTCCCGCTCGCGCGAAGTTGGCCATGCGTTGCGCGACCACGCCGGCGGTCAGTGCCGATCCGACATGCATACCTATGCAAAACGCGACTTTGCGGGTCGCTACCGAGAGGTATTTTTGTGTTCTGATCTGCATGTCGCAGGCCGCGTTCGCCGCCGATTCGGCATCTGGAAACGAACACAACAGGCTGGCGCTGGTCGATTTTATTATTTCGCCGCGAAACTCGTTTGCGATATTCTGGACGACGCTCATCGGCTCTTCCATCTTCGGGGAGTCCGCGGTGCTGCTGACCTGTTCCGGCGATTCGGAGCCGTCAACCGCGCTCACAAACAGGATTGCAATCTTGTGTTCTTGGTCTGTCATTTCGTTTCTTTGACTGACGATCGTCGCACCTTAATCAAGGATGAGACCGGATCAAGCGTTTCACGCTCTGTCACATGCGGTGAAGCACGAACTTTTTAAACTCAATCGGCGCGTATGCCGGCTTCCTTGATTACCTTTCCCATTCTCGATATCTCGGATTTTATCGTGGCCGCGAGTTCCGCGGGTGAACTGCCTACCGTCTCCACGCCCGAGCGCAAGAGTCTTTCGCGGATATCCGGTACGCTCAGAAATTGAACAATCTCGCGATTGAGGCGTGAAATGATGGCCGCAGGGGTCTTCGCCGGGGCGAAAATGCCGGTAATGACCATGGATTCATAGCCGGGCAAGCCCGAGTCGGCGATGGTGGGCAGGCCCGGCACCAGATCGGATGGGCGCGCGCTTGCGACCGCCAGTCCTCGCAGCTTGCCCGTTTTGAGGTGCGGCGCAATACTGCCGCCGGACGTAAAAGTGAGTTGTACCTCTCCGGCAAGTATGGCATTGAGCAGATGGCCGGTACCTTTGTAAGGAATGCGCACTATGTTGACGCCCGCCATGGATTTGAATAATTCGCCCGCGAGGTGATTGGCGGCACCGGCAGACGTAGACGCATAATTGAGGGCGCCGGGTTTTGCTCTCGCGAGCTCTATGAGCTGACGGACGGTATTCGCGGCGACTGACGGGTGCACGACAAGAACGTTGGGGGCGGTTGTGGTCGTCGTTATCGGCGCCAGATCCTTCAACGGGTCATAGGGCACGCTCTGTATCAGGGGCAGAGTCCACAAGCCATTGCTGTAGAGCAGCAGCGTATGTCCATCCGGCGATGCCTTGATCACGGTATCTGCCGGCGTTACGCCGCTGGGACGGTTTTCGGTAATGACCGCCTGTCCAAGACCGCTGGTCAGTCCCTGCGCAATGATGCGCGCGCCGAAGTCGGCGCTGCCACCGGCCTCCGAGGTGACGATGCGGACGGGCCGAGACGGGTATGGCTGAGCGGGTGCGCCGCCGGATGTCAGAGCGGCGACCGCTACGGGTAGCCATAGGTTGAAAGATCGGATTTGCATGGAGAATTGCTATCGTTCGGGGCGTGTTCAGCAGGGCAATCAATGATCGACTGAGATGTCGGGTATTTTCACCTGAAGTAACCGATATAATGGCGCTGTGCATCACAAATGTCCAGAATATGCTACGCATCCTGACGCCAGCAGCGAGTAACGCGACTGCACGTCGTCGCGTGTGGCTGGGCGTTACAGCGGGTTTCCTCATTCAGCTGATTGCCATGGAGGCAGATGCCCAGATTTCTGCTTCAAAAGCAATACACTTGCTGGTCGGATATACGGCCGGTGGCGCTACCGACATCACGGCGCGCATGCTCGCGCAAAAAATGTCCGCGTCCATGGGTGAACCCGTTATCGTGGAAAATCGTCCAGGGGCCAGCGGAACCATCGCCACCGAGCGTGTTTCGAAATCATCACCGGACGGCAGTACGTTATTGATGGCTACGGCCGCCGACACGGTGGTCCCTGCACTTCTTGCTACGATTTCCTACGATTTCGAGCGCGATCTGGCGCCGGTTTCGCTGGTCATGAACGGCCCCTTCGTGCTGGTGGTTCATCCATCACTGCCGGTACGCAACGTATCCCAGCTTATTTCCCTTGCACGCGCACAGGCGCGGAAGATCAGTTACGGGACATCCGGCGTCGGTAGTTCCGGCCACCTTGCGGGCGAGTATTTCAATCTGATGGCGCGAGTTAGTATTCTGCATGTCCCGTATAAGGGATCCGCGGAGGCGGCGATCGGCACGGCCAAAGGGGAGATTGAAATGAGCTATCCCAGCGTTGCATCGGCTCTGCCGTTGCTTGAGGCTGGGAAACTGAGATCGCTTGCCGTCAGCACGGTTCACAGATCGACGATGATTCCGTCCGTGCCAACGATGCACGAATCCGGATTGACCGGCTATGACCGCGCGTTGTGGAATGGGGTGCTGGGGCCAGCGCGGTTGCCGAGGGACATTATCGCGCGCCTTGGCGCGGTGATCGAAAGGGCCATGAATGCTCCGGACGTTCGGGAGTCACTTAACCGGCAGGGACTCGAACCGCGCACCTGTTCTCCAGAGCAGTTTGCATCGTTCATACACGCGGAAATTGTGCAAAATGCAAAGTTGCTGGAGTTGGCCGGAGTAAAAAAACAATAACGCGGTACCGGATTGTGGTGAAATCCCGCCCGATACACTGATTGAATTCGCGTTTGCAAGCGAAAGGACGTATGGATATTACGACAGGGCAATTTTCCCGATACGCGGCAGCGCTTTCGTATCGCGATCTGACATCCAGGGCAATCCACGAAGCAAAGCGTTGCCTTGTGGATTCCATAGGCTGCGCGCTGGGCGCATTTCACGTCGCACCCGTACCGGCGATTCGCGCGCTTGCGTCCGAAGTTACCGCGAGCCAGCCGGCGACGCTGATCGGCACATGCATCAGGAGCAGTGCTGAACTGGCGTCGTTTGTGAATGGAACCATGATCCGGTGTCTGGACTACAGCGACGATTACTTTGGCGTGCGCGAGCGGCAGCCGGGGCCGCATCCGAGCGACAACATCGCCAGTGTGCTGGCAACGGTGGAGTCGGAAGGGGGCGATGGAAGGACCCTGATCCTCGGGATAGCATTGGCGTATGAGATCTGCAATCAACTTGTCGATCACGCAATTCTGCACGCGGCTCGTGGTTGGGATCATCCCATCATGCATGCGATTGCCACGGCGCTCGCGGCAGGTAAGGTGATGGGACTCTCGGAAGCGCAATTGGGGCATGCTGTAGGCTTGGCCGTGGTTCCCAATATATGCCTGCGACAGACGCGCAGCGGCGAACTCTCCAACTGGAAAGGCATGGCTGGTCCGAATGGTTGCCGCAACGGTTACTTTGCCGCGCAGCTTGCGCGTAACAACATTACCGGGCCGGCGCAACCGTTTGAGGGAAACGCCGGGTTTATGAAACAACTAAACACCCCATTCAGGATAGGCCCCATGGGCGGCGGGGATACGCCGTTCAAGATCGAAACAACCTATTTCAAGTATATGCCCGTCATGTATGCACTCCAGCTCCCGATCTGGGCTGCGCTGGAACTGCGCAAAAAAGTTCGAATCGAGGATGTTCGATCCATTACTTGCTATGTGGATGCCTTCCTCGCCGGAGGCGAAGTGTTCTCGGCCGAACGCTGGACACCCATGACGCGTGAGACTGCCGATCACAGCGGGCCGTATCTGATCGGTGCCGCGTTGGTTGACGGCGCAATCAGCGCCGAGACCATGACGCCAGCTCGATACGCCGATCCGGCAATACTCGCGTTGACGGCGAAGATCCGGGTCGAGGAAGATCCGGTTTATACGGCAGCCTTTCCAGGCCTGTGGAAGTGTCGCCTCGAGGCAACCCTCGCATCCGGTGCGGTTGTCACCGTCGAGCACACGAATCCGAAAGGGCATGCGCTGAATCCGCTGAGCGACGCTGAACTTGAAACCAAGTTCATGCAACTTGCGGGACCAGTTTTGGGCGATACGCGTTGTCGTGGCCTACTTGAATGTTTATGGCAAGTGGAGCAGTTGAGCGAGATGCACTCGTTGATGGAGCTTATGGTTGTAAATAACTGATTATTCATTAATAAAATTGACCTGCGGGTTCATTGAAGGACTGCGTAAAGAACTGGCGTGTACCGCCGGGCGCAGGAAATTAAGCGGACATAAGGGGGGGCAATGCGGCATCAACATTTGAATGGCTTACGATTCCTGTCTCTGATCGCCGTTGCCGGCATCGCGGGTGCACAGGAGTTTCCCTCCAAGACCATACGATTTGTAACCACCGCCCCTGGCAGCAGCAGCGACTTCACGGTGCGCATCATTGCACAAGGCATTTCTGGCCCCCTGGGACAACCCGTCATCGTCGACAACCGGGCAACCGCCGGTATCAGTGCGGAATTGGTCGCCAAATCCGCACCGGATGGTTACACGCTGCTCTATGGCGGAGGTGGCATCTGGATAGAGACACTATTACGCAAGACCGGCTACGACATGGTGAGAGATTTTGCTCCGGTCATACTGGTCTCGAGTTCTCCCGCCGTTCTGGTGGTACATCCTTCGATGCCGGTCAAGTCGGTGAAGGAACTGATTGCGCTGGCCAAGGCAAGGCCGGGAGAACTCAACTATCCGACATCGGCTATCGGTGGGGCTAGCCATCTGTCCTCTGAGTTGCTCAAGGCCATGGCGGGAATCAATATCGTGCAGATACCTTACAAGGGGACAGCTCCTGCGATTGCCGCACTGCTCGGAGGACAGGTGCACCTGCAATTTGAAGGCGGCGCTTCGCTGACACCCTATCTCAAGTCTGGAAGACTGAGGCCGTTGGCTGTCACGACTCTCCAGCCATCGGTGTTGTTTCCTGACCTGCCCACCGTCGAATCCTCCGGACTGCCTGGCTTCGAGTCCACGCAGATGAACGTGGTATTTAGCGCGATCAGGACGCCGGACGCGAATATTCGGCGGCTGAATCAGGAAATGGTGCGTTTTTTGAACCGGCCAGAAGCAAAAGAAAAACTGCTTGCGGCGGGCGTGGAATTGGTCGCAAGTTCTCAGGAGGAACTTGGCGCGAAAATGAAAACCGACATGGCGAAGTGGGGCAAACTTATAAAGGACCTGGGGATACGCCTCGACTAGAGTCTATCGAGCAAGCGTAATGCGCGTCATCGCCAGCAGATGTTCGATGTCGGAAATCTGTTCGAGCGCCCATAGTTGATCCAGTAATGCGCGCACCTGGGATTCTGGCATTAACCCCTCGCTCTGCTTCTGAAACTTAATCTCCAGTTCGGCATCGCTCATAGGATTGGCGGGATGACCTTTGGGATTGGTCTTGTGTATGCTGACGCATGCTCCCGAAGTCAATGTTACCTCCATCCGGCAGTGATATTCGGCAGGAAATGCAACCGTATATTCCTTGTCTTCCGCAATACGTATGTTCTGCATTAACGCGAGGATTTCGGGCGCGCGGTAGCGTTCGGGTGTAAACGTTTTCGCATTGATTTCGCCATCGACCAGCGCCGCGGCAACGAGAAACGGGTTGCTGTGATCGGCAGTCTCGCGGGTGTTGGGGTCCCAATATTCGGAGTGTTCCTCGCGATTGACGACCGACCGGTCTTCACAATAAATGCAGATGGACTGAATGTCTGCTGCGCTGACTGTTCTTCTGAGTTCCAATGCCGTCCACACCAGCAGTTGCACACTGTATTTCAGGGGCAACGGTTTGAAGAATGTTCTTTCGATCTTGAACGGCGTCTTGCCGCCGCCGAACGCGCCCAACGTAAATGGGTCTCTTAACTGCGTCATGTAACCGGCCTTGCCCTCGAATGGCTGTGATGGTCCGGTGATGCCGACGCGCGCCAGTTGTGCAGCGAACAGGCCGTTGCGGCTGCCATTGGGGCCGGCGCAGCCTTTCCAGTTGGACAGTTCGCCGAGCCGCGACTGATACAGACAAATATTCGGCACCACCGAGAGAGCAAGTGCATGGCGCATCTGGAGGCGCGACAGGCCCAGCATTCTGCCGGCACCCAGCGCCGTCGCGATCGAATGAAAGATCGGATGATCCCATCCATCGGTCAGGCGCAGGGCGGTATGGTCGACCAGCTGACCACACGCTTCATAAGCGAGGGCGATGCCCAGTATCAAGGCTTTCCCGTCGACGCCGGCGGATTGCGCTGCGGCCAAGACGCCTCCTATGTTGTCGCTGGGATGGGGGCCTATGCCACTGGGGCCAAAATAGTCATCGCTGAAGTCGAGATAGCGGATCATCATGCCATTGGCGAATGCCGCGAGCTCCGGCGTGGTGTTTATGTCCGTACCTATCAACGTCGCCGGGCGGGTGGCCGTCACCTGTCGCGCCATTTGTTGTACGGCAACCACGGGCTCGACTCGCGACGACCCGAGCGCGCAGCCAATGGAGTCGACTAAACTTCTCTTCACGGCATGGATGGCGCCCGGTCGTAGATCCGAAAACTGGAGTTTCACGGCGTAATCGACAAACGTGTCTAATGTCTTATCCATAGTCACTTTCCACCGCCAATGACCGGGCTGGGCTGAGTTCAGAGGTCTTCATTTGCATCGGATGACCACATGGCAATTGGGATCCTGGGTGCGATCGATTCTTATCATTATCACTTATTACGAAGAGGTATTCGAGTACAACGGAAATCCGCGAATGCCCTTCGGTTACTGTTCGCCTTGAAAATGCGCATCGAGAGCAGGTGCAGTGCAAGAATGAGCCATCACGGCATGGATTCAAAATCCGAATCAGGCTTCGCGTTGTAGGCGATTTGCGTGTGTGGTAATCTAAAAACGGGATCGGGTGGAGGGCGAAGCATGCAAAAAGACAGTGCGGTTATGGGAACAGCAGAAATCCCTGCAAGACAAGGATGCGTAGCGGTAAGCGCAATGATGACACGGAGAACTGCAGTCTTGCTGCACGCTGTTGCCTTGCTCATTTTGGGATGGACTTGCGCGGCGACTGCCCAGGAAGACTATCCGACGACGGCGGTAAGGTTGCTGGTTGGATTCCCGCCCGGCGGTCCAGCGGATTCCATTGCGCGGCTTGTGGCACAGAAGCTCTCCACACAAATGAACGCAAACGTCATCGTGGAGACCAGATCGGGCGCCAGCGGAAATATTGCAGCCGAGTCTGTTGCGCGAGCTAAACCCGACGGCTATACGCTGCTGTTCAACAGCGCGGGTGCGATATTCAGTCGTGCACTGGGCGAGAAGGCGGGCTACGACGTGCTCGCGGATCTGGCGCCGGTCGCTATCGTAAACAAGTTGAATGCGGGTGTCGTTCAGGCAATCCGTTCGGCGGATTTTCTTGCTTGTCTGACAAAGGAAAGCGCGGAACCGCGCGGAAGCACGCCTGCCGAATATGGCGGATTCCTCAAAAGCAAACTGGAGCGTTGGACCAAGGCCGTCAAGCAGGCCGACATCAAGATGCAGTAAACACGAACTGGCGTTTGCGCGGTCGTTCGCCGCCGAGACGCTGATTCCGTAAGGTGCTGCTTTCGCGTGATGCAAAAAGATTGGATAATCTTCATAACCATCGCGATTTTCGCTGAGACAAACACTATGGAGAAGACACTATGACACCAGCCTTTCCGGCTACGGCAGAGCCGACATTTGACGTTGTATGGCCGTTGGGTCGATGCGTTTCTCCGCCTGTAGACCTTGCGCCGGCATTGTCGACCCTGAATGGAAAAACGGTGTGTGAGTTCTGGGGCTGGGTCTACCGTGGCGACCAGATGTTTCCCATCATCAACGATGAATTGCGCAAGGCCTTTCCCGATGTCAAGGTCGTCAGCTATGACGAGACCGGCGACAGTCACGCCAACAACATCATGGAACGCGACTATGTCGCAGGCCTACCCGGCATGCTGAGTCGCTATGAATGCAATGCCGTCATCGTTGGGGTAGGGGCCTGAGGCACCTGCACGCCCGCCGTGTTGCGGGCCAGTATCGCTGCCGAAAAGGCGGGAATTCCGGCAGTGGCTATCATCGCGACCCAATTTCTGCCATTCGCCAAGGCGGTTGCCAAGAGCCTGGGCGCCACCGACCCGGTCATCATTGAGTATCCGGGCGCGCCGATGAACGACAGCCACGAACAGTTGCGCGACAAGGTTGCGAACGTACTGGTTCCCAAAATTCTGGCGGGCTGGAGCCAACGTAAAAACGCGATCCCGGGCAAGCACTCGGCCAGCGAGCCGGCCCCCCGCGAGGTGGTTTTCAGTGGTTCGTTACAGCAGATTCAGGATCATTTCTACGCACGATTGTGGACGGACGGACTGCCCGTCATTCCGCCTACCATGGCAAAAGTGGAGGAGTTTCTGCGTTTTACCGACCGCGCGTCGGATGAAGTTCTCGGAATTTGTCCGCCGGAGTGCCGTGAAGCCACGATCTGGAATATTGCGGTCAACGGCATCATGGCGGGCTGCCGTCCCGAGTACATGCCGGTGTTGATCGCGATTGTTGAAGCCATACTTGATCCGGAATTTCTGCTTGAAGACGCGGGCGCGACACCGGGTTGGGAGCCACTGATTATTCTGAGCGGGCCCATCATAAAAAAACTGGATTTCAATTTCGGCGGCGGCGTTATGCGCGTCGGACGGCAGGCCAATACCAGCATAGGCCGTTTTTTGCGGCTGTACATGCGCAATGTTGCGGGGCAGCGCATCCCGCCTGGTGCGACGGACAAGGCAACGACAGGCATGACGTTTAACGTGGTCATGGCGGAAAATGAGGACCTGGTTCATGAGTTGGGATGGGACACGTTTGGTGTCGACCGCGGCGGCAAGCGCGGACAGAACGTGGTCACCGTCCAGAGTTGCGTAGCGATTACCCAGCCGACTTTCTCGGCCGGCAAGGACGCGAGCAATCACGCGCGCATCATGGCCGAGGTGGTAGGGCAAACTTTTGCCTACTGGGCATACACCGGCGTTCGGCACACCAAGTGGTATCCACTGATACTCGTCAGCCCTAGTTTGGCCCGAGTATTTGCGGACAACGGCTGGAAGAAGGACGATATACGCCGCTACCTCTACGATAACGTCAGGATACCAGCGGCCAAAATGGAGAATTATGCCCACAACTCCTCATCGCCTTACTATAGCCTGAAGGAATTCGTCAAGGGCGGGAAAATTTCCGCCGAATACTATGAGTCGGATGACCCCAACCGTCTGGTGCGGGTATTCGTAAAACCGGAATGGATCAATATCGTCGTGGCCGGCGATCCGGGGCGTAATCAATGCCGGGGCTATGTTCAGAGCCACAGGCAGGGCGTCCCGGTCACGCGGCATATCGAACTGAATGGACATTGGAAGCAGGCCCTTGCCGCATAGGTCGGCGTGCGACTGCCGGTCATCGCCGGGCAACAAGGGGAGCCTAGTCGCATCTGCCGGGCATGCCATATGCCCGCCACAACCATGGGGGGACAGGTTTATGAGGGAGAACTGGACCGCGGGAACAAGGCACTCAAGGGCACGGCGATACGTTAATTCCGAATTCAGATATTGACGCGCGGGTACAGTTGCAGCAATATAGACAAGGCGCACGTTGTTCTGCTTATATGGTTCGTCAGGCCGTAACTTTTCTATACTGGGGAGCAAGCAAATGAAAAATATTCTGTCGATATTGACGATTGTGTTTTTTGTGGCCGGGTGTTCGAGTACACCTGTCAAAGAGCAATCCAAAGAACCGCCTCCAGCCCCGGCTGCGCCCAAGCCCGAAGTCAAACCCGCGCCGAAGCCCGAAGCGAAACCCGAGGCGAAACCCGAGGCAAAGCCTGCCAAACCCCAGCCCGTTAACATGGAACTCAAGATAGAGTTACAGGGAATCGCGTCCAACAAGACGGAGATGACCGATGACAACAAGAAAGAACTCGACGAATTCATGAGCAAGGAAATGGCGCCATTGAAGACGCCGGGTTCAACGATAGGCGCAGTGATTATTACTGGCCATGCCGACAAACTGGGCAGCGCGAAGCACAACAAGACACTGTCCGAAAAACGCGCACTGGTGATCAAGGACTACGTCGTCAGCAAGGGCATAGATCAGAAGCTCATATTTTGGGAAGGGAAGGGGTCCGCTACGCCTATTCCGGTAACCAAGTTTTGCACCGCAAAGATGTCGCGCAAAGAACTGGTCAATTGCCTGTCGCCGAACCGCCGCGTCACGGTTGAAGTCGTAGGCGTATGGATGAAGCCGCCGCCCAAACCCAAGCCGGACGCGAAACCGGACGCCAAGCCCGAAGCCAAGCCTGCGGCTAAACCGGCAAGCTGACCATAGGCCTGTTTCAACTGGTCGTGGACAAAAAACCCTGCTCAGGCAGGGTTTTTTGTCATTCAACTTTGATTCCGGACGCTTTGATGACCTTTTCCCACTTGGAAATCTCGGCCGCAACATAGACGCGGAATTCCTCGGGTGTGCTGGCTACCGACTCAGCACCATTGGCCGCCATCTTTTCCTTTATGTCCTGCGTTTGCAACAAAGCGACGATCGCTGCATTCAGGCGCGTGATTATGCTCTTGGACGTTCCTGCCGGCGCGACGATGCCGTACCAGCCACTGACTTCGTAACCGGAAATGCCGGCCTCGGCTATGGTGGGTATATTGGGTGCGGCCATGGAGCGCGTGCGCGTACTTACGGCAAGGCCTTTAAGCTTGCCCGCTTTCACATGTGGGAGCAGTCCCGGTACCCCACCAAAATACATGGATATCTGTCCGCCTAGCAGATCCGCCAGTCCTTGCGGTGCACCTTTGTACGGCACGTGGCGTATGCGCGTGCCCGCGATGTAATTCAACAGTTCCAGCGCCATGTGCGCCGTGGATCCGGTCCCGGAAGACCCACTGGTAAATTCACCCGGCTTGCTTTTTGCAAGTGCAACGAATTCCGCAACGTTGTCGGCGCGTATTGACGGATTGATCACCATTAGGAACGGACCGGCGGTGGCCAGCGTTACCGGAGCAAAGTCTCTGACTAGGTTGTACGGCAGTTTTGGATATAGGCTCGGCGTGATGGAGTGCGAAGCGGCAATCATGAGCAGCGTGTAGCCGTCAGGCGCCGCCTTTGCTCCCATCTCCGTGCCTATGATGGTGGTTGCCCCGGCGCGATTGTCCACCACCACTTGTTGCGCCATGTTCTCGCCCAGTTTCTGGGCAATAATGCGCGCCACTACATCGGTAGGACCACCTGCGGCAAAGGGCACTATCAGCCGAATCGGGCGGGAAGGATAGGGCTGACAGATTGCACCGTTCGCAATCAGGCCGCCGATAGCAGCTGCGGCAGCAGCAACTTTCTTGAACATATGATCGGTGTTCATTTCGTTTTCGAAATTTGATGAGGTTGGTCGAGTTGCGGATCAATTTCCGGTTCGGAGGATGCCATCATTCTGCCTTTGCACCGGAGGTCTTTACCACGTGCCGCCATTTTTCGATTTCGGATTTCATGTGTTTCGACAGCTGATCCGGCGTGCTTCCGGTCAGCTCTATGCCGACCGCCAGCAGGCGTGCCTGAATCTGCGCATCGTCCATGGCGCGCCGGAAATCCGCGTTGAGCCTTGCGACCAGACCCGCAGGCGTGCGAGATGGCGCAACGATTGCATACCAGGTCGATGACTCGTACCCGGGAACGCCCGCTTCCGCAATCGTGGGTAGCTCGGGGGCGAGCGCGCTGCGTTGGGTGCTGGACATGGCGAGTGCGCGCAATCTGCCGGTCTTGACGTGTGGCAAAGCCAGAACCGGTACTACGACCATCATGTTGACCTGACCGGCGATGACGTCATTCAACGCGGGCGCACCACCCTTGTAAGGTACATGCACGATGTCGATTCCGGCCATGGACTTGAAAAGCTCGGCGGCTAGATGAGTCGAGCTGCCGCTGCCCCCGGAAGAAAAAGTCACACTGCCAGACTTTAATTTTGCGAGCGCTATGAGTTCCTGCACGGTGCCGGCTTTGACGCCGGGATGCACGACCATGACAAAGGGCGAACTGCCCATGCGCGTGACGGGAGTGAAATCCTTGAGCGGGTCATACCCCAGCTTTGGGTAGAGGCCTACCGCAATCGCGTTCGCGACGTTAAACTGGAACAAGGTGTAGCCGTCCGGTGCCGCGGCAGCGGTCAGTTCGGCTGCGAGATTGCCTCCGGCGCCGCTTCGATTATCGACAATAACTTGCTGTTTCCATTGCGTTTCAAGCTTCGCGCCTACAAGGCGCGCAACCGTGTCTGCACCACCGCCGGGCGTAAATGGAATAATCAAGCGCACTGACTTTGCGGGATAGTTTTCCGCGCCCGTGCAGGTTGCGGCAACAAGGGTGAGGCCCAGCCATGCGGCAAGGGTTGCTGGTTTCATCATCTGCATCTTGGGGTGTTCAGCGAATCAATCGGCGGTGATCCTTGCATCCCTGATCACCTGCGCCCACACCGCCGATTCAGTCTTGATGATCTCCATCAGCTGTTCCGGCGTGGTGCCGGTCGGTTCATAGCCGATGTTATCTATCAATTTGGCGACGTCACTGACGCGCAAAACCTTGATGGTCTCATCGTGCAGGCGCATGACGATATCGCGCGGTGTGCCGGGTGGCGCCACCAGACTGTGCCACGACGCAACGTTGAAACCTTTGTAACCGGATTCATCCATGGTCGGCAGCTGTGGCGCCAGCGTTGCGCGCTTGAGTCCCGTTACGGCCAGCGCACGCAGACGACCACTTTGTATGTACTGCAACGATGCCGCGATACTGCCGTAGGTCAGTTGTGCTTCGCCCGAGAGCACCGCGGTAGCGGCCGGTCCACCCCCCTTGTAAGCGATATGCACAATATTGACGCCGGCGCGGGCTTTGAACAACTCTCCTGCGAGGTGCAGCGGACTTGCGATCCCGGCCGACGAGTAGTTTAGGCTGCCGGGCTTGGCCTTGGCGAGCGCGACCAGTTGTGCAATCGATCGGGCCGGTACGGACGGATGCACGACGACGATATACTGGGAAGTCGCCAATTGTGTGATCGGCGCAAAATCCTTGATCGGATCGACGGCCATGTTCTTATAGAGCGACTTGTTGGCGGTCATGACCGACGAAAAGCCCATGAACAACGTATAGCCATCGGGCGGTGACTTTGCGACGAATTCGGCGGCCAGATTGCCTGCAGCGCCGGCACGATTCTCGATCACCATCTGTTGGCCGAGTACTTCGCCGAGCTTGGCCGCGATGATACGCGCCATGGCGTCGGTCCCGCCCCCGGGCGGAAACGGCAGCACCAGTCTGATCGGCTTGCGCGGGTAAGCGGGTTCTGTCACGCTTTGGGCTTGCGCCGCGGCACCGCATAACAATGCGCATAACATACCTGCCGGCTTGAGGTAGGAATTGACGAGTGCCATTTGATGAGTCCAATGGGAGAATAAAGGGACAGCGTGAACGCGTCGCAGATTGTAGGCCGCTCGTGCAATGCTGACAACGTCCATGAAAGCCGCGAAAGATCTTCGTCATGCCGCGCTGCGCTTCAAAAGACGCTGCCGGAGTTTGCGGAGTACCGGGGCAACCAATAGATGCTATGGAGAGTATATGAGCTACGCACATCGTACGGTAATCGGACTGCTCGCAACCTTGATGGCGCATGGGGAAGTCGCAGCCCAGAGTCAGGACTATCCTAATCGTCCGATTCGGATCGTTGCGTCGGGTGCGGGTAGCGGCGGCGATATCGCCGCACGTCTACTCGCGCAGGGCATGTCGGGCCCGCTGGGACAGCAGATGATAGTGGACAATCGTGGCGGCATTATCGCCGGTCTGACCGTGGTAAAAGCCCCCCCCGATGGACACATGCTGTTGCTGCAGAGCGGAACGCTATGGGTAGGACCGTTGTTGCAAAGTACGCCGTTTGATGTCATCAAGGATTTTGCACCGATCTCCCTGATCACCAGCGAGCCCAATGTGCTGGTCGTGCATCCCTCATTACCGGCAAAAACCGTTAAGGATCTCATTGCCTTGGCCAAGGCGCGGCCGGGCGAACTGGATTATGCGTCGGGTGCGACGGGTTCTTCCAATCATCTAGCCGGGGAGTTGTTCAAGGCGATGGCGGGCGTGAACATCGTGCGCATTTCCTATAAGGGCATAGGACTCGCCATGAACGACCTTCTGGGCGGCCAGGTTCACATGTCGTTTGGCACCGTAGGCGCGGTCGCGGCGCACATAAAGTCAGGACGAGTGAGAGGCATGGCGGTCACGAGCGCCAAGCCGTCAGCGTTGCTGCCGGAGTTGCCGACCGCCGCTGCCACCGGCCTGCCGGGATACGAATCCGGTTCCGCGTACGGGTTGTTCGCTCCCGCCCGGACGCCGGACGCCATCATCGCGCGTCTCAATCAAGAAATCGTGCGTCTGATCGCTCAACCGGACCTCAGAAAGAAATTTCTCGCGGGAGGCTCGGAGCCGGTGGGGAGCTCGCCCGAAGAACTCGCCAGTACCATACGCTCCGAAATCGCCAAGTGGAGCAAATTGATCAAAGATGCAGGTATACGCGCCGAGTAGTTGCGCAACAATCCCGTCACCCTGTAAATTGCGCGAACGTCTATAACATCAGAGAGAGTCGCTGAATGAAATCCACCATAGGGTATCGCCAGCCTCCTAATGCGTGCATTGCAGGAATTCTGAACAGGAGGACTGCTTGTTTGTGGGGCATCGTTGCAACATTTTCTGCACTTGCGCCGGTCGCAGCCGCGCAGGAAGGCTATCCTTCATCGCCGCTGCGCATGGTTGTCGGTTTTCCGCCGGGCGGCACCGTCGATGTGGTGAGCCGTTTGCTTGCGCAAAAACTGACGAAACAGCTTAGCGTTAACATTTTTGTCGACAACAAACCGGGGGCCAGTGGCAACATAGCTGCGGAGGTGGTTGCAGGTGCACGGCCGGACGGTTATACCGTGCTGGTCAATACACCCGCCGTGGTTCTGAGCGTCGCATTCGGCGAAAAGCTTGGTTATGATCTGATGAAGGATTTGATACCTACGGCGATGATATCCTCGGTACCCTACCTGATGCGTGACGCATCCTTCTATGCCGGTAAACACACCCGCCGAGTTCATCTCGCATATCAAAACAAATCCTGACAAAACTAGCTATGGTTCCGGGGGTACGGGCAGCACCACCCACCTGGGACCATTGCTTTTTCTGCTGGCAAACGGCCTGAGCGCCGTGCACGTTCCCTATAAAGGCGGGGTGCCGGCGATGAATGATGTGGTCGGCGGACGAATAGAGTTTTCTTTGCAAAGCATGCCCGCGGTGTTGCCCTTGGCCAAGGACAAGCGTATCAAGGTCATCGCGATGACAGGCCTCACACGTTCGCCGCTGCTTTCCGACGTGCCGACGCTCGCCGAATCCGTGATGCCGGGATTTGAAATCAGCACCTGGAACGGTGTCATGGCACCGGCCAGGACGCCCGCCACGATAATCAGGCGGCTGAATGCCGAAATCGTGAAAGCTTTGCAGGATGTCGACATGAAGCAGCGGCTGGAACAGGAAAGTGCCACGGCAAGTAGTTCCTCTCCGGAGGAATACGGCGCTTATCTGCGCAGTGAGCTTGCGCGCTGGAGCAAGGTCGTTAAGACGACCGGCGTTAAACTTGAATGAAACGTGACATTGAGTGTCTAGCGAGACAGTTTATCGTGTCATCCGACAAATGACAGTAGAGAGTTGGTAGCGAAGAAGGAAGTTCAAAATGATCAAACGACAACCCGCCATCATACGTAACGTGCGTTTCGCGTTCGCCACCGGAATCGCATTTTGGAGCTTGGGGTTTAACTCAGGGGACGTGCGTGCGGATTATCCCGAGCGGCTCATACGCGCCATCGTTCCTTTCGCCACGGGTGGCACGAACGATATTACGGCACGTTTGATTTCACCTTACCTAAGCAAGGCGCTTGGTCAGCCAGTCGTGGTAGAGAACAGGCCGGGAGCGGGGGGGAACATAGGTTTGGTCGCAACCGCAAAATCGGCTCCGGATGGCTATACCATCCTCTTTGTCGCGACCGGGGCGACACAAAACCCGGCGCTCTACCGAAATTTGGGATATGACCCGATTACTGACATCATGCCGGCCGCGGCGGTGGCCGAATCTCCCTACGCAATTGTCGTCAATCGCAGCATACCGGTAAAGAGCGTCAGCGAATTCATCGCACTGGCACGCAAGTCTCCAGGCAAACTGAACGCCAGTTCGGGCGGCGTGGGTACCGGCATGGCGGTTGAACTCTTCAAGATACATGCCAACGTGAAAGCCGAGATCATCCCGTATAACGGCACGGGTGCGGCATCACTTGCGGTTGCGACCGGAGAAACGGATTTCGCCATCACCGACACTTCAGGATTCATGGCGTATATCCCGTCCGGGCGGGTGCGTATTCTTGCGGTCGCGGGCGAAAAGCGGCTGCCGTCGTTTCCGGACGTGCCCACCACAACGGAAGCAGGGCTGCCGAGCTTCAAGGTGGGCACGGTGGTGGGCGTTTACCTCAACAGCAAGGTACCGCCGGACATCGTACAGAGATTAAATAGCACCATTAACACCATACTGGCGCTGCCGGAAGTCAAGGAACAACTGAATAAGCTGGGCGCCAATCCCACGCCCAAGACCGTCGCCGAAGTCAATCATTGGTACCGGAGCGAAATACAGGTCTGGAAAGATCTGGCCAGAAAACTGAAGATACCGCCGCTCGACTGAATCTACGCCGTGGTGGCTGCTTATTTATCCACACGTCTCAAGGAACCCCTACCCACTTGATTGGGGCGGGGATGGGGGTGAAAGTTGTCCTGTGGGTGTGAGCCATACCTCTACCCCCCAACCCAACCTACCCCCGCAATGGGGGAAGGCGCCGTGTGCCGAAGATGTGTAGATACGTATGCCTTGAGGTGGACCTCGGCTTACGCTAGGCTTGTGCCGCGCGCGCCGCGCGTTGCAGTCGTGCCTTGATGTAAGGCATTTCACCGCCGCATGCCACCATGTCACGCAGGAAACTCGGTAACGGAGGGCACTGAACCGAGGTAAACCTGCGCTTTAGGGCCCATGCGCCCTTCGAAATTTCGCGTGTTGCTTGATATTGCGACTTCACCGGGCGCGACTGGCCTCAAGTTTATCGGCTTCTTCCGGATTGGCGCCCATCTGGAATGCAAAAACGTGCGGTTCAACTTCGAGAAATTCTCCTGGCGTAACGCTCGACGAGCGAGGATGGGCGTGCGCCATCAGTATCTTGTGCAATGCATGCAAGCCGGATATTTCAGCACTCCTTTACATGGATGGCCGGGCGGCGTAGCGCATAGGCAGCTGGCCCGGCGTCGTTCAGATGTCGTACGGCGCGGGTCGATGATACATCGGCATCTAGCGGAGGGGCTATCTGCTCCCCGTTACGGCGTTTCGTGCGGATACACAGCCGGCTGTCACTCTGGCATGCCTGGCAATTTGGCACGCATTTGGATGGGGCAGACAATCTGATAGTAAACTTGCCGCTTCAGACCAACTCTTACGTCATCAGGGAACACTAGCACATGGCCCTTTCCATATCACTCACCGAGTTGCCCTTGGGCGCCGCGATCTTGCGGTTCGTTTTGACCGAAGGAAGTACCGACCATGTGGCAGCGTGAGACGGATGTCATAGTCGTGGGCTATGGAGGTGCCGGGGCGGCGGCGGCGCTAACGGCGGCGCAAGCCGGCGCGCAGGTCCTGATTCTTGAAAAAAATCCTGAAGGCGGAGGAAATACCAAGTATTCGGGCGGCACGCTGAGAACCTATCGCGACGCGACCAAGGCTGCTGACTACATCGAGGCGCTGTGCGATGGCGCCACGGAGCGTGACGTGATAGAAACTTTTATCAGGGAAGCGGAACACAATACGCAATGGCTGACCGGCCTTGGCGGCGAGGTCATACACATAGACACGCCACCGGCAAGCTTCCCCAGCAGTATAGTAGTTGCATTTCCGGGTACGCGCGGCGCCGACGGCATAGGAACCCGAACGCGCATCAAGGGTACTGGTCACGCCGGAGGCATAGATTTGTGGGGCGTGTTGGAGCGCAATGTGGCAAAGTCGCGGATCGACGTTCAGTATTCCGCTCCTGTGACGGAACTCCTGCCCGACAAATCCGACGGCGTCGTAGGCGTGGTCGCCGCAGTGGATGGCGAGGAACTGCGCATACGCGCCCGGCGCGCCGTTATTTTGACGTGCGGCGGATTCGAATACGACACGGCTATGCACCTGAATTTCCTCGGCCAAAGGTATTTCGGTTTGTGCAATCCCGGCAACACAGGCGACGGAATACGTCTGGCCGGAGAGATTGGCGCCGACCTTTGGCACATGAATGGCGTTGCTGGCACGTTGGGATACAAATTTCCGGAATTTCCATGCGGCATACGGCAATCGATGCCCTCCGCGGGGTATGTATACGTCGACCAAACGGGCCGCCGATTCATGGACGAAACGGGCACCGATGCGCACCTGATGTGGTCCCCGACTTCGTATATAGACACGAGAACCCTGCGCAGAACCAGAATTCCCTGTTATGTGATTTTTGACGAAGATACGCG
Organism: Betaproteobacteria bacterium; assembly: GCA_947476215.1. Lineage (GTDB taxonomy): Bacteria > Pseudomonadota > Gammaproteobacteria > Burkholderiales > SG8-41 > PALSA-1004. The sequence continues at coordinate 24,140 of CANJQI010000068.1, forward strand.
CATGCGCGGGCCGGTGGCGGCAACCGGGCATGGAAAAATCAGCGACTTTTATCAGTGGAGTGCTGATAACAGTGTCGAAATCAAGAAGGGATGGATACAGGCCGCACAGACCGTCGCCGATCTTGCGGCACGCATCGATGTGCGGCCGGATTACCTCCAGGCCTCGATTGCACACTACAACCTGCAGTGCGTGGGTGGCTACGATGCGGACTTCGGTCGTGCGCCCGGTATGTTGGTGCCCTTGGGGCGCCCACCGTACTACGCAATTGAAACGTGGCCGTGCCTGTTCAATACACAGGGCGGGCCTAAGCGGAATGCCAGGGCGCAGGTGCTCGATTACCGGGGATCGCCGATCAAGCGCCTGTATAGCGCGGGCGAGCTCGGATCCTTGTGGCATCGCAATTACCCGGGGGCCGGCAATGTGACCGAGGCGATGGCAGTCGGCCGCATCGCCGGGCGCAATGCAGCAGGCGAGCCTGTCGTTCGCGCATGAAACATCGCTATGGGTCAGGTAAGTAACAAGGCCGCGGACGGGATGGCGGCATTTCCGGCGTCGCACCTGCGGATTTCACTATCATTAATCGAGGAGTTCACATGGCAGGAAAAAGAGCAAAAGCATCAGTCACGCAGTCGTTACGTGGCAAGACAGCCATCATCACCGGATCCGGTCGCAACATCGGCAGGGGCATCGCACTCATGTTCGCACGGGCCGGCGTCAACGTCGTCGTCAACGGCCACAAGGACAAGGCGGCGCTGGAGGCAGTGGTGGCGGAGATACGGGCTGAGGGCGGAAATGCAACATACGTCCTGGCTGATATCGCCAACTCCAAGGCTGTACAGCGCATGGTGAAAGTCGCCGAGAAGACTTTCGGACAAGTGGATATCATCATATCCAACGCCGCACTTCGACCCAAACAGCCATTGCTGGAGATGTCCGATGCCGACTGGCATCGCGTCCTGTCCGTGAATCTGTACTCGGCTTTCTATCTCGCCCGCGCTGCGCTGCCCGGCATGCTGAAACGCAAGTCGGGGCGCATCATACATCTCGCCGGTGAGGACGGTTTTGCAGGTCATCAGAACTACCGGGCGCATGCGATTTCATCCAAGGCAGCCATCCACGGTTTCAGCAAGGCCCTGACCACCGAATTTGGCGCCCTCGGCATCACCGCGAACACCGTGTCACCGGGACCGACGGATACGCTACGCGACTGGACACAGTACCCGAAGAATTGGGCGCATAAACGGGTACTGGGCATACCGCTGGGCAGGGTTGCCAAGATCGACGACGTTGCTGGGGCGTGCCTATACCTGGCGGGCGAAAGCGGATCTTTTATCAGCGGCCAGGTGATCCATGTAAACGGCGGCGAGCACATGTTTTACTAGTAATCGCCTCATGACTCTCGATAAAAAGTCATGCAAAAGCAAATATATAAGTTTGTCCAGGGGATGATGCGTTGAGTGCGGTGGATAGCGCGGGCGGGGGCAAGGCTGTCGACGGCATCCAGCGCCGCATGACAGAGTATGCGGAGAACTTGCGCTTCAGCGCATTGACACCCGAGGCGGTACACGCGGTCAATTTGCGTGTGCTTGACACCCTGGGTGTGCTGGTGGCCGGATTTTCCGGAGAACCCGGGCGCAGGTTGCGCAATCTGGCCGCGACGATGCCGCACCCAGCGGGAGCCACGGTTCTTGGTACGCGCATGAAAACGACACCGGACATGGCTGCCATGGTGAATGCAACCACCATGCGCTACACCGAGTTTACGGACGTCAATCACTGGCCCGGCAGCTATCACGGTCACCCCAGCGACGTGATTACGCCCTTGCTGGCGGTAGCCGAACACGTGCAATGCACCGGCCGTGAGTTGATTACGAGTATTGTGCTGGCGTATGAGATATACCTGCGCTTCGCCGCACTATTACACAACCCGGCATTTGACCACACCAATTTGTGCTGTCTGAGCACAGCCGCGGGCGCGGGAAAATTGCTCAAGTTGTCTTATGAGCAATACGCCCATTGCATCGCCATGGCCGTGGTGCCCAATAATATATTGACGCAGTCCCGGCTTGAACAAAAAACCACCTTCAAAGTCGCGGTGACCGGACTCGCGGGCAGGGCAGGGGTGTTCGCCGCGCTGCTGGCGCGTGCCGGCATGAAAGGCCCGCACCTGCCGTTCGAGGGAAAAGCGGGTTGGTGCGATCACGTGGCCCGGGAGCGGGTATCGTTGGGAGAAATGGGCGGGAACGGCGTACGTTACAAAATACTCGACACCCGGATTCGACACCGCGCCGCCATGGGTGAAACGCATTCGTCCATTTTTGCCGCTGAAAAGCTGGCGCTGAAAATCGGCAACGTAGAAGACGTGCGGCAGGTCACGGTGGAGGTTTACAAGCGGGCACGCGACCTGGTGGGATCTCGCGCGCACGAGTGGTGCTGGGATCCGCGCACGAGGGAGTCGGCGGATAACAGTCTGCCCTATGTTGTTGCCGCGGTTTTGCTGAACGGGACCGTCAATCTGAGCTCCTACACCGATACGCAGATTTGGGATCCCCGATTGCGAGCGTTGCTGGCCAAGATCGATGTGGTCGAAAATGCCGAATTCACGAAGGCATTTGATCGCGTAACGGTCAGGGATGTCGATGCCTTGAGAGGATACGACAGGCTTGCGCGCGAGCATCACACGCGGATTACCGTTCGCATGGGCAATGGTGAGCAGATAGTGGCACAGGCGGGTGGCGACGTGGACGACATCTCCATTCAGCAGAAGGACTCCCCCATAGAAGAAAAATTCCGTAGTCTCACCGAAGACATCCTGGGCAGTAAGCGTACCGGAAAGATTCTGGAGAGTCTCCGGAATCTGCAAGAAATCAAGAACGTCACGGACATACCCCCCGAATTTGTTATCACCTGATGCGAGGCACACGTATGCAGCTAGCGGCCCTGTCGGCAGCAGTCGGCATTTTGTTCACCGGCGTAGTCAGCGCCCAAGTCGATGGCGACTATCCGACAAAATCCGTGCGCGTGGTGGTTGCATCGGCCCCCGGCGGCGGCAGCGATGTTCAGGCGCGCATCATTGCGCAGAAGCTGGGAGAATCGTTCAAACCCCCGTTCATCATCGAAAACCGAGCGGGCGGCGGCAGCACTATAGGCTACGCGTACGTTGCCAAGAGTGCGCCGGATGGTTACGTTCTGCTTGCAGCGGCCCCTACGTTGACATACAGCCCGGCGCTGATGAGTAACGTCCCGTACGACCCGGTGAAGGATTTTGCGCCTGTGTCACTGGCCGCGCGCTCGCCATTTTTGTTGTTGGTGAATCCGGCGACGCCCGCGTATACGGTCAAGACATTAGTTGCGCTTGCACGCTCCAAACCCGGAGCCCTCGATGCAGGTGTGGGTTCCAGCGGCAGCTTTACGCACCTCGCTGCCGCTTATTTTGCGTCGGCGGCAGGTATCAAACTGAATATTGTTCCGTACAAGGATATCGGACAGGTCACGGTGGATGGTATCGCGGGGCAGATCCAGATGCTATTTGGCAATGTCGTGGCCAACCTCTCCCAGGTCAAAGCAGGCAAACTGCGGGCGCTGGCGATTACCAGTGCGGCGCGTGCCACGGCGCTGCCCGAGATGCCGACCATAGGCGAGTCTGGTGTGCCGGGTTATGATGTCAATACGTGGCTGGGATGGCTGGCGCCGGCCGGCACGACGGGGTCGATTATCAATCGACTCAGCATCGAAATTACTCGCGCGGTCAGGGCGCCCGAGATCGCGCGCAAGCTGGTCGAGAACGGCGGTGAAGGCGTAGGCGGACCGCCCGAAGAGTTCCGACAGATCATCGCTTCTGAAATTCCGCGCTGGAAAAAAATCGTCAAGGAGTCCGGGATGCGGATTGAATAATGGTCTGGGTGCTCTACTGCGATGGTCAGCGTTTCGTCCGCCCTACATGAAATTCAAATGAAAGGTATCAACCATGACAGGATCCGTACTGCTGTATGACCCCACCGCCCCGTGTGAACGCGAGTCGGAAAAGTTGTGGCATGCGCTGGGGGGCTTGACTGGCAAGGCTGTCGGCTTCATAGACAA
>CANJQI010000069.1 GCA_947476215.1 Betaproteobacteria bacterium
GGATACGAGTCAACCGCGATTCAGGCTATATTTGCCCCGGCGCGCCTACCCGCGTCCTTTAACAATACGCTGAACAGGGAGATCGTGCGCGTCATACAGACGCCCGCGATCAGGGAGAGGTTCCTGACTGCCGGTTATGAGGTGGTCGGCAGCACGTCGGAGCAACTGACGGCAATGAGAACCTCGTATCTGTCGAAATGGGGGAAAGTCATCAAGGAAGGCGGGCTGCGCTGACCGGAAAGTAAGCTCAAGCGTGACTAATCGAGGCGCATGCCCGCAGCCTTGATCATGCTGCCCAGCCGGGCGGTATCGAACTTGATCTTGTTCGCGGCCTCTACCGGCGTACTGTTCATGGTATCCAGCCCCATCTTGAAGAGCCGGTCTTTTACGTCCGCATCGTTGAGGGCGCGTATGACCTCCCGATTTACACGACTAATGATAGACGCCGCCGTCTTTGCCGGTGCGAACATACCCAATAGCGCCAGCGACTCGTAGCCGGGCAGTCCGGCCGACGCGACGGTGGGCAGTCCCGGTGCCAGCGCGGTGGGTTGCGAACTGGTGACAGCCAGGGCGCGCACCCTGCCCGACTTGACATGGGGATAGGTCGACCCGGCGCTGCCAAACGAAACATCCACCTGCGCAGCAACCAGTGCGCTGAGTGCCGGTCCCGCCCCCTTGTAAGGCACATGCACGATATTGACGCCAGCCATGTACTTGAAGAGTTCCGCGCCCAGATGACTCGCGGAACCTATCGAGGCCGACGCATAATTGAGCGCGCCGGGTTTCAGCTTTGCAACTTCTATCAGTTCCTTCACCGATTTGATGGATGATGATGCGTGCATCACTACAATGTTGGGAGAATTTGCGGCCAGCGTGATCGTTTCGAAGGCACGATGAAAAACGTAGGGCACTTCCTGCAGCAATGGTGCTATCCACAAGGTGCTGCTGCCCAACAACAGCGTATAGCCATCGGGCGTGGCTCTGGACGCAGTAGCGCCGGCGAGTATCGCCGGCCGGTTCTCTACCACCATATTCTGACTGAATAGACTCGCCAGCCCCGGTGCAATCGCACGTGCCACAACATCTGTATTACCGCCCGGCTCTGAGGCGAGTATGCGTATCGGTCTATACGGATAGTCATTCTCGGAACTCATCGCAGACGACTGACAGTATGCCATTTCCGCCACCAGAGTCAGTATGCTCAGCGAATTTGAAATTGAAACCAGTCGTGGTAAATGCATACAGGTTATTCAACTCGAATACCGAGCGCCTTGATCAGCTTTTCCATGCGCGCCATATCGGTTTTCATCGCCACGGCGAGATCAGCAGGCGGCTTCCCGGTGGCTTCTATGCCGGTGTTGAAGAATCTCTCCTTCACATCAGGCCTAGCCAGTATGCGCACCGTTTCCCGATAAAGACGATCGACGACGGGAGCGGGCGTTCCGGCCGGTGTCCACATGCCCGAAATGGTCCCGGACTCGTAGCCGGGCAATCCGGACGCCGCGACAGTGGGCAGATCTGGCAGCAACGCCGAGCGTTCAACACCGGTAACCGCCAGCCCCCTGAGTCTGCCTGACTTCACGTGAGGCACCGAACCTGCGGCATTGTTGAATGTGATCTGCACGTGCCCGGCAATGACGTCATTGACTGCCTGCGGCGTGCCTTTATAGGCCACGCGCACTATGTTGACACCGGCCATGTAGTTGAACAGTTCCGCCGCGAGGTGATTGGCATTCCCGGTCGGACCGGATGCATAGTTCAGTTCGCCGGGCTTCGCCTTGGCCAGCGCAATCAACTCCTTGACCGTCCGCGCCTGCACCGATGGGTGTACCGCAAGCACGTTGGAAGAATTTGCTGTCAATACTATCGGCGAAAAGTCCTTCTGTGGATCGTACGATACCTTGCCCAGCAATGGCGCCATCCAGAACGTGCTGCCGTAATAGAACAACGTGTACCCGTTAGGCTGTGCCCGGGCAGCGATTTCCACCGCCTGTATGAAAGACCGGTTTTCGACGATCACCGGTTGACCTACTGTCGCTGCAAGACCCTGTGCAATTTGCCGTGCCGCAAAGTCATTGCCGCCCCCCGCTTCCGCGGTGACTATGCGTATTGGTCTATCCGGATAGCTAGACGCCGTGCCCGTGACAGTGCCTTGTGCCCACAATAGTCCGCAAGGCGCGCATACGATACCTGTCAGCAGCCGCCTGGCGAATTCCGATGTCGACACCATGCCCCCCGCAACGCTAACCAAATTTGACTTTCATCACCAGCACGCTCAACGCCAGCACCAGCGTGATGCCGTTGCCTATGATGACCGGCCACGAAACGATGAGGATGCCATAAATCAACCACAGCAGTACACCCAACGTGAATAGCGCATACATGCTCAGGGAAATGTCTCTCGCGGATCGACTGCGCCAGATCCGGACAACCTGTGGCACGAAGGCGACAGTGGTGAGGACGGCAGCGACAAATCCCAGAGTGGATGCGTATGAAATCATTTGAGTGCGAAAATGCTGAATTAAGTCGATGATTATGCCATGGGTGACTTTTGTGTCATCCGCGATCCAGATAGCGTTTTGCCTAGGCCAGTCCGCTTGGATTTTCTTGCGAGTCACTCAGGTTACGCCCTTGATACAATCCGATGACACACACAAAGGAGCATGAGATGGCGAATGTTGGCGAAATTTCCTTCATAGGCACTGGCGACTGCGGCCCGACCAACGGCGCCGCCGACGGATTTTCCATTGAAAGCTACACGGAACTCGTGCGCCCCACGCTTGCGTCGGTCGATCTGCGCTTCGGCAATTGCGAACGGCAGTATTCGACACGAATGTCCGGCGAAGGATTGTCGATACACGGCTGCCAGCCGCCCGCGATGGCGAAAATCTTTACCGACTGCGGTTACGATGCCATGACCATCGCCAATAACCACATGTACGACTACGGCCCAAATCCCCTGATAGACACTCGCGCGCTGCTGCTGGAGAAAGGGATCATTCCAACCGGTGCCGGCAAAGACCTAGACGAAGCGCGCCTGCCGGCCATCGTCGAACGTAAAGGCGTCAAGGTCGGATTCCTGGGCTACTGCTCCGTTCTTCCGGAAGGGGGAATCGCGGGCCCCGGCAAGATCGGGATCGCGCCGCTGCGCGTGAAAACCTGCTACGAACCACGGGGACCGCACGCCCCTACGCGCGTGCGCACCGAGCCGGACGAACGCGATATCAGGATGATCGTTGAAGACGTCACGGCCCTGCGCGGGAAAGTCGATGTTGTCATCGTGGCGTTCCATTGGGGCGTGGACTGGGTACCGCGCGTCATCGCCGACTATCAGGTCGCGGCGGCGCACGCATGCATCGATGCCGGTGCCGACATGATACTCGGCCATCATCCCCACGTACCGAAAGCAATCGAAGTCTATAAAGGCAAGGCCATATTCTATTGCCTGGGGACCCTGTGCATGACCAACTCGCGAGGACGCAATGCCGCGTGGGACGAAGCGCCATGGAAACACGGCGCCATGCGCAACCACTCCGATCTGGATCCCGCCTATCCGCTGATGCCGTATGGCAAGGATTCGAAAATGGCACTGCTCGCCAAGGCAACGTTAACCAAGAACGGCGTCAAGCGCGTATCCTTCCTGCCGATGATCATAGACACGCGATATCGCGCGCAAGTGCAGCATCAGGGGAGTCAAGGTTTTGATGATGTCGTGCGTTACATGGAATGGAATTCGGACGGATTCGATCACAAGTTTTCGGTTGATGGGGACGAAGTCATCATCAGTTGAAGCCGGACTGGAGACCGCAGCGAAACCCGACACAATTTTCAGGGAGCAATCATGCGCATAGCGCTCTTCGCCGGACGAACAGGTCTGGTCGCAATGACGGTAATGTCCGCCAGCCTCGCCAGCGCTCAGAACTTTCCAGGCAGACCAGTCCGCATTGTTGTTGCTGAACCGGGCGGGGGCCTCGATATCCTGGCCCGCGTCCTTGCGCCAGGACTTACCGCCAGTCTGGGCCAGCAGTTAATCGTAGACAACAGGCCCAGCGGCGTCATCACCGGCGAGATCGTTTCCAGAGCGACACCTGATGGCCATACGCTGCTGCTCAACGGCAGCTCCCACTGGACACTGCCCTTCATGCGCAACGACGTGCCTTACGATCCGGTGCGGGATTTTGCCCCCGTTACGCTGGCCACGAACCTGCCAAATATTCTTGTCGTGCACCCGTCGCTACAGGCCAACTCCGTGGCCCAACTCATTGCACTTGCCAAGTCGCGGCCCGGCGAACTGAACTATGGGTCCAGTTCTGCAGGCACGCCCACCCATATCGCCGCGGAGCTGTTCAAGGCCATGAGCGGCGTCAACATCGTGAGAATTCCCTATAAAGGGGCAGGTCCGGCACTCACCGCAGTCGTAGGCAACCAGGTGCAGATGATGTTCGCCAGCGCAAGTTCTGTCGCACCGCACATCAAGTCGCAGCGATTGAGGGCGCTCGCCGTTACCAGTGCCGAACCTTCCGCACTGGCGCCTGGGCTGCCCACGATCGCCGCTTCGGGGCTGCCCGGATATGAAGCCGGCTCTGTTTACGGCATTTTTGCGCCAGCCAAAACACCTGCCGCTATCGTTAACCGCCTGAATCAGGACATCGTGCGCATACTCCAGAGCCCGGAGGTAAGGGACAAGCTGTTTAGCAGCGGCGTGGAAGTCGTAGGCAGCACACCGGCGAAGTTCGCGTCGTTCATCGCGACGGATATGAAAAACATGGCCAGGCTCATCAAGGACGCGGGCATCAAAGCAGAATAGTCAACAATGATATGATGATTACGGTGCCTTCGAAGTCCGTGACGGGGGCATTTTGAATTGCCCGGACAGAACTGCAGGAGGCACCCGCGTGAGGAACGTTTTCATTGCGTCTGGAAGCGCGGGACTCCTTTTTGTCATCGGCGCGTCCGCCATTGCCTACGCACAGCAAAAACCGGCGCTTCCCGACAACTACCCCAGGAAAGCGATACGGATAGTCGTGGCCAGCGCGGCTGGCGGCGGCACCGACTTTGCCGCACGCCTCATCGGAACCAGTCTCAGCGAACGCTGGGGAATTCCGGTTGTTATTGACAATCGCACCGGGGCCAGCGGCGCGATCGCGGTCGACGTGGTTGCCAAAGCAAATCCCGACGGCTATACGCTGCTGATGACGCCCAAGAGCGCAATTATCGCGGTCGCGCTGATCAACAAGGTTGCCTACGATACACGCCGCGATCTCGTGCCGATCTCCATGATAAGCGCCCAGCCCTACGTACTCGTGACCACCGCATCCCTGCCGTCCAATTCCGTCAAAGAACTGATCGGATACGCGAAGAGCAAGCCGAATGCGCTCAGCTACGCTTCCGCAGGGGTCGGGGCCGATGGCCATTTGACAATGGAGCTTTTCAAATCCATGGCCGGCGTCAGCATGGAACATGTATCGTTCAACGGCACGGGTCCGGGAATGATCGCCCTGCTGGGCGGCCATATTCAACTGCTTTTCGGCACGACACTGAGCGTCAGCCCGCATGCAAAAAGCGGGCGGATCAAGATGCTCGCAGTCACAAGTCTGAAACGCACACCACTGCTGCCCGATGTCGCGACGGTTTCGGAATCCGGCTTGTCCGGTTTTGAATCAATAGGCTGGACCGGTTTTCTCGGAACAGCAGGCACACCATCGGCGATTGTCTCCGCGCTTGACCGGGAAATTTCCCAAATCCTCAAGTTGTCGATAGTCCAGGATAAATTCCTGGCGGGCGGCGGTGAAACGGCCCATGTATCGCCGGCAGCGTTCAGGGAAATTATCGCCAAGGAGTTTGACAAGACGGCGAGGCTCGTTAAAGAGTTGAACCTCGGACAATGAACTCCCGAAAGCAATCGGGATTGAACGATACTCGGCACATATCCATGAAAAGGCATCTATGAAACCATCCGGACGAGTTGCGTTGATAACAGGTTGCGGGAAATTGATAGGCATAGGCGCTGCTTCGGCGCGAGCGCTGGCCGCCGCTGGCACAACCGTAGTCGTGTCCGATGTCGAGATGCGGGGCGTTGCCAACGCCCATGATGAGCATGCCGACATGGACCAGTCCTGGAAAGGGCTGGAGACCCTCGTGGAAACTATCGTCTCGGATGGTGGCGCGGCTTCGTGGGTGCAGGGCGACGTGTCGGCTGAAGCGGATGCTGCGCGAATGGTAGAGGAAGTCCTGAGTCGCTATGGCCGCCTGGACATACTCGTCAACAATGCCGGCGCGCCTCATGGCCGGGATCGGTCCAATATTGAAAGTGTCCCGGTGGAAGCATGGGATCAGGTGATGGCAATCAATGCCCGGGGCATGTTTCTGATGTCGCGGAGCGCGGTGACACCGATGCGCAAACAGGGATGGGGACGGATCATCAGCATGTCTTCAGCGGTTGCCAAGGTTGGCCGCAAACACATGACCGCGTATTCCGCCTCCAAAGCAGCAGTGGCAGGGTTCACTCGTGCGCTTGGGGTCGAACTTGCCCCATACGGCATTACGGTCAATGCCATCTGCCCGGGTCCGATACTGACGGCACGGGCACTGAGCTCGGCACGACGGGAGTCGGGCGATCTGGCGGCAGGGCTTGCAGCGCGTTCCGCACGCATTCCCATCGGACGGCAGGGCAGCCCGGAAGAAGTGGCCGGGATGGTTGCTTTTCTCGCCTCCGACGCAAGTGCGTTCATCACCGGCCAGGCCATCAGCGTGTGCGGCGGCACGACGTAAACGCTGCCAAAGATCGCTGCACGCATAGGCGCTACAAGCAGTCTTAAAACTCTTTCAATGAAAAAACAACGTGTTACACGCGCACTATTCAGGATCGGTTGTTTCCATCGCCCCCCTGATACTCAGCATGCAGGCAATGTCCGCGCAGAGCTACCCGATTCGACCGATACGAATAGTCACGGGTGAGCCCGGGGGTGGCCCCGATTGGGTGGCACGTTTGATTGCGCAGGGAATCTCAGGTGACTTGGAGCAGCCGATAATCGTAGACAATCGGGGTTCGTCAGGTCTTATTCCGGGAGATATCGCGTCCAAGGCGCAACCGGATGGCTACACTCTGCTGGTGTCCCCTGGCACCCTTTGGCTCGGGCCGCTGCTGCAGAAGGCGCCCTCTGACCCGCTAAGCGTTTTCATCCCGATTTCACGCGCATACAGGGTGCCCAATGTTCTGATCGTGCACCCAGTCGTGCCGGTCAGATCCGTTCAGGATCTGGTTGCTTTGGCCAAAACCAAACCCGGAGCGCTTAACTATGCTTCGGCCTCAACAGGTTCCGCAACGCATCTCGCGGCGGAATTGTTCAAAGTGATGGCGGGCGTCAATATAGTACGTATCCCTTACAAAGGCGGCGCACAGGCACTAAACGATTTGCTTGGCGGTCAGGTTCAGCTGATGTTCGCAACTCCGGCTTCGGTGGCGCAACATATCAAGTCGGGCCGAGTAAGGGCAGTAGCAGTCGCCAGCGCTCACCCGTCGCCACTGTTTCCCGGTTTGCCTACGATAGCTGCATCGGGCGTGCCGGGTTATGAAGCAGGCGTGATCACCGGGATATTTGCACCGGTCAGAACACCTGCTCCCGTGATTTCGCTGCTGAGCCAGAAGATTGCGCACCTGCTTCAGATGCCGGAGATGAAAGAGCGGTTCTTGAACACCGGACTCGAGGCCGTCGGCAGCTCGCCCCAGGAATTCGCGGCCGTGATCAGGTCTGACCTAGCCGTTTGGGACATGTTAATCAAGCGTGTCGGCATACGCGCGGATTAGTTGCGGCGGCTGCGAAACGCCAGCCTGCGGTTCGACCGTCGATACAGCCGTGCAGACAATAGTTTGAATTGAACCGTGAGAGACCAATGAAGAATGACGATATTGACGTCGTGGTTGTCGGCGGTGGAAACGCTGCATTGTGTGCCGCACTGTCGGCTCGGGAAAATGGCGCGAACGTTGTAGTCCTGGAGCGGGCTCCCGAGGAGCAACGCGGTGGCAACAGCAGTTTCACGCAGGGCGCCATGCGCTTCGTTTATGACAGCCCGGAGGAAATCTACAAACTAGTCCCGGATCTCAGTGCAGAGGAAATCGCCAATACCGACTTTGGAACCTATACCGAAGAGCGGTTTTTTGACGACCTGTTCAGAGTTACGCAGTTCCGGACCGATCCGAACCTTGCCGAAGTGCTGATCAAGCGCAGCAACGAGCAGTTGCACTGGATGCGCAGGCAGGGCGTGCGTTTTTTGCCTGCTTACAAGCATGCTCCGAAGGTCCAAGGGAAATTCAGGTTCTCCGCAGGCTCGACGCTGGCAGTTGCAGGCGCGGGGCCGGGTTTGGTCAATTCGCTGTATGCTGCCGCCAAACGCGCGGGCGTCGACGTGGTTTACAACGCGAGCGTGCGGAGTTTGCTGCATGACGATGATGGAGTGCATGGCGTAGTCGTGAGCATTGATGGCAAAACCACTAGGATAAGATCGCCGGCAGTGGTATTGGCGTGTGGGGGTTTCCAGAGTAATGCTGAATGGCGTACCAAGTACCTTGGGGCCGGATGGGATCTGGTAAAAGTGCGGGGCACCCGCTTTAACACCGGCGACGGGATCAGGATGGCGCTGGAAATCGGAGCGCAGTCATTTGGAAACTGGTCCTCCGCACACGCAGTACCCTGGGATCTGAATGCGCCGCCTTATGGAGATATCAGCACCGGCGAAGGATTCAGCAAGCTCAGTTATCATTGTGGCATCATGATCAACGCGGAAGGCAAGCGTTTCATTGACGAAGGTGCGGATTTCATAAACTTTACCTACGCCAAGTATGGCAAGATCATACTCGCCCAGCCAGGCCAGTTTGCCTGGCAGATCTTTGATTCGAAGGTGTTGAATTCACTGCGCGGCTCCTACCGCATCAAGCAGGCGACCAGAGTGCGTGCCAATTCACTTCAGCAGTTGGCTGACAAGCTTGAGGGAGTAAACAAGGCGCAGTTTCTCAAAACTGTCGCCGAGTTTAACGCGGCGGTGAAGCAGGATGTTCCGTTTAATCCAAGCATCAGGGATGCCCGCGGGACGGCTGGTCTGGAGATTCCGAAGTCCAATTGGGCAAACACGATTAGCGAAGGACCTTTCGAGGCATATGCGGTGACGTGTGGCATCACGTTCACCTTTGGCGGGCTGAAAATTACGACCCAGGCAGAAGTGGTCGACACTGAAGATAAGCCCATCCGTGGCCTTTATGCCGCGGGAGAGCTTGTGGGCGGGGTGTTTTATTTCAATTATCCAGGCGGAAGCGGTCTGATGAACGGCACGGTTTTTGGGCGCATCGCGGGTATCAATGCCACGAACTTTTCCAGGCAAGGATAAGCGGGGTTTGTATTTTCTTTTCTGGCAACCTCCCAACATGCGTCAATAGTCAAAATATTCCATCCCGCTCAGGCGGGGCGTTTTGCAAACGGCCCCAATGTCCGCAAGGAGAACACATGATGCTAACCCGGTTTCCCGTTTTCGGCGTGTCCGCTGTCCTGCTGCTGTCGCACACGGGTATAAGCGCAGCCCAGAACTACCCGAACAGGCCGATACGCATCGTCGCGGCGGAAGCCGGCGGCGGTACGGATTTTGTGGCAAGGCTCATCGTCCCGGGACTCACTGCGGCATTTTCCCAGCAGGTTATTGTGGACAACCGCGGCGGCAGCGCGGTCATTCCGGGCGAAATCGTCGCCAGAGCCACGCCCGACGGTCACACGCTGCTGCTGTTCAGCAACAATATATGGCTGATGCCGTTTCTCGAAAAGGTGACGCTGGATCCGGTGCGGGACTTCGCGCCGATTACGATAGCGGTAACAGCGCCCAATATTCTGATCGTGCATCCCTCGCTGCCGGCGGACTCCGTCAAGGGCCTGATCACTCTTGCCAAAGCGCGGCCAGGCGATCTTAACTATGCCTCCGGTATAAACGGCGCGTCCTCACATCTGGCGGCGGAATTATTCAAGGCGATGGCCGGGGTAAACATAGTGCGTGTTTCTTACAAGGGCAATAACCCGGCGCTGAACGATCTGATCGGAGGGCAGACGCAGATGATGTTTTCAACGCCGACGGCGGTGTTTCCACATGTGAAAACGGCTCGACTCAAAGCACTGGCCGTTACCAGCCCGGCCCCCACCGAACTCGCGCCCGGACTGCCCACCGTTTCCGCATCGGGACTGCCGGGATATGAAACCATGGTGATCTACAGTCTGTTCGCCCCCGCCGCGACGCCAGCGGCAATAGTCAGCCGCCTGAATCAGGAAACCAACCGGGTGGTGCGACGCACGGATGTCAAAGAGAAATTCTTCAGTGCGGGCGTTGAAAGCGCGGGAAGTACGCCCGAGCAACTTGCGGCGACAGTAAAATCCGACATGGCGCGCATGGGAAAAGTGATACGAGACGCGGGGATAGGGCCGTAGCAAACGGCTGTTTTTTTTGTTTTAATGAAATCTGGAGAGCTTATGCATCAGATGCAGTCTACGTTGTTACGCGTGCTTCTCGCCGCCGCCATCCTGTACTGTGGTCCGGCGCTGTCCCAAACCTACCCGGCCAAGCCAATCCGGTTCATCGTTGGATTTCCGCCGGGCGGCGGCGCGGACACGGTTGCCCGCCTGTTAAGCAAGCATTTGACGGAATCCTGGGGCGCTTCGTTTATTATCGAGAATCGGCCGGGTGCCGACAGCGCCATCGCCAGCGAAATCGCATCGAAAGCGCCGCCTGACGGCTACACCATCGTCATGGTGACCAACGCGCATACCATCACGCCATTTCAACGCAAGCTGCCTTACGACCCGGTCAAGGACTTCACGCCCGTCATACTCGCCGCGACCGGGCCCAACTTTCTGCTCGTGCATCCGTCTATGCCCGTGAAGTCGGTCAAGGATCTGATCGCGCTCGCCAAAGCCAAGCCGGACTGGATGAGTTTCGGATCCTCGGGCACCGGCACCTCGCCGTACCTCGCCATGGAACTGCTGAAATCCATGACCGGCGTGAAGATGGTGCATGTCCCCTACAAGGGTACCGGACTCGCGGTCATTGATCTGATAGGCGGACAGATACAACTCATGTTCGGCGCGATTTCCACGACCGTACCGTTCGTCAAGAATGGCCGCCTGAAGGCGCTGGCCGTGAGCAGCCGCAAGCGCATCGTGTCAGCGCCCGACGTACCTCCGGTTGGCGACACGCTGCCCGGGTTTGAAGCGACGACCTGGTATGGCGTGCTCGCGCCTGCACGGGTACCCAACGACATTATTCAGAGGCTGTACTCGGGAATGTCGGCGGTGCTACAGTTACCGGAAGCACGCACCTATATGGCGACCCTCGGATTCGACGCTACGGGTGAAGGCCCCAAGGAATTCGCGGACATCATTCATGCGGATCTCGAACGTTGGGGCAAGGTCATCCGGAACATTCCGCCGCCGTGACATACCGTGCCGCGCACGTGCACTGACAGAGCCGGTTACCTGGCGGTCACAGCGGCCTTTCGGATCATGTCCGCGATACGGGTGGTTTCGGATCTGATGGCTGACAACAAATCGGACGGCGAACTACCTACCATTTCCAGCCCGGCATTGGACAGTCGGTCTTTGGTATCCGAGCGGTTGAGGAAGCGCACGGCCTCCTGATTCAGACGCGCAATCGTTGTTTCCGGCGTTCTCGCCGGCGCGAACAATGCGTGCATGGTTCCTGTTTCAAATCCGGGCACACCGGCCGCCGCGGCGGTCGGCAACCCGGGCGCCAGTATTGATGGGCGCGCGCTCGCCACCGCGAGCGCCCTGAGTCTGCCCTGCTTGACATGCGGCATCACCGAAGTCGCCGTGATCACTATCATGTCCACCTGGCCACCGACGGTCGCATTGAGCGCCGGTCCCGCGCCTTTGTACGGAATGGCGGCAATGTTGACGCCGGTCATGGCGCGAAACAGTTCGGAAGAAATGTAACCCGTGGCGCCCACGGTGCCTGACGCGCAGTTGATTTCGCCGGGCCGGGCTCTCGCCAGCGCAATGAGTTCCTTGACTGACTTCACCGGCAAGGATGGGTGCACCGCGATCACGGCAGGCGATGTCGTCGTCAGCGAAATCGGTGCGTAGTCCCTGATAGGGTCATAGGGAACATTTTCCTGAAACAGTGGGAGCAACCATTGCGCGTTAGCGCTAAACAGCAGCGTGTGACCATCGGGCGCAGCTTTGGCGACTATCTCGGCGGGAATAATCGCACTGCCTCCGCGATTGTCGACGAGCACCGGTTGCCCCAGACTACCCATGAGCCCTTGCGCCACGATGCGCGCGGCCAGGTCGGCGCCGCCACCGGCTTCCGGCGCAACGATCAGTATCGGCTTATTGGGAAAAGCAGACCCTGAGACGGCGGGAGTGGATTGGGCTGATGCCACGCGCGCGCCCGTTAGCATCATGAGTGCCAAGACCAGCATTAGATGGGGGGAGCGCATACACTTACCATTGTGCTTTCAATATTTCGAGACATGCTCGCATGAAGACATCGCCGTCCCGGCGGACGCCGGGACCCAGAAACGCTGATGAGAACTTCGATAACCATTCTGGATTCCGGTTTCCGCCGGAATGACGGGTGACTGTCATGAATTTGGGGGAAACCAATAGATGCGGCTACTCGGCGCGTATGCCGGCGTCCTTGAAGATTTTCCCCATCCGCGTCATCTCCGACATGATCGTAGTCGTGAAAACCTGCGGCGAACTACCGACCGGCTCGGCGCCCGATACCAAAAACTTTTCTTTCACATCGGGTTCGTTAAGCACACGCACGATTTCCTTATTCAGACGATTGACAATGGGCACAGGCGTTTTGGCGGGTGCAAACAAACCTATCATCGATACCGTTTCGTAGCCGGGCAAGCCGGAGGCTGATACGGTGGGCAAATCAGGCAGCAACACCGACGGCTTTGCGCTGGTAACCGCAAGAGCGCGCAAGCGGCCGGACTTGATAAACGGCGTACCGGATAGCGCAGTCGCAAAATAAAGTTGTATCTGGCCGGCAAGCAGATCGACAATGGCGTCGCCACCGCCCTTGTAGGGAATGCGCACGATGTCTATCCCTGCCATGGATTTGAGCAACTCACCCGCCAGATGTGCACTGCCGCCGCTTGCAGTGCTTCCGTAGTTGAGCGCGCCGGGCTTTGATTTTGCCCATGAAATCAAGTCTTTAACGGACTTTACCGGTGTAGATGGGTTGACCAGCAGAACACTGGGGAAACTCAGCGCAAGCGTAAGTGCGGAAAAGTCCTTTACCGGATCGTAGGGCGAATTGTCCTGCATCAGAGGCATCAGCCAGAATATGCCGGTGGTCAGGAGTATGGTGTGCCCGTCGGGCGTCGCTTTGGCGACGAGCGATCCCGGTGCATAGCCCGAACCGCGGTTTTCGACGATGACCTGCTGCCCTATGTTGGCCGTCATTCCGCGTGCGATCTGACGCGCCGAGATATCGGTTGCACCACCGAGACCCGCGGCGACGATGCGTATGGGTCTGTTCGGATAATCCTGTGCGGCGCCTTTAGAAGCGGCTTGTCCGTAGACCTGCGCTCCCGTCAAAGGCATCATGACTAAACCGACGAGCAATGTTATGAAACGTACCATTGGCAGAATCCTCTTTGTAATGCGCCCGGACCATCACGGAAGATCACCATCCCGCAGGCACACGGAATGCACTCTCTACTGATGGTTGAGGCCGGTGTCCTTAATCAGCTTGCCGGTACTCGACATGTCAGACTTGATCAATGCGGCGAACCGTTCCGGAGTAGTACCACCCGCTTCCACCCCGGAGTTGAAAAAACGCTCTTTCACATCCGCTTTAAGAAGAAAACGATTGATTTCCTGATTAAGGCGTTCAATTATTGGCGCCGGTGTCTTTGCAGGAGCAAGAACTCCGACTACGCCTATGGCTTCGTAGCCAGGCAGCGTCTTTGCAATGGGCTCAAGGCCGGGAAATAGCGCAGAGGGCTCAAGACTGGTTACGCCCAGTGCCCTCAGGCGTCCGGACCGCATGTGCTGTCCCACGGTACCGCCGGTGGCGAATATCAGTTGCACCTGCCCGCCCATGAGCGCGGTGATCGCGGGACCGCCGCCTTTGTACGGCACGCGCACCAGACTTATCCTGGTCATGGCACTGAATTGCTCAGTAGCAAGGTGGGACGCAGAACCCGCATTTCCGGTTCCATAGTTCAGTTCGCCCGGTCGTGCGCGTGCCAATGCAATCAATTCCTTGACGGTCTTTACGGGCAGTGACGGATGAACGACCAACACGTTGGGCGCCGCGTTCAACAGCGATATCGGCGCGAAGTCGCGTATCGGGTCGTATTCGGTCTTGTGGAAAAATGGCTGCAACCACAGGTTCGTGCCTGACACGAGCAGCGTGTAGCCGTCAGGCGCCGCTTTGCTTGCCAGAACCGCCAGCACGCCGCCTCTGTTTTCGACGATGAATTGCTGTCCCATTACCTGCGACAGTTCCTGGGCCACAACACGCGCACCGAAATCATAGCTGCCCCCCGGTTCAGCAGTGATAAGACGCACTACCTTGCTCGGGTACGCCTGCGCCGATGCGACTTGCGAACCTGCTGCAATGACGAAAAACGCCATCAACCACGTTGCCCATGCCTTGAACTGCATACCACCTCCTCGATCAATCGTACTCGCCGTGCAAGTATAATACAAGCAGAAATCACCTCAGATCAGGAGCGGACATGTGGGATCATGAAGCAGACGTCGTCGTCGTGGGTTTTGGAGGCGCCGGTGCGACGGCCGCCATATCAGCTGCAGCCGCGGGTGCAAAAGTCATCGTCCTTGAAAAAAATGCCGAGGGCGGCGGCAATACCCGCTTCTCCGGAGGAACGATACGTACGTTTCTCGACATGGACAAAGCGGCCGACTTCATCGAAGCCCTGTGCGATGGAACCACGGAACGCGATGTCGTGGAAACCTTTGTCCACGAAAGCAGCAAGAACCCGGAATGGATACAACAGATGGGGGGCGAGATCGTTCCTCATCAGGCGAAGACACGCGACACGCGCAGGTATCCGCACAGCCTGACACTGGCCGCGTTCCCGTCCGTACTCGGCGCAGAAGGCATAGGACCGAGAGTTCGCGTCAAAGGCGGCGGTGAATTCGCCGGCATAGACTTGTGGGGCGTACTGCTGCGCAATGTCGTCGCCAACGCAAACATCCGCATTCTGTATGCGGCGCCGGCGAGCCGGCTGATCGTAGACACGCGCGATGAGGTGACGGGCGTGGCGGCGGTCAGCGGTGATCATGAAATCACCGTGAGTGCCAAGCGTGGCGTGATCCTGACGTGCGGCGGCTTCGAATATGAACAGACCATGCACCGAAATTACCTCGGACAAAGCTTCTACGGTCTATGCAATCCCGGCAACACAGGCGACGGCATCGTGATGGCCGCTGAAATCGGCGCCGATCTCTGGCATATGAACGGGTCGGCTGCGACCTTCGGCTACAAGTACCCGGAGTTTCCGTTTGCCATCCGGCATTCCATGCCTTCCGCGGGATTCATTTACGTGGATCAGGCCGGTACCCGCTTCATGGATGAGACGGGCACCGACATGCACTTGATGTGGGCGCCGGCCGGCCACATCGACGTGCTGACACTCAAGCGGCCGCGCAGTCCTTCGTACGTCATTTTCGATGAGGACACGCGGTTGCGCGGTGCGGTATCCGCGATCGGACACGGCAAGGTCAGTGACGTTTACCAGTGGAGCAAGGACAACAGCGCGGAGATCAAGAAAGGCTGGATCAAGTCCGCCGGAAATATCGCCGATCTGGCGCTGCAGATCAATATGCAGCCCGACCGACTTCAGGCATCGGTTGCAAAATACAACATGGACTGCGTGGGCGGGTACGATCCGGAAATGGGACGCGAACCGCACACGCTGATTCCTCTCGGTCGGCCACCCTACTATGCGATGGACATATGGCCGGTGCTCTTCAATACCCAAGGTGGTCCGAAACGCAATGCCAAAGCCCAGGTAATCAACGTACGCGGCAAACCGATCAAGCGGCTCTACAGCGCCGGAGAACTCGGCTCGCTATGGCACAAGAACTATCCAGGCGCGGGGAATGTCAGCGAAGCGCTCGCGTTCGGCCGCATCGCGGGCAAGAATGCCGCGTCGGAACTGCCGCTGACAGATTAAGCCGTTATTTGTCGCATGACGCGGCACACCGCCGGATGCCGGCGCGTTCCAACCTGGAGAGGTTTTACTGCCCTCGAAGAATCAACAAAAACTCTTACAAATCAAAGGGCTAAGTTATTACTCCCGTGCGTGGCACACGTTTCGCCGCGTATTGTCCGGCCAGCCGGCCCGACGTAAACGCCCAGCCGAGATGATGTCCGTGGCCCTTGAGCAAACCACCACCCTGCCCGACCGAACCTGCCGCGTACAATCCTGAAAACGGCACGTCGTTGGCACCCAGAACTTCAAGCTGTCCATTAACCGCAAGTCCGCCTTCGGTATAGTGTATGTAATTCTTGCACGGACCCAAGGCATAGTAAGGACCACGCACCAGTTTGGGCCTGTCACCACGTGCCACGATAGCCGCACTGCCACTCCGGTCGGCGTTATATTCCTCAACTGTAGTGACGAGCTTTTCCGGTGGCACTCCAATCAGGGCTGCCACTTCCGGCAGCGTTTCAGCCTTGTGAAAAAGATCAGGCCGGTTGCGACGGTAGTCAGCCAGAAAAGCGTACGCGAAGCCGGGCGCCGTCGAAACATAATTGGGCCATGCGGAAAATTTCTCGCCCAGGTCCGCATCAAACAGGATGTAAGCCATGCCGTCCGGCTGGTGCGCCAGTTCAAAAGGCATGCCCTTGGTTTCGTTTGCAAACCGCTCGCCGTTTTTGTTGATCAGTATCGCACCCGACGCATAGAGTTTGGGGGTAGGCACCAGCACCGTGGTAAGGAACCCCATGATGAAACGGCGGATTATTGCCTCCGGAGCCCAGCGCAATGCAAGATTCGCGGTGCGCATCAGCCATTTGGCGGGCGGCAGGCGACTGATCCACGATGGCTGCGCGGGCCGCACGAAACGCATGCCGCCACTGTACATGTCGGTGTTTATCAGCCTCCCGCCGATGGTCAACGCCATGCGCTGACCGTCGCCCGTGCTGGTGGGATTGATCGCCTCGGTCGCGGCAACTTCCGGTGAAATGTAATCACGCTTCATTTCCGGATCAGCCGCATAGTCGCCACTCGCCAGCACAATGCCGCGTGCGGCAAAGACGGCCTGCTGTTTTCCGGAGTGCTCGAATCTGACACCCGTGACTTCGTTGCCAG
This sequence comes from Betaproteobacteria bacterium, assembly GCA_947476215.1. Classification (GTDB taxonomy): domain Bacteria; phylum Pseudomonadota; class Gammaproteobacteria; order Burkholderiales; family SG8-41; genus PALSA-1004. The sequence continues at coordinate 17,351 of CANJQI010000069.1, forward strand.
TGAGCACAAAACTTTGCGCGCGCGCGCCAGTAATTATGTTTACGCCTATACGCCGGGCCTCTCGTGCAAGATGAAAGATGTAGGCACGGGAATTCGGCAGCACATTGTGCATGCGCGGCTTGCGATGCGGCTTTTCTTCCAGCGGCCCGAAGAATTCCACGCCCATCGCCGAAAGCCAGCGTATGGTTTCGGGCACGTTGTCGGTCAACAGCCGGCGCAGCTCATTATTGTCCGGCCGTGAGATGCGACGGAGCGTCAGGAACAACTCCATGTCATCGTAGTGCTCCTGCGGAGTGTCCACAATGCCCATGCGTTTCTGATGCTCGGTCTGAGTCGCGCTGATGGAACCAATGGAACGCGCTGTGGTTCCGCCGACATCCAGATTTTTCTCCAGCAAGATCACACTGGCGCCCGCGCTGGCGGCGCCGACAGCCGCCGCCAACCCCGAACCGCCGCCGCCTATCACTACGACATCAGCCTGCACGTGATGCATTCCTTCCGTGTATGGTCGTTCCCACCGCGATGACTAACCCGCCAACTCGGGGTGAAAGTGTCCCTTGCGCACACGTGTTATGCGTTCGCTCGCAAACACGCCGGCACAGTGGAACGGTTCGTTGTCCACAAATGCCTGCGCCTCGGCGCGGCTGTTCGCGCTGATGACCCACAAGCTGCCGACGATCTCTTTCGCATCGTCGCTTTGCAGCGGTCCCGTGAAAAAGCATACCGGGTCGACTTTTTTCAGATACGCGCTATGCGCGGCCTGGTGCTCAGCACGCAGCGCAGTTGTATTCGGTTTGTCGGTCAAATAGATAGCCCAAAGCATGTTTCTCTCCCTGTGGTTTAAGTTTCGTCGGCGCCGCTGGACAGACTGCGGCATGACGCTATGATAATACTACGGAATAAGCCCGGGGTATTGGAGCGCAGGCTCGTGCGCCTTGTCAAGTGGTATCACAAGCAGCGATTTGCAGCGACGCTACCTGGAAAGTCCATCCCGGAAATCAGGCTCGTCAAGACATCCTACGCAAAACACCGAATAGGGAATTCGCGCTTACTCCGCGCGTATGCCAGCTTCCCTGATCACCTTGCCCAGACGCATCATGTCAGTCTTGATCAGCGCCGCAAACTCCGCAGGCGAGTTGCCGACCGTCTCCACACCGACGCTCACGAATTTCTGCTTTACGTCGGGTTGCGCAAGTATCCGCGTGATCTCGATGTATAGCCGGTTGATGACGGGTGTTAGCGTTTTGGCCGGCGCCAACACACCCAGGGTTTGCGCAAATTCGTAACCGGGCACTCCTGATTCCGCGACCGTAGGCAATCCCGGCAGCAGTGATGACTGCCTGGCTCCCGTACTCGCCAATACTTTCAATTTGCCGGACTTGCCGTATGCCATCACCGATCCGGCGCTTGCAACCATCAATTGCACGTCGCCGGCGAGCAATGCATTGAGCGCCGGCCCCACGCCCTTGTACGGAACGCGCACCACATTGATCCCGGCCATGGACCTGAATAACTCCGCACCCAGGTGAGACGAAGAACCCGTGTTGCCTGAGCCGTAATTGAGCGCCGCCGGCTTCGCTTTCGCCAACGTTATCAGTTCCTTGACGGTATTAACCGCCACCGAAGCGTGCACCACTACAACCAGGGGCGAGGTCGTCAACAAAGTGACAGGAGAGAAATCCTTAACAGGATCGAAAGGCGCAAGTTCATGCAGGAACGGCTGCAGCCACAGATCGCTGGCGGCCATAAGCAGGGTATAGCCGTCAGGCGTCGCGGCAGCCGTCAGTTTGCCCAGCATGAACGTACCGGGACGGTTGTCGATAACGATAGGCTGGCCCAACGCCGCCGAGAGTGCGGGAGAAATCAGGCGCGAATTGAAATCGCTGCCGCCGCCGGTGGCAGATGCGATGATACGTATGACCTTGCTCGGGTAATCTAGTCCCGCGCTTGTAGTTGCGGCGCGTACCGAGGCCGCGCACGCGACGATTGCGATCAGCACCAGGCTTCTTGATAGCTCATTCATTCCGGTCATCCCAATTGATACCAGCCCGATCGTGCACACGTGTCTCCTGCGTTCGGGCCCTGATCGCTGCCGAATTGCATGCATACCTAGTTCTACTATACTTCGCATTCTACAGGTCTGAAAAATTGGAGTATTCATTATGGCGAGTTCATCACGAGGATTAGTCAAATTACTTGCGCTCGCGCTGTCGGGCATGGCATTTCCCGCGCCAGCTCAGGAAATATATCCTTCCGCCGCGATCAGAGTGGTCCTTGGATTTCCGCCGGGTGCAACCACCGATGTCCTCGCGCGAGCACTGGCGCAGAGGTTCTCCGCGCAGATGCACACCAACGCAATCGTCGACAACAAGCCTGGCGCGAACGGCAATATCGGCGCGGACTTTGTTGCAAAGTCCAAACCGGATGGGCATACGGTGCTGGTCAACACGCCGAGTGTAATCCTCAGCCCGGCATTGGGCGAAAAGCTCAATTACAACGTCATGACGGATCTTGCACCGGTGGCTCTGGTGTGCTCCGGTCCCATGGTGCTGCTTGTGCATCCGTCGATTCCGGTCAACACCGCCGGCGAAATGATTGCTCACATCAAAGCCAATCCGGGAAAACTCGCGTACGGCTCTGGGGGCGTAGGTAACAACACGCACCTGACGCCTTTGCTGTTTCTGCAGACCAACGGCCTCAGTGCGCTGCACGTCCCCTATAAAGGCACCGCCGATGCGCTCACCGATATCGTAGGCGGCCGCATACAGTTTGCGATGCAGAACATCGGCGCGGTTGCGCCGCTGGTCAAGGACAAGCGCATCAGGGCACTGGCCATAACCAGCCTCAAGCGCTCAGCGCTGCTGCCTGATGTACCGACACTGAATGAATCCGCGATGCCGGGTTTTGAAGCCGTCACGTACTTCGGTGTTCTGGTTCCGGCCAAGACGCCGGCGGCCATCATAAGAAAACTGAACAGTGAAATCCTGAAAGCGCTGCAGGAACCGGAATTCAAATCGCGCATCGAGCCCGAAGCCGTTGATCTCCTCGGTTCCACGCCGGAAGAATATGGCGCTTACCTGAAAAACGAACTTGAGCGTTGGACCAAAGTGGTCAAGTCCGGCGGCCTTGAATAGTCGCGGGCGCGACTCTAAAGCCAACGCCGGCATCAGGCGCAGATGTAGGATGGGTCGAGCGCAGCGACACCCATCAGCCGGGACTCGCCTCTGGTATCCGGCAGCTGATGGGTTTCGTTCCTCAACCCATCCTACGGAGATCCCGCAACTTTCAAGCAAACACCAGAATCAAGCTTCGACGTTATTCAACTTTGAGTCCCGCGGCCTTGATAACTTTGCTCCAGCGTTCGAATTCGCCGCGCAGATAATTACCGTATTCTTCATGCGTAGTACCCAGCGACTCTATGCCCTGCGTATCGAGTAAGGACTTCACGGCGGGATCGTGCAGCGCCTTCACCATTTCGTCATTGAGTCTCCGGATAATCGCAGGCGGTGTCCTGGCAGGCACCAATGCGCCCACCCACGACCCCACTTCGAATTTTGGCATCACCGTTTCACTCAGGGTCGGCGCTTCGGGCAACAGGGGCGAACGCTTCAGGCTGCTGATTGCGATGGCTTTCAGGCGCTTCTGCTTGATCATGGGCAGGACTGAGACGATGCTTTGCATGGCAAACTGCGTCTCGCCGGTAACCAGGCCCACCATGGCAGGACCCGATCCTTTGAAGGGTATGTGCAGCGCATTCAGTCGATTGGTCTGCAGGAATAGCAGCGGAGACAAATGAGTCACGCTGCCCGGTCCCGCCGAGCTGTACGCCAGTTTGTCGGGACGTTGCCGTATGAATGCGATGAACTCCGCCGGGGTGCTCACCGGCAGCGATGGATGCATGACCAGCAGTTGCGGTGAATTTGACAACAGGCTGAGCGGCGCCAGATCCCTGAAAACGTCATAGCTCAATTTCAGATTGAATGCCGGCCCAAGAATCTGGCTGGGCACATTCATGAATACGGTGTGGCCGTCAGGCCTGGACTTGGCGACATAGTCCGCGCCGATGTGACCTTCGTTACCGATCCGATAATCGACAATAACGGAAGCATTCATCTGCGCCGAGAGCTTCTGCGCCAGCAGACGAGCAACGACGTCGGTCGAGCCGCCGGGCGGAAACCCCATGATCAACCGGACCGTGGATGAAGGATAGTTGTCTTGCGCAATGGCGGGTGCTGCGAAGATCATTGCGAGCAGGCACATCATTCTCGCCGCCATTCCAGAATACGCACTCATGGATTGTTAACTCCGATTTAGTGGACCGCTGCGTGACATGCGCATGCACCGCCGCGATATCTTACAGCTTACCAGGCGCTGCGTATTGCACTACAATTTGCCCCGCATCGCTGCTACCCAATGCCACCAAACGGATCAACAGAAATGACTCGCAAAACGGCCCTCATCGCAGGCGCATCCGGTCTTATCGGTCGCCGGCTCGCGGAACTGCTGCTCGGCGCCGGGGACTGGAATGTCATAGGGCTGGCACGCCACCCGACCGGCCATCCCGGCGTGCGCTGGATCGCCGTCGATATGTGCGACATGGAAGACTGCAAACGCAAACTGGGCAGCCTGTCGGACGTAACCCACCTGTTCTATACAGCGCGCTATGATTTCCGGCAGGGTATCCGCGAATCGGTCGACATCAATGCCGCGATGCTGCGCAATTCGGTTCAGGTTGTCGACGCCGTGGCGCAGTTGCAACACGTGCACGCGGTTCACGGCGGCAAGTACTACGGCACATACCTGCGATCAGTTCCGGGGCCTATTGATGAAGACCAGACACCGCGCGCACCGGAGCCCACTTTTTACTACGTTCAGGAAGACTTTCTACGCGACTACAGTCGAGGCAAACAGTGGACTTACACCACCACGCGTCCACATGCATTCTGCGATCCCGCGCCTGACTTCCCGCGTTCCATTGGACTGGTGATAGCGGTACTGGCAACCATACAGCGTGAACTGGGCATGAATTTCGACTTTCCGGGATCGGCGGCGGCCCATGAATCGCGCTGCGAGTACACCGAAGTCGGGCTGCTCGCACGCAGCATAGCCTGGATGGCGCAGGAACCGCGTTGCTCAAATCTGTCGTTTAACATCGTAAACGGCGACAACCCGCGCTGGTCGGATATGTGGCCCCACTTCGCCTCATGGTTGGGCATGAAGGCTGGGAACGCCAGCAATATCCGCTTGACCGAGTTCATGGCTGACAAGGAACAGCTATGGAGCGATATCGTCACCAAGTACGCGTTACGTCCGACTCGGCTCAGTGACTTCGTGTCGTGGTCTTACGGCGACCATCACTGCGAGCAGGACTGGGACGTTACCTTTTCGATGGCCAAGGCCCGAAAGCTGGGATTTTCGGAAACCGTTGATTCCACGGATATGTTTATCCGGCAATTCGAGAACTATCGAGCCGAAAAAATAATCCCATAGCCTCTGTCCGCCGTACTGGCGACACGGCCGCTAATAGCACTCCACCTGCACCGTGGATTTGCGCGCGCGCTCGACGACATCCGCGGTGTCCGCGGGTTTTGCTGTCGGTTGAGCGGTCTGATAATCGACCGCATGCGTATCCAGAAAATTGCTGACCGCAGTTCCCATGTATTCTAGCAAGCCCTTTGATCCGGGCTCTTACGCCACACACCTAGGCATCCACCGCGTTAAGCGGTTGAACTTATGAGTGGGTAACGACCTCGAATACTGACCAACGATACTCCTGCCACGCATACCGGGTGCGTTGTGGCGGCTGATTCCGATTTAAGGAGGCGGCGTCGCTCGTGAATCTGCAGTCGCGGATCGACGACGGACCGCTGCAAGCCAGATCATCGCCGCGCCGGCAATCAACAGAAACGGAATTGCGAGTTTGTTCATCAGAGTCCAGCCCTGCAGGCTGAATAACAGGCCCGATGACAAGGAAGAAACCGCCATCGTGATGAAAATCGCGAGGTCGTTCACACCCTGAGCCTTACCGCGTTCGGCGGGCGTGTGGCACTCGGTCAGCAACGTCGTGCCGCCGATGAACATAAAGTTCCAGCCTACGCCGAGCAGCGCCAATGCCACCCAGAAATGAGCCACCTCGACGCCGGACAACGCAACTGCTACGCAGCCCAGACTCAGCGCGACACCCGCCAACATGACGTTGATAACGCCGAAACGCTTGATGAGCGAACCCGTGAAGAACGATGGCGCGAACATCGCGATCACATGGCCCTGGATCACAAACGCCGCATCGCTGAACGGATGCTGGCACGCGCTCATGGCGAGCGGCGTTGCCGTCATCAGCAGATTCATTACGCCATAACCGACCACGGCGCTCATGACCGCAACCAGAAATGCCGGCTGCCGCAGGAGCACAACGAGTGGCCGCCCGGCATCCTTCTGCTCCGCGGCGGTCAGCGGTGGAATCCTGATCAGCGACAACAATCCCAGCGCGATCAAACAGAATACCGCCAACGACAGAAACGATCCGGTGTATGCCGCCTGCGCGAACAGATCCTTGGTCAGCTTGCTCGTTTCAGGCCCGATTACTCCTCCCGCGATACCGCCCGCCAAGACCAGCGATATCGCCCGGCTCTTGTAGTCGGCATTGGCGCTGTCGGCGGCCGCGAAACGATAATACTGAGCAGTGGCATTGTAGCCACCCAGCACAAACGCGCCAGCGCACAGCAGCCAGAAATCATGATGGAATGCGGCGTAAGAGCAAATCAGCGCGCCTATGACGCCCAACACTCCGCCCAGCATGAATCCCGCACGACGCCCGATCCGCCGCATCAGCAACGACGCCGGCATGGTGGTAATCGCCGCCCCCACGATATAGGCTGTTACCGGCAGTGTCGCGAACGACTTGTTTTCCGCCAACGCGTAACCCGCCAGCGCGTTGGTCGCGACCAGAATTACGTTATTGGTCAGCAGCAGTCCCTGACAGGCCGACAGCAACGCGACATTTTTTCGTGCGTTATCCACGTGCGCAGGATTCCATGTGACCGCAGGCACCGGGCTGGACAAAACCGTTTCTCACTTCCGCAGCTCCCGGTGACAGCAAAGTCCGATACTACCTTGATTTGCCTCAGTACACCCCGGGCTTTGTCGCCTATACTTTTTCTAATGCTGATCCTCGACAGCAACGCACGCTGATGCGTGACTCATAGGCATCGTGCCGATCGCAACGGTCTTGATCCATTGGTAACCGGTCTATCTGCCATTTGGCATAAGCACCTGCTCGGGAAAAAGCGGCAAGGCTGCATAAGTTTTCGACTAGGAACCGGATCCAACTTTGGAGTCCCGTTGCAGGGATCACGAATACTTCCTTGTAGCAGCCGGTCGGCGATCAATCCGATGCGGTCCGATAGACCGGTTCTCGGTAACTGCGGTCATTGTGATTCGAAGCCGCCAACGGTCAAATAGGCAAGTCAGCAGTCGTCAGGCGGAGCGTCGTCCCGAATGACCGGTACCACTTCAGGCTTTGGCCGGACCCGACCCAAAAGAGAAACTCAAGTTTCTCCAAAGCGGCCGCTCAATCGGGATAGGAGAAAGCCTCTCGGCTTCCCCCTCCCACACCACCGGACGTACGGGTCACGTATCCGGCGGTTCGATGAATTGAATTCCTACCGTGGTGCAAGGTTCGGTAGCCCCAAGTAGGTGAAGAAGCGCAATGGTAGCGCGAGTGCCAGTGCCGGTGTCTTCGATAACCGCCACGGACCATGAGCCGACTTGCTGGTGTTCCACGCTTCGCGGACCGATACGCCGCGCTTTCGCAGTTGCCGATAGCCCGATGGCCCCCATTGTTTCCAGAGATAGCAGCGTAACTTGCGTTGTATCCATTTGTCGATGTCGCGCAGAGGACTCAGCACCTCGGTGATGCCGAAGTACGCTTTCCAACCAAGCAGGGGTTTTCTTAGCTCTGCAACGACCGCGCCAATACTGGTGCCTCGTGTACGACGGGTCAGTTCCCGCACCCGGTCTTTCAGCTTCTCGATGGCCTTGTCCGCCACCTTCAGCTTGGCCCCGGTACGGCTGACCGTGAAGCCCAGGAACTTGCGGTTCATGGGCCGATCCACCGCGCTTTTCAACGGATTCACTGTGAGTCGCAGCGATTTGCTGATAAAGCGTGTCACACTTTCCATCACCCGCTCGCCCGCACGTTTGCTCTTGACCAAGATATTGCAGTCATCGGCGTAGCGGACAAAGCGGTGGCCGCGCCGGTCCAGTTCCCAATCCAGTTCATCCAGTACCACGTTAGCCAATACCGGCGAGAGCGGCCCGCCTTGCGGCACGCCCATCGTTGTAGCCTCAATGGTTCCCGCCACGTTCACGCCCGCCTTCAGATATCGATTGATCAATCGCAACAGTGCGGCATCCGAGCATCGGGTTTTAAGCCGCGCCATCAACCGGTCGTGATTGACTTGATCAAAGAAGGATTGCACGTCCGTGTCCACCACCCAGCGGTGTCCTGCGCGGATAGTCGCCTGCACTTCACGCACGGCTTGATGGGCCGAGCGCTGCGGACGAAATCCGTAGCTGCGGCAGTGAAAGTGCGGTTCCCATTGCGCCGATATGACCTGCGCCATAGCTTGCTGGATAAAGCGGTCCAATACCGTGGGAATACCCAAGGGGCGGGTCTTCCCATCCGGCTTGGGGATGTCCACGCGCTTGACCGGCTGCGGATAGTAACTGCCCGCCTCCAGTTGCGTGCGAATTCCTAGCCAGTGGTCTCGGAGGTACTTTGGCAATTCATCGACTGTCATGCCATCGATGCCCGGCGCGCCTTTGTTCCGGCGCACTTGTTTTAATGCACGCTGCAAATTAGCCCGATCCAGCACATGGGCCAGCAGCGCTTGGGGTTGAGTCGACTCGGGTTGTCCTGACAATCCAGCGACGAGTTCATCCTGCGGATTTCCCGCAGCCTGCTCGCGCAGGTGGTCAGATGCGTTCCCGTCTCTCTTCATCAAGGTCCCTCGTCTTTCATCGTTCGGGCCTTCGGCGGGGGCGCCGCCTAATATGCCCTTTGCTGACTTCTGCCGTTCGCTCGGCTCGGCTTGCGCCTTGCCCAGTTGGCGTTGGAGTAATCACTATTGCCAACAATCCGGCAGATCTCCCGGGGTAAGACACGTTACCTTCCCTGCATAGACGCCGAATTTACAAAGTACATCCCAGCCGCAGATGGAGGGCTTCGCGGTCACGTGCCTGCTCGCCCCGGATGCACCACGCCTCATATCCGGTTCTTGTTCATCGTCCCGCAGTTTCGGATTGGGCTTCCTTCAGACCCCGCCTCGCGGCGACGCCCTTGCCCTTCTCATTGCCTTCGGCTCCGCGAAAACCTGGCAATCGGACTTGCACCGACTAAGTAACGCGCCATGCCCGGCGCACACGTCCCGGTTACTGTTGGCACTCAATGTCGGATCCAAGGCGGCGAGAGAAATCCCCCCCCGAGGCCAGGGCCGGGGTTGCCCGCGCCCGGCATCACGATCATGTCGTAGTCCGGATAGGGGTACTGTTTTTTTTTGTATCCGGACGAGTTTCTCCTGCGCGCTCATGATCAGGTCCTGGATGCGCTCGGCCTGGGCACGATAAAAGGCGCCTTGGAATTCGCGAGAATAGGTCGACGGCGCATTCGTCGTTGTACCCATTCTTCGCACTGAACGGGTCAACCGCCGGATTGATCGCCACCGGCTGGCCGTGTTCGGAAATCACCGCCGGGTTGATGCCTCGCATCACGAACACCGTGTTGCCGGCGTGCGCGTCGGCAAACACAATTGCGTCTGCGCTCAAAAGTTCGGCGAGATCGTCGCCGCATTGTACGAGTTTGTGCGGCCCCTTGCAGTAGGCAGGACCGTTCTCCGCTACCGCCTGGGAGAAGCTCATGATTGGGCCGCCGCCAGTGTGGCCGAACAAGACCACTTTGGAAATGCCAGGCTGCTTACGCAGGTAGGCGATGCCCTGCTTCACGTCCGGCGGCACCTGTTCCCAGAGCACCCTGATCTCGTTGGTCTCGAAACGGGTGTTCATACACAGCACCATGAAGCCGCGCGCTGACAGGTCGCGGCAGCCACTGTTGTTCATGTAATTCGCGGTGCGATGCATGATGATCAGCGCCACCCGTCGCGCCGGTCCCGAGTCGGGTTTGTAAAGAGCGCCCTTGGCCGGACCAAAGGGAATGTAGACCGGATTACTCTGCGCCGCTGCGCAGGATGCGGCGAGAGCCAGACCCGCGGTCCGGATAAAGCGGCGGAATGCGCTACTCATGGTGTCGCCTCCCCGTCGCCCCCTCGTTCGAGGGCCATTATGCGCTTATGCTAAAGACGACGGGATGACGAGTTGTTTTTAGCGGCGGGTATTGCAGGATGGCGATCAGTCGAAAACGAAACGTAACAGCGGATCACGGCTCATGGCCGATAGTACGCACCGGGCCGACGTTCCACAAAGCGGACTCAAACAATCCACCAGTCGCTGGCCGCACAGGTATGCCGCCCTACCATCGTGCGATCAAGAGCACGTATTCCATACTAACCAATATTTTCCGCGATTATTCAGCCTGTAGCTATTGTACAAATAGTACGCAGTGTGTGTGCTGTGATGCATGGAAGAACTGCCCGATCTCTCGCGCCTTACCCACGACCAGAAAGACGATCTGATCCGGATGCTGTTTGCGTTGATCGAGCAGGTTCGGCAGTTGACGGCGCGCGTGGCGGAACTCGAAGCGCGGCTGTCCAAAGACAGCCACAATTCGA
>CANJQI010000070.1 GCA_947476215.1 Betaproteobacteria bacterium
AGGTCGCTGGCTTCACGGGTCGACCGGCTGCCGGTGATTTGAAACCGGCCGCCGAGCTCGGACTGTATCGTGGGCGCGGTGATGACTTCCGGCCTGCCTTTCTCGATCAGCAGGATGGCCATGCGGCGCCCGACCGCGTCACGGGTAACGTCGCGCATGATGCGCGCGCCCTGGCCATCTAGTTCGATCGATACCACGGGTCTGTTGTCCTGCTGATCGAATGTCGGGGCGGCGTTGGTCAGACGTTCACCGGTCAGCAGTACATTCTTGGAGAGCAGCAGCGTTTCGGATCGTTCGCCCTGACGGCCGGAAAACAACTCCATGCCAAAAGGAATGTTGCCTTTGAGCGCCGCCTCTATCTTCTGTGGGTCGTAATCACGCGAACCAGGATCGCCGGCATGCGCCTCGACCAGGCGTACTTCCAGACTGGCGGTGCGGCCCAGTATGTCCTTGGCGCGCGCGGTATCCTGCACGCCGGGAAGTTGAACCACGATGCGATCCGCCCCCTGCTGCTGAATGATGGGTTCGGCAACGCCCAGTTCATTGACGCGATTGCGCAGTGTCGTGATGTTCTGATCGAGCGCGGATTTTTGAGTATCTTTCTGCGCCTGGAGAGAAAGCGTTCCAATAATCCGAAATTCAGTGGTTTCGTCGACCGTCCTCAGTTGCAGGTCCGGCGCAATGGTTTCAATTTCACGTTGCGCTTTGTCACGCATCGCCGCGTCGCGAAACTTGACGACAAGGGACATTCCATCGCGCGCAATGCCGGAATACGAGATTTTCTTGTCGCGCAGGGAGTTGCGTATGAATCCGGCCTGCCCGTCGAGCCGCTTGCCCAGTGCGGCCTGCAGATCAACCTGCAGCAAAAAGTGTATGCCACCACGCAAATCAAGCCCCAGGTACATGGGCAGCGCGCCTATGCTGCTCAACCATTTAGGCGAATCGGAGATCAGGTTGAGTGCCAGAATGAACGACGGATTGTCGCTGGCGGGATTGAGCGCACGTTCCAGTGCGTCGCGAGCCTTTAACTGGCTATCCGTGTCCTTGAATCTTATTTTGATGCTGTCCGGATCGGTGAATACGCCATCCGACGTCAGAAGATTGGTCTTTAGCGTCTGCTCCACTATGCCCATGACCCCGGCGTCTATTTTCACCGTCGGCTTGAGCACGGAAATCTGAACCGCGGGAACTTCGCCAAAAAAATTCGGGGCTGTGTACAACACGCTGGCCACCAGCGCAAATGCAACCAGCAGGTAGGCCCCGAGGGGATAGCGATTCATCGCAATACCGATAAACTAATTACTTGATGCAAAACGACAATTCCCGTCGATGCCAGGATCTGCCCCTTACGCATCAATCGATGCCCTTGATAGTGCCCTTGGGCAATACCAGTTGCACCGCGGCACGCTGCATCTGAATTTCCACACCTTCCGAGATCTGCAACGCAACGTAGTTTTCGCTGATCTTGCCAACCTTGCCGACAATGCCGCCCGCGGCCACCACCTCGTCGCCCTTCTGCAAAGCCACTATCATCGCCTTGTGTTCCTTGGCGCGCTTCATTTGGGGACGTATCAAAATGAAATAGAACACCGCCAGCATGGCAATGAGCACGAATATCTGCGAGTCAAAGCCCGCCGCGGGTGCCGCCGCCTGGGCCCAAGCGTTGCTTATCAACATCGTCTACTCCTCCATCAACGGATTACCGAGATTTCGGTTCCGAAAAGGAGCGTATTCTAACACGCCCTTGCACACCTGAATTCTGCAATGAAATCAGCAAGGCAATGTTGCTCGATAGCCGTACGCAGCCCTTTCATCAGCTCGTGAAAATAATGCAGGTTGTGCCACGTATTGAGTCTGGCGCCGAGAATTTCGTTCGCCTTCTGCAGGTGATGCAGGTACGAGCGCGTGAAATTGCGGCATGTGTAGCAGGCGCAGGCGTCGTCGAGCGGGCGAGTGTCGTCCCGATACTGCGCGTTCCTGAGCTTGATCGTACCGTGGCGCGTATAGATCCAGCCATTCCTTGCGTTGCGCGTCGGCAGCACGCAATCGAACATGTCGACACCGCAGGCGACCGCCTCGACGATGTCCTCGGGCGTTCCAACGCCCATCAGATAACGCGGCTTGTCGACAGGCAGTCGCGGCGCGGTGTGATGCAAAATGCGCTTCATGTCCGACTTGGGCTCCCCCACCGACAAGCCACCGATTGCGTACCCGTCAAAACCGATGGCGGCAAGACCCGCCAACGAACGATCGCGCAGGTCTTCGTGCATACCGCCCTGGACTATGCCAAATAGCGCATTGCTGTTTCCGGCATGAGCCAGCTTGCTGCGCTGCGCCCAGCGCAGGCTTAACTCCATGGAGTCACGCGCTTGCTCGAAATCAGCCGGATACGGCGTACACTCGTCGAACACCATGACGATGTCCGAATTGAGCACGCGCTGGATGCGCATGGATTCCTCAGGCGTCAGGAAACAGGCATCACCGTTGACCGGCGACTGAAACTTGACGCCATCCTCGCTGATCTTGCGCATTTCGCCGAGGCTGAATACCTGAAAGCCTCCTGAATCGGTGAGAATTGGATTGCTCCAGCCCATAAAGCGGTGCAAACCGCCGTGCGCGGCGATCACCGCCAGGCCGGGACGCAACCACAGGTGAAAAGTATTGCCGAGCACGATCTGCGCGCCGACCTCGTGTAACTCGGCCGGACTCATCGCCTTCACCGTGCCATAGGTTCCCACCGGCATGAACACCGGCGTGTCTACCGTGCCGTGTGTTAACGCCAGCGTGCCGCGCCGTGCCGCACCGTCTGTAACCGTGACTTTAAACTCCATCATGAGCCTGAATTTGTGATTTTCCCGTTTGCACTTCGATCTTCCTTGGCAACTTGGCGGTTAAATATCGTTTCTTTCAATCAGCATCGCGTCGCCGTAACTGAAAAACCGGTATCTCTGTTCTATCGCGTGACGATAGGCGTTGCGGACATTGCCCATACCGGCAAACGCCGACACGAGCATCAGCAGCGTGGAGCGTGGCAGGTGAAAGTTCGTGACCAACCGGTCGACCACACGGAACCGGTAGCCCGGAACGATGAACAATGCCGTTTCGGCACTGCCGGCACGCAGCCCTTCGGCGGCGGCGGATTCCAGCGCGCGCAGCGTGGTGGTGCCGACCGCAACAACGTTGTGCCCCGCGGCCTTGGCGGCAAGAACGGCATCCACGGTTTGCTGCGGCACGGTGTACCACTCGCTGTGCATCTTGTGATCGGTAACAGTCTCGACGCGCACCGGTTGAAATGTGCCGGCGCCGACGTGCAGCGTGACCCACGCAAGCCGCACGCCTCTTGACTCTATTGCGGCCAACAGGTCGGCGTCGAAGTGCAAACCGGCGGTCGGCGCCGCGACCGCCCCCGGCGTGCGTGCATATATCGTCTGATACCGTGCGGCGTCAGCCTCATCGGGATGGTGAGCCACATAGGGCGGCAATGGCACCTGGCCGGCACGATCGAGCAAGGCGTAAACATCATTGCAAGCGTCAAAGGACAATTCAAAGAATTCACCCTGGCGCCCAAGAACTTCGGCGCTCACGCCGTGATCGAGCAGCAGTTTGCCGCCGGCGCGCGGCGTCTTGCTGGCGCGTACCTGCGCCAGCACCCGGTGACTGTCCAGAACGCGCTCCACCAGCACTTCGATCTTTCCGCCCGTGGCTTTGGTTCCCGTCAGGCGCGCCTTGATAACTCGCGTGTCATTCATGACCAGCACGTCGCCCGCCTCTACAATCTGTAGCAAATCACCGAACCGGCGGTCGAATAACTCGCCACTATTGCCTACGAGATGCAACAAGCGGCTCGCACCACGCTCGGCCGTGGGATGCTGCGCGATCAGTTCATCTGGAAGTCGGAAATCAAAATCTGAAAGTTTCAAACTGGACCCTGTCACTTGTTACCGTTAATGCCGTCCCGAAGGGTACACCGAACACCCTCCAAGAGCGAGCCCACGCAGCGGCCCGGCATCTTAAACACACATCTGGCACCCGGTCGCCAATGAACTTGGCGCCACTCGCCCTGACATTGTTCTTCCTCGAACATGTTGCTGCAGTTTGTTGCGGTTGTGGGGCGCGGACGATTGCGGGATAATGCGCGCTATAAGCCGGGATGGCGGAACTGGTAGACGCACCGGACTCAAAATCCGGCGGTAGTGATACCGTGGGGGTTCGATTCCCCCTCCCGGCACCAGGACAGCAGCGGTTGCACGACCGGTTTACGGCAAATTCTCGATGCCGGGCCAACCGCATGCAACCGAACACGCAAGCTGGTTTCCCTCGGGCACTTACAAATCATGCCCATATATTTTGTTTTTGCCCTGAATTTCCTGAATGGGACGGCCGTACAGGCGTCGCGCGTAGTCCTGCCCCTGTACGCGCTCGAACTCGGCGCCAACCCGTTTCTTGTCGGCTTACTCGGCGCGACGTTTTCGTTTTTTCCCATGCTGCTCGCGGTAAGCGCGGGCAAACTCGCGGATCGTTTCGGGTCGCGCTGGCTGCTCGTCATCGGCATGACAGGCGGTGGACTGGGTATGTTGTTGCCGTACTTCAGGAGCGGACTGCTCATGATATTCGCGGCGGCAATACTCATGGGTCTGTCTACATCGATCTGCAACGTATCGCTGCAAAATCTGGCGGGACTGCTCAGCAAGCCAGAGACCAGGGCGCGTAATTTCAGCAATTACAGTTTGATCGGCGCCATCACCAATACGCTGGGGCCGTTGATCGCGGGATTTTCAATCGAGCATTCGGGCCATGCAGCCGCCTGCCTGTACCTCGCGCTGCTTGCTATACCACCGGTTGTAATGCTGTTGATCCGGGGCAGCGTGCTACCCGGCGGCACGCTGGACGTGGAACACAGCGGTGGAACCAGCGTATTTTCAACCCTGTCGGAACCTGGCGTACGCAGAGTGCTTGCGACCGGCGCCCTGCAAAATTCGGGGGAAAGTCTGTACCAATATTACATGCCGGTATACATGCACTCGATATCGCTGGCTGCGTCCACGATAGGCATAGTCCTCGCCATGCACTCCGCCGCCGCTTTCGCGGTACGGCTGATCCTGCCGCGCCTTATAGCCAGATACAAGGAGAAACGGGTACTCGCCTATGCATTTTATGTGGGGGCGGCTACCTTGCTGGTGATTCCGTTCTTTCAAAACGGCATGGTGCTCGCGTTGATTTCGTTCGTCTTCGGACTCGGCATGGGATGCTGTTCACCCATCGTGACCATGCTCATGTTTGAAAACTCCCCGGCGGGCCGCTCGGGCGAAACCCTGGGCTTGAAAATAACCGCGAATCACTTTACCAAGGTTGTCAGCCCGATAGTGTTTGGCGCGGTCGCATCCGCGCTCGGGTTACCCCCCGTATTCTGGATCGACGCATTGATGCTCGGGGCCGGCGGGTTGCTCAGTCAGACCAAGGCGAAGCTTAAGCCTGGAATTCGAAAGACAGCCGATTCGTAAAAAGCAGCCCCGGAAACAAGCGAAATGACGAATGGGTTTCGTCGTTCCACACGCACCCGCGCGCCGGAGACTACCCGCGTAACGTACGACGGACCTACTTCTTGACAGTCTTCTTTATCGGCTTGCCGGCAGCCAGCCGTTTGTTCTTGGCAAGGTTGCGGAGTTCGGTCTTTCTGCGCAGAAAACAGGCTGTACATATCCATCGAGTGGCCCCGATTTTGCGCCCTTCTCCGACGGCCCAGTGACTGCCAGTGCTGCAAAATCTCTTCTTTATTTCGCCGTCCATAAATTTCCCCCGTTCAAATTCCCTGGAATTCGGGACCACGAGCCATTCGTGACCAAGAAACGCGCCCCTCCGCACTCAGACTTGTTACTGCAATAACGCTTCTGATTCAGATGTTTACTTCAACATTATCGATCAGTCGGGTGCCGCCCAGGCGTGCCGCCGCAAGTACTACCATGGCAGTTTCGCCGTTGACGGGCGGCCTCAAATCGCTCTGCCGCCGGATCGAAATATAATCCGGTTTCCAGCCACGATGCGCGAGTTCAGCCATTACGTCAAGCTCGATACGCTGATAGTCACGAGCACCCGTGGCCAGTTGATCGCGGGCTTTACAAAGAATTCCGTACAAATGCGGCGCCTCGCGCCGCTCGTCTGGCGACAGATAACGGTTACGTGACGATAGCGCCAATCCGTCCTCCGCGCGCACCGTTTCGGCAAGTATCAACTCGATCGGCAACGCAAGCTGGCGCACCATGTTGGTAAGAACCAGGCACTGCTGATAGTCCTTTTTCCCGAATATCGCGGAGTGCGGCGACACCATGTTGAAAAGCTTGAGGACCACGGTCGCAACGCCACGAAAATGTCCAGGCCGCACCGCGCCGTCCAGTATGTGTTGCAGATCCGAGGGTTCGATCACGTACGTCTGCGGTTCCGGGTATATCTCGCTCTCGTCGGGAACAAATACTACATCCACGCCCGCTTCGCGCAGCTTGGTGCAATCCTTCTCCAGGGTGCGCGGGTACTTGTCGAAGTCTTCCTTGGGTCCGAACTGCAGCCGGTTGACGAATATGCTGACGACCGTGCACGCGGCACGCGGCTTGGCAATATTGATGAGCTGTATGTGACCCGCGTGCAAATTGCCCATGGTGGGCACAAACACGTTATTCGGTTCACGCTGTAGGCGTTCGCGCAACGCGGATACGGAATGAATAACGTCCATTCGGGTAGGCAGGTTCTTGGATTGAGGTAAAAGGACAACAACGGACCTATTTTACACCCTCCGAGGCCTGATTTCCCCCAGTTCCTGTCCGAAATCCCCTGCCCTGTCCTCAATGAGGATTTTAGAATGAGTGTTCGTGCCCCGGAAAGGTCTTGGCTTTGACTTCACTGACATAGGCGGCAACCGCACCCTGGATGCTGCCCTGTCCACGCAGAAAATTCTTTACGAATTTGGGTTTTCTGCCCGGGAAAACGTCGAGCATGTCATGCAACACCAGCACCTGCCCGGAACAGTCGACTCCCGCGCCTATGCCTATGGTCGGAATGTGCAATTGGGATGTTACCTCGCGTGCGAGTGCCGCCGGTATCAGTTCGAGCACTATCATCCCGGCGCCGGCGTCTTCCAACATCTTCGCGTCGCTGATCAGGCGCTCAGCCTGGGACTCGGTTTTACCCTGCACCCTATACCCCCCAAACTGATGCACGGATTGCGGCGTCAATCCCAGGTGACCGCACACCGGTATGCCGCGCGCGGTCAGAAATGCCATGGTGTCTGCCATGGTCTCTCCACCTTCTATCTTGACCATCTGCGCACCCGCGGCCAGCAGCTGCGCGGCGTTCTCGAAGGTCTGCGCCGGACTCACCTGAAAACTGCCAAACGGCATGTCGGCAATGACGAAGGCGCGCTTGGAGCCGCGCGCGACACACGTGGTGTGGTACTGCACGTCGCGCATCGTGACAGGCAGCGTGGAATCATGTCCCTGCAAAACCATGCCCAGCGAATCACCGATAAGCAGCACATCCACGCCGGCCGCATCGAGAACCGCCGCAAAACTTGCGTCGTAACACGTAAGCATGCTGATCTTGTCGCCGTCCTGCGTCATCTTATGCAACGTCGTTAGTGAAATTCTCATGGTTGCTCCTTAGGAAGCCTCTTATTCACCGAGACTGAAAAATTCGCGCACGCCGCGCATGGCCGATATGCGTTGCAACAATAGTTCAAAATGTCCCGAAGAATCAACGAAATTGAGGTTTTCCGAATTCACGATAAGAACCGGGGCCGCATCGTAAGTATAAAAAAACCGCGCGTAACTTTCGGCGAGCCGTACCAGATATTCTTCCGAAATTGTGCGCTCATAGCTGATGCCGCGGCGATGGACGCGCTCGATCAGGGTTTCGGTGGACGCTTGCAGGTATATGACGAGGTCCGGCGTCGCCGTTTGGGCCTTGATCTGCGCATACATCTGCTGATACAGCCGGAATTCGTCGTCGTCCAGCGTCAGACGCGCGAACAACGGATCCTTGTCCAGCAGGAAATCAGCAACCGTGGGACGCTTGAACAAATCGGCCTGACCGAGATCGCGCACCTGATCCATGCGCTGAAACAGGAAAAACAGCTGCGTGGGCAAGGCATAGCGCGCAGGATCCTGATAGAAACGCGGCAGAAACGGATTGGCGCCCGGATCCTCAAGCAATGGGGTGCTGTCGCTAATCTCCGCCAGTCGGCATGCCAGGCTCGTTTTGCCGGCGCCGATGGGGCCCTCGACGACTATGTACCGGTATTTCTCGGGGAGCGGCGTCATGGGTGGGACGCCTGTTCGTTCCGCGCGGGTCGTGCTTCACATAACATGACGCCATCGACGCTGATCTTGCACAACTGATCGACGACGGTTCCCATGCCGGGTATCACAAGCTGTGGTGCAATCTCGGCCAGCGGCAACAGAACAAACGCACGTTCGTGCATGCGTGGGTGCGGAATCGTCAGGCCGGGTTCGTGCAATTGCAGTTCTCCATACAGCAGGAGATCGAGATCCAGCGTCCGCGGAGAATTCTGAAACTCGCGCACACGACCATGACGACGTTCGATATCCAGCAATGCGTCCAGCAATACGCACGGCGCGAGCGCGGTTTCTATGGCCGCCACGGCATTGATAAAATCAGGTTGATCCGCATAACCCACCGGCGCGCTGCGATAGAGAGACGATCGCACAACCACTCGTGTCGACGCAAGCGCGGCCAGTTCGGCGAACGCGGATTTCAGCTGCGCCGCGGGATCCTGCAGATTGCTTCCCAAGCCGACGTAAGCTGGCGTCGCACTCATGCCGCGCCGGTCTCCGCCTTTGCGGTTGCCGGTTTTTTCTTGCTGCGTGGCCGGTGGCGGCGCTTCCTGGCGCCGGCGGGACCTTCTGTCAGCAGCATACCGGCGCGCGCGACTTCGTCCGCGTGCTGAAATTTCTCCCACCACTGACCGATCTCGGCATCGATCTCGCCGCTTTCGCAACGCAACAGCAGGAAGTCGAATGCCGCGCGAAAACGCATGTGTTCAAGCAGGTGATAGGGACGACGTCCGGTGCGGTTGGAAAAGCGCGGTTGCAAGGCCCAGATTTCTTTCATATCGCCACCAAAACGACGCGGGATTGCAAGCTTTTCAGCCTGCATCTGGCCGATCTGATCCATGGCATGAAACAGTGCGGGCATGGTGTTCAGGCCGCGCGACTCGGCCTGCTTCCACGCTGCCAGAACCTCGTGCCACAACAACGCCGCGAACAAAAAACCCGGCGAAACCGGTTTGCCGTCATTGACCCGCTTGTCCGTGTTGTCGAGCGCGAGCATGACGAAGCGCTCACCCAGCGGCTGCTCAAGGATCACGTCCAGCAGCGGCAACAGCCCATGATGCAGACCTTCCTTGCGCAGGCGCCGCACGCCCTCGGCGGCGTGCCCGGACAGCAGAAACTTCATCATTTCATCAAACAGGCGTGAAGGCGGGACATTGCGCAGCAAATCCGCCATGGCGCGTATGGGTTTGCGCGTACGCGGCTCAATGTCGAAATTAAGGGCTGCCGCAAACCGCGCCGCGCGCAGCATGCGCACCGGGTCTTCACGAAAACGCAGCTCCGGCTCCCCTATCATGCGCAGCCGGCGCGCCTTCAGATCCGCGACCCCATTGTGGTAATCAAGGACTTCCTCGCGTACCGGGTCATAGAACAATGCATTGATGGTGAAATCGCGCCGCCGTGCATCGTCTTCGAGGCTGCCAAACACATTGTCGCGCAGAATGCGGCCATGTTCGTCCGTGGACTGATCGCCGCTATCGCCGTCCGTGCCATCCGCGCTGCCGCGAAAAGTCGATACTTCGATGGTTTCGTTGCCGCACATCACGTGCACCAGCCTGAAGCGGCGCCCTATGATGCGCGAGCGGCGGAATAACGCGCGCACCTGCTCCGGGCGCGCGCTGGTGGCCACGTCATAATCCTTGGGAACACCGCCCAGCATCAGATCGCGTACCGCGCCGCCCACTACGTACGCGGTGTGGCCGCTTTTCTGCAGCGTCTCGCAGGTCGTTATCGCGCAGCGGCTGATTCTGTCGCGAGCGATACGATGAACCTTGAACGGAATTACCTTGGAGGCGGCCGGCCTGAACAGCCTTCCGGAGAATACTTTGCCGAGAAATTTTCTTATCATCGATATTTGAATATTGGGAACTGCAAATTGAACGGCAAGCCCTATGGGCTGTCCGTTAGAATTTGCGTGCGGCAATTATATAACGGGCATGAAATGCGCATCGGCTCCATTGCCGAACGCGCGCACGCGGCACCCGTAAAGAGCCTCGAGATTGTCGATCTGCAGCAATTCCGCGGCGCTGCCCGTCGCATGGCGACCGTCGCCAAATAGCATCAATATGCGGTCGCAACGGGTCGCATAGGCGAGGTCATGGATGACCATGACCGCAGCCCGTTCCGTACTCTGTACTGCTTCTCTCACCTGTTTCAGGGTCCGCAACTGGTGAC
This sequence comes from Betaproteobacteria bacterium, assembly GCA_947476215.1. Classification (GTDB taxonomy): domain Bacteria; phylum Pseudomonadota; class Gammaproteobacteria; order Burkholderiales; family SG8-41; genus PALSA-1004. The sequence goes on from CANJQI010000070.1 coordinate 10,512, forward strand.
GCAGATCCAGATGCTGCAATGGCTCATCCAACAGCAGCAGCCCTGGTTGCTGTGCCCACAACTGGGCCAGTCGCGCCCGCTGGCGTTCGCCGCCGGAAAGCGTGCTAAAGGGCTGCGTAGCAATCGCGGTCAGCTCGAACGCTGCGATTGCATCCGCCGTAGCCTGCTCATCCTCGGCACGGGGTCCTAACAACGAACGCGCGCGCGCATAACGCCCTAGCATCACATAATCGGCAAGCGATCCCCAAAATGCCTGTTCTTCGTGCTGAAGCAGGATGCCCAGCGCGCAAGCGAGTTCGCGCCTGGACCACGCGCCGAGCGGCCGATCTCCCATGATCACGCGTCCTGATACGGCCGGCGCAAGGCCGGCCAGCGTATGCAACAGCGTGGTCTTGCCGCTGCCATTGCAGCCCAGCACCCCCCACAATTGACCGGCCTCGAACGCGACATCGAGATTGCGGCACAGCGTGCGTGCGCCGGCAGCCATCACCAGCTTTTCAGCACGCAACAGTTCCTTGGTCATGATCTTCGCGACAGCAACAGCAACAGCACCGGCACGCCGATCAGTGCGGTGAATACGCCGACCGGCAGTTGTTGCGGAGACATCACGGTGCGTGCGAAGGTGTCCGCCAGAACCACGAAACTGCCCCCGACCAGTGCCGACGCCGGCAGTAGCCAGCGATGATCGTGGATCCCGAACAAGCGCAGTGCGTGGGGCACCATCAGCCCTACAAAACCGATGCTGCCGCCCAGCAGCACGGCCGCGACCGTAGCCAGCGCCGCGCCAAAATAGATGGCTGCCTGCAAGCCGCCTGCCGCGACGCCCAGTGCACGCGCCTTGATCGCACCGAGCGCCAGCACATTGAGGCCGCGCGACCACGATACGAATACCATCAGCAAGACCGCCAACAATACCCACGCCGGTGTACTCGCGCCGGCGTGGGTCAGGTCGCCCATCAACCAGAACAACATGCCCTTGAGTTGCGCCTGGGGTGCAAGCACCAGTATCAGGCTGATCAGCGCCGCGAAGCCGGATGACAACACGACTCCGGTCAGAAGCAGGCGGTGCAGATTCCAGTCGCCGGCCTGAAAACTCAACATGAATACGATGGCAATGGCTGCCAGCGCTCCGGCCAGCGCCGCCAGGTTCAAGCCAGCCAACCCGGCACCCAATAACATCGCGCACAGCGCGCCCAGCGCCGCGCCGCCGGAAACCCCCAAAATATAGGGATCCGCCAGCGGATTGCGCAGCAAGACCTGCAACAACACACCGGAAGTGGCGAGCAATCCGCCGCAGACGAAGGCCGCCAGCGCGCGCGGCAGGCGCAGACGCCAGATTACGTCGTGCACTATGCCCGGTATCGGAAAAAAAACACTATCGAATACCTGCATCGCGGAGACCGGAAAACTGCCGAACAGCAACGCGATGAATATGCTGCCCAGCGCAACGCAGGCAAGTACGACAACCATGGGCAGCGGGCCGGGCACGCGGGAGTGCATGGACGAGTTACTCATCGGAAACGCAATGTCAGCATGGCGTGCGGTCGGTATAAGCTCAGGCCAGGCTAATGACGGGCCAGCCATTTCGGACCGCATGTTCACGCAAGGTATCGTCAGGATCGACTGCAACCGGATGGCTGACGCGGGTCAACAACGGCAGATCGTTCAGCGAATCACTGTAAAACCAGCTTTCCGAAAATTTCTCCAGGGACTGATGGCGCGCCGCCAGCCACTCCGCCAGCCGCTGGAACTTGCCGTCCCGAAAACACGGTATTCCGGTCACCTCGCCGGTGAACTCGTGATTCACCTGCGCCGGCTCAGTCGCTATCAGGTTATCTATGCCGAATTCGCGCGCGATGGGCGCGGTCACAAAACTGTTCGTGGCCGTAATAATGACGCTCAAGTCCGTACGGTGGCGCGCGATCAGTTCCCGCGCGCGCGGCCGCATGATGGGCAGGATCTTTTCCTGCATGAATTTCCGGCGCCACGCTTCAAGTATGTTTCTTGGGTGGCGCGCCAGGGGTTTCAGCTGAAAATCGAGAAACTCGTGTATATCCAACGTTCCCTGCTTGTACTGATCGTAGAAGATCTGATTTTGCGCTTCGTACACATCCCGGTCGTGCACGCCCTGCTCGATCAGGAATTGCGCCCATTCGAAATCGCTGTCACCGGACAGCAGTGTATTGTCGAGATCAAAAAGCGCCAGCTTCAATCCAATTAACCTTTGAGCAGTTCGCGCAGCAACGGCACGGTAACGGCGCGTTTGGTCTGCAGTGAATATCGGTCGAGCGCATCGAGCAATGTCAGCAACGACGGCAAATCGCGCTGCGCGTGCCGCAACAGATACGCTCTGACGTCGTCGGTAAGATGGAACCCCCGCGCCTCGGCATGGGCGCGCAACGCGGCCGCTTTCTCGTCGTCGTTCAGGCCATGCACCTGATACACGAGTCCGGCAGATAAACGCGTGCGAAGATCGGCGCGCAGCGCCAGCTGCGCAGGCGCCGCGTCTCCACTGGTCAACAGAACACCGCGTCCGGCGTGTATGCGGTTGTACAGGTTGAACAACGGTATCTGCGGCGCTTCCGCCAGCTTGTGCACGTCATCCGCCACGGCAAAAGTGTCCGCGCCTGCATCGAACGCAGACTCCTCGGCGCCATAACAGGCCATGCGGCGACCATTGCCGCGCGCAAGATCGGCAACCGCACGCAACAGATGGCTGCGTCCGCATCCGGCGGCGCCCCACAAATAGACAAATCGCTCGTGGCTGGCGTCGTTCGCGAGCGCATACAACGCGGCCACGAGTTCGCCATTTCGGCCCGGGACAAAGTTATCGAGAGTCGGCGCCGGTGCGTGTGCTATATCGAGCAATAGTTGCTTCATTCCCGGATCATTTCGGCACGGCGTCAAACTTTCATTTCAGGTAAAATTCGCACTGCGGTTACACTACCACGCTACCACGACAGCGATTACATACGGGGCTGCTATCTTACCCGACCCATGCGCTGTTTACGAACTGCGAGCCTGCCTTGACCACATCTGACAAACCCCACGGCCTGACTTATCGCGATGCCGGCGTCGACATCGATGCCGGCGACACCTTGGTGGAAAACATCAAGCCGTACGCGAAAAGGACCATGCGGCCCGAAGTGCTCGCGGGCATCGGTGGATTCGGCGCGCTGTGCAGGATACCCGGCAAATATCGCGAACCTATACTGGTTTCGGGCACCGACGGCGTGGGCACCAAGCTGAAACTCGCCTTTGAACTCAATCGTCATGACACCATAGGCATCGACCTGGTTGCGATGAGTGTCAACGATATCCTGGCGCAGGGCGCGGAACCGTTGTTTTTTCTTGATTATTTCGCGTGCGGCAAACTGGACGTCGGTACCGCGACACAAGTCGTAAAAGGTATAGCGGCCGGATGCGAACTATCGGGCTGCGCGCTGATCGGCGGCGAAACCGCCGAAATGCCGGGGATGTATCCGCCGGGCGAATACGATCTGGCCGGATTCGCCGTGGGTGTGGTCGAAAAAGACAAAATAATCGACGGTTCCACCATTGCGCCAGGCGATGTGGTGCTGGGACTGGCGTCGAGCGGCGCCCATTCCAACGGTTATTCGCTGATACGCAGCATCATCGCTCGCAACAAGAGTGATCTGTCGGAAAAGTTCGACGGCCGGACATTGGCGGATCTGATACTCGAGCCGACGCGCATTTACGTCAAGTCCGTACTGCAACTGATGGACAAGCTACCGGTCAAAGGTCTTGCGCATATCACCGGCGGCGGTCTCGTGGAAAACGTACCACGCATACTGGGCGAACAACTGACGGTCCATATCGCGCGTGAAAGCTGGCCGCGTCCGCCTCTGTTCGGCTGGCTGCAGAAGCACGGCAATGTGGCGGAAGCGGAGATGTTGCGCGTGTTCAACTGCGGGGTCGGCATGGTAATCGTAATGGCCGAACAAAATGCGCTGGAGGCAGGCGAACTGCTCCGGGCAGCCGGGGAAACCGTGTGGCGCATCGGCGAAGTGCGCGCACGCGACGGCAATGAAGCCCAGACCCTGGTCGCATGAAAAAAATTGTCATACTGATTTCAGGACGCGGCAGCAACATGCAGGCGATCGTGGCCGCCGGACTGCCGGCCACGATTGCGGCCGTCATCAGCAATGAACCCAGCGCGGCGGGGCTGGCCACCGCCGCGGCGCATGGCATAGCAACGTGCGTCGTCGATCATCGCGGCTATCGCGAACGCACCGAATTCGATGACGTGCTGGCCGACGCCATAGATGCGTTTGGCCCCGATCTGGTCATACTGGCCGGGTTCATGCGTATTTTGACCGCGCCGTTTGTCGATCGCTACGCGGGACGACTGCTTAACATACACCCATCGCTGCTGCCCGCGTTCCCGGGTCTGCATACCCACCGCCGCGCTCTTGAAGCCGGCGTCAAGGTTCACGGATGTTCGGTGCATTTCGTGACACCAGAGCTTGATCACGGGCCCATCGTCCTGCAGGCGGCCGTGCCGGTGCTGCCCGGCGACAATGAGGACACGCTGGCGGCACGCGTGCTTGAACAGGAACACCGTATCTATGTCCAGGCGATACGCTGGTTCTGCGAGGACCGCATTAAAATCACGCCTCAAGGTACGGTCGCGCTGTTGAATCAAAAATCCGCCACCGCCCACGTACTGCTCTCTCCGGATTTCGACTCATGACTGCCGGCGCCTGGCTACGCCTCGCCGCTGCTGCATTGTTTGCCATGCCCATGGCAGCATGCGCTGCGCCGGATGCGGTAAGCGCCACCTATAGCGTCATACGAGCCGGCCTGCACATTGCCACCACCCAGGAGTCATTTGAAAGGACCGGTTCCCAGTATCGCGTTAGCAGCGACAGCAACCCCGTCGGGTTGGCCGCCTTGTTCGTGCGCAAGCGCATCAAGGTGCTCAGCAGCGGCACGGTGACGCCGGCGGGACTGCACCCGCAGCAATTCGAATATGGCGATGGCGACAAGAGCGTCAGCGCGACATTCGACTGGAAGAGCCAGCGCCTGCACATGACGTTCGATGGGCGCAACGAAACCATTGCACTGCCGCAAGGCACGCAGGATCGCCTGTCGTTGATGTATCAATTCATGTTTTTGCCCGTCGACAAGGTCAAGACTATCCCGATACAAATGACCAATGGCAAGAAAATAGAGTCCTATCTGTACCAGGTAACAGACAGCGGCTCTGCCGAAACACCGCTCGGAAAAATGAACGCGGTGCATCTGGTCAAGCAACGCGACGCCGGCGACAACAATCAGATTGAAGTATGGCTCGCCACCGAACGCCATTTCGTCCCGATCAAGATCCTGGTCGTGGAAAGCGACGGAGCCAGGTATGAGTGGATCATTACCCGACTCGAGTTCAAACCCACTTGAAAATTATCACTTCCCAGCTTGCCGCCGCGGAAACGGTACTCGCACGCGTCCTGACAATGACGCAACCGGCGGACGCGGTACTGTCGAGCTATTTCCGCGCCGAACGGCGCCTGGGCCAGAGCGAACGGGCGTTCATTGCCGAATCCGTTTTCGGTGTGCTGCGCCGGCGCTACGGGCTCGAGTATCAAACCGGCGCAAATACGGCACGCCAATTATTGCTTGCTTACTTTAATCGCATTGAAGGCGTGAGTTTGCGGCAGATGGAACCCGAGCTGACTCCCGAGGATACGCGCTGGGCGGCGGCTATAAAGTCTCCACCGGCCGCGCCGCCGCCCCACGTCGTCGCCGAGTTGCCGGAGTGGCTGGTCGCCATGCTCGCGGCTGAGATGGCAGAGGAGGAGATTCTCGCGCTCGGCCGTGCATTGCAGAAACCGGCGCCGCTCGATCTGCGCGTCAACACGATGCTGGCGACACGCTCGGAAGTCATCAAGCAATTCGCGGCGGATGGCGTGCGCGCGCATGAAACGCCCCACTCCCCCATGGGAGTCAGGCTGGAAACCAAGCCCGCGCTCAGCCGCCATCCATTGTTCCTGGCGGGCAAGATCGAAGTCCAGGACGAAGGCAGTCAGATACTGTGTCATCTGCTGGCGCCGAAACGTAGGGAAATGATCGTTGATTTCTGCGCCGGAGCGGGTGGCAAGACGCTATTGCTAGGCGCGCTGATGCAATCGCTGGGGCGGCTGTATGCATTCGACATTTCCGATGCGCGCCTTAACAAATTTAAGCCGCGCCTCAAACGCTCGGGGCTGTCGAATGTGCACCCGCAGTTGCTGCACAATGAAAACGACATCAAGGTCAAAAGGCTGGCCGGAAAAATCGACCGGGTGCTGGTCGATGCGCCGTGCAGCGGATTCGGCACGCTGCGACGCAACCCGGATCTCAAATGGCGTCAGTCGCGACAGGACGTCGCTGAACTGGCTCAAAAGCAAACTGCAATATTGAATGCCGCCGCGCCACTGCTGAAACCGGGAGGCCGCCTTGTATACGCGACGTGCAGCTTTCTTCGCGCTGAAAACCAGGACGTCATCGCCAAATTTCTCGACGCGCATCCGAATTTCCACATCGTGCCGGCAAACGCAGTAATGAAACAGCAACATATCACGCTCGACACCGGAGAGTTTCTGCAGCTGTACCCGCATCGCCACGACTGCGACGGTTTTTTTGCGGCAGCGCTCGAATGCAAGTGATCACGCTGGGGGCGTTATCAACCGGCGCCAACACCGCGTGTTAGACTAATTCGCAATTCTAGATTCGGCCACACCCCTTGACTACGATCGAACCCCTGCTGTTTTCGCTGTGGAAAGATCTGCACGACATCCGCATATTGTGGCAGGTGGGCGTCATCGCACTGAGCGTACTGCTCGCGGCGAGCGCATCGCGGCTGCTGGCAACGCGCATACGTGCAGCGGCATCCAGCCGCTGGGAAATCAGCCTCGGTGGATTGCGCCGCCTGGTGTTCCCGCTGGCGGCACTCGCGTTGTTGCTGATCGCTCGCGGCCTGCTCGCGCCTTACCAGAGCGTGAGCCTGCTCAATGTCGCGGTTCCCCTGCTGACCGCGATGGCGGTGATACGCATACTGGCCTATATGCTGCAACTGGTATTCGCACCCGGTGGCGTACTGTCGGTATTCGAACGCACCATCGGGTGGCTGGTGTGGATAGCGGTGGCACTCCACATTCTGGGTCTGACACCCGGCCTCATCGAATATTTTGACGATGTCAATTTCCACATCGGCAAGCAGCGTATCTCGCTGCTGCTGATAGGCCAGGCCATGTTGTGGGTGGTGGTCACGCTGCTGCTCGCGCTATGGGCGGGGCGCGTGATCGAGGAACGCCTGATGTCCGCGCAGGGCATGGACATGACGATGCGCGTGATGTTGACCAAGGTGGTGCGCGCGGTGCTGGTGCTGTGCGCCATACTCGTCGTACTGCCGGCGGTCGGCATAGATCTAACCGTGTTGTCGGTACTCGGCGGCGCGATCGGCGTCGGTATCGGATTCGGATTGCAAAAGATCGCCAGCAACTATATCAGCGGCTTCATCATACTGATGGACCGCTCCGTGACCATAGGCAATTTCATTTCCATCGAAAAATACTCGGGTCAGTTGACCAAGATGACGGCGCGATACGTGGTGATACGAAACGCCGACAATACGGAGATCATTGTTCCCAACGAAACCGTGATTACCTCAAGCGTGGTCAACCACTCGTATAGCGACATGTCGGTGCGGGTCGCGATCCCGGTTCAAATCAGTTATCGGAGCGACCTTGACCTGGCGATGCGGATACTGGTCGAGGCAGCGCAAGCCCAGCCGCGTGCCCTGAAAGCGCCTGAGCCCAAGGTGCTGATCAAGGAATTCGCCGAGAGCGGTATTAACCTCGAGTTAGGCGTGTGGGTGGACGATCCGGAAGCGGGCCGGGCTAATTTGCGCTCCGATATTTACCACAGCATGTGGCGAGAATTTCGAACGCAGGGAATCGAAATACCCTATCCGCAACGGGAAGTACGGCTGCTAGGCGCGGCGGCGCACGGAACTTAGCGGCATTTCCTTCCAAATAACACAAGAATATTCATACAAAACAATGGTCTGTAGCAGGGCTAGCGAATATCGCGATCCCGCGGCCGAGCATCTTGAAATAGTCCTATGCTAGCCTCGGGCATTTGAGTACACTGCTCCCCATCTTTATAAAATTGAAGGAAATTCTTAATGTATTCAGGCCTTTTCGTGATGCCTTGGTGGGGCTACGTTATCGTCACGCTGGCGATGACTCACATAACTATTGCGGCTGTCACGATCTACCTGCACCGCCACTCGGCGCACCGTGCGCTTGATCTGCACTGGTTGCCCAGTCATTTTTTCCGCATGTGGCTGTGGCTGACGACCGGCATGGAAACCAAGGAATGGACGGCCGTCCACCGCAAGCATCACGCGCGTTGCGAGACCGAGGAAGACCCGCACAGCCCCGTCGTGATGGGCATCAACAAGATCATGTGGCAGGGCGCCGATCTCTACAAGCTTGAAACGCACAATATCGAAACACTGAATAAGTTCGGTCAGGGCACGCCGGACGACTGGCTGGAACGCAATGTATATACAGCGCATTCCGTGCTCGGCATCGCGCTGATGATGATCATAAACATCATCTGTTTTGGATTTATCGGCATCACGATCTGGGCTGTGCAGATGATGTGGATACCCTTATTCGCCGCGGGCATCATCAATGGTGTCGGCCACTATTGGGGCTACCGCAGTTTCGAAGCCGAGGACGCGAGCCGCAATATCGTGCCGTGGGGCATACTCATCGGCGGCGAGGAGTTGCACAACAACCACCATGCCTACCCATCATCGGCGCGGCTGTCGAGTAAATGGTGGGAGTTCGACATCGGCTGGATGTATATCCGCATCATGGAAATACTCGGCTTCGCCAAGGTCAAGAAGGTTGCGCCAAAAGTGGCGCTGGCCCCGGCCAAGAGCCTGTGCGATCAGGATACGCTGCATGCCGTCATAACGCACAGATACGATGTGCTGGCGCGCTACGCAGGTTCGCTCAAGCAGACCTGCGTCGACGAAATAGCAAGGCTCAAACTGCGTACCGTGGGCGTGGACCGCAGCATGGTCAAACGCTGGCTGCACATCGACGAGCACAAACTTCCGGCGCTGGAACGCGAACGCATGCGCGAAGTGTTGCGCAACAGCACGGTGCTCGACACCGTCTATTCAATGCGCAAGGAATTGACCGCGCTGTGGCAACGCTCGACCGCCACCAAGGAACAACTGGTACACGAACTTGAAGACTGGTGTCATCGCGCCGAAGCGAGCGGCATCGTCGCGCTGCACGATTTTTCGCAGTATCTGCGCCGCTACAGACTGGCCCCCGCGTAAACAGCAGCCACTCAACAAAAAAGCCCGCGAGTTCGCGGGCTTTTTTGTTTCGCGCATTGAACTGCGCCGTTGGCGTCCGTTCGTATGCGTGGATGTAAATCGGCGGCAAAGCCGTCCAATTTACTTAATTTTGGTCTCTTTATAAACCACGTGCTTGCGCGCGACCGGATCAAACTTCCGAACTTCCATCTTGTCCGGCGTGGTGCGCTTGTTCTTGGTGGTGGTGTAAAAATGGCCGGTGCCGGCGCTGGATTCGAGCTTTATTTTTTCTCTCATGGAATCTCTCCTTAAATCTGTGCGCCGCGCGCGCGCATCTCGGCGATCACCACGTCGATGCCCTTCTTGTCTATCGTGCGCAAGCCGTGCTGCGATACCCTCATGCGCACCCAGCGATTCTCGCTCTCAACCCAAAAGCGACGGTTTTGCAGGTTGGGGAGAAAACGGCGATGCGTTTTATTATTGGCATGGGACACGTTGTTCCCATACTGCGGCTTTTTGCCGGTGACTTCACATACTCGCGCCATGGTACTGCTCCAGAATCCGAAGAGGCGCGATTGTACACTATTTTCTCGCTTTTCCCAACAGACATTCGTCTTTTAGACCCAATAGAATCAGGCACTTACAGATTCAGGCAGGGCGCCCTGCACCTCGTAATGAAGAATCGGCAGCTGCGGGGCCATCATCCGGCGAGCAAATATGCCGCGCCGAGAATTCCCGAGTGGCTGAGCGTTTGCTTGGTCGAATTGCGTATGGGCCACGAGTTCAAGGCTAGCGGCGAGTCCGCTTCAGGGTTCAAACCGTACCCCCGCCGCCTGAATGACCTTGGACCATTTGACTACGTCCGATTCAACGTAAGCGCGAAATTCATCCGGCGTGTTTCCCACTGGGTCGGCGCCATCACGTAATAGTCGCTCCTGCATATCCGCCAGGCGCAGCGCTTTGGTGATTTCGCCGTTTAGCCGGACAATAATGTCTCTGGGCACGCCCGCTGGCGCCAAAATCCCATACCAGCCTACGACTTCATAACCCGGCACGCCTGCTTCGGCGACGGTCGCGATTTCCGGCAGAGATGCAGAACGCTTGATGCTGGTGACACCCAGTGCACGCAATTTTCCCGACTTCAGGTATGGCATCACGGCCGGTATGGTCGGAAAAGCCAATTGCAGATGGCCGCCGAGCAGGTCGATCAGTGCCTGACTGGATCCCTTGTAAGCGACGTGTATGAAGCGCACATTGGCCATGAGTTTGAACACTTCGCCGGCAAGATGACCGGGCGAACCGGTGCCCGACGAACCGTGCGTGAGCTGATCAGGCTTGCCGCGCGCGAGCGTTATCATGTCCCTGACCGATTTCACGGGCAGCGACGGATGCACGACGAGTAGGTTGGGTATCAGCGCGAACAACGTAATCGGAGAAAAATCCCGTGTCGGGTTATAGGGCAGTGTTTTGTAGAGACTGGCGTTGATGGGGAAGCCGTTGGCCGCCATCAGCAGGGTATAGCCGTCAGGCGGCGCTTTGGCCGTGGTCTCCGCGGCGATATTGCCATTGGCGCCGGGGCGATTTTCCACCACCACCTGCTGCTGAAACGCTTCGGTCAGTTTTTGCGCGACGATGCGCGCCATGATGTCGGTCGATCCGCCGGGTGCAAAGCCGGCGAGTATGCGCACGGTTCGGGATGGGTAGGGCTGCGCCTGCGCGGGGGCAATCAGGATCAGCGCAGAGGAGACGGCGATACCCAGCTGTGTAGTGCAAAACGTGATGCGCATGCCTGTAGTCCCCTATGACGACGCAGAGCGCAACACGCTTGTTCCCGCATGCCAGTGCGGCAATCGTTGTTCGAGGGTAGCGCTGATTCCTGGCGCTGAAACTCGCGCGGACGCTTCGGCTGTCCACAACAAAAAGCGCCGGTTGTGCACAAATCAGTATACACACTTAGAATACGATACGTGCACCGCACGGACCGCCCGAAAATCAGGAGACTACGTCATGGACTACCGCTGCATTTCCGCTGACTGCCACATAGACATCAACTGGCTGCCTCATGATCTGTTTGTCGCTAACGCCACACAGGCGATGAAAGACAGAATGCCTTATGTCACCGAACGCGCCGGCGGAATGAGCTGGGTCACCAAGGGCGGCGTCAACTTCGGATACGCGGGCGGCCGGGGCAGCGGGCTGGTCACGGGCGTCAACACCAAGTACAAGACGGGCAGGGAATACCGCATAGACCGCATGGCGTCCACAGGCCTTTATACCGACGGCGCGCAGGGCATATTCCGCCCCAGTGATCCGGTGTTGCGGCTGCAGGATCAGGACCGCGACGGCGTACAGGCCGAAGTGATGTACGGGCTGCTGGGCGCGGGCAACAAGATGACCGACCGGGAAGCGTCGGTGGAGTTCTACCGCATCTACAACGATTGGCTGTGCGGCTTTTGCGGTCATAACCTGGCCCGCTTCGTCGGTCTGGCATCCATACCCAGCCACAGCGTGGACGCAGCGGTGGCGGAAACACGGCGTGTCGCCAAGCTGGCAGGCATAGGCGGCGTGGATATTTCATTCTCCTATGACATGCAGCCGCTGTGGCATCCCGCATGGGACACCTTCTGGCAGGCCGCGGCAGACGTCGACTTGCCGGTGCATTTTCATACGGTGCGCCAGTCACCGCCGGTGCCGGTACCGGCGGGTCTCCCCGAGTACTACAGTGTGGTAAGCGACGCCACGCGCATGGCGGGATTCCAGCTTTACATGGCGAACATACTCGCAGCCGTCATCAATGGCGGCGCGCTGGAACGTCATCCCAAACTGCGCATCGTGCTCGGCGAAAGCGGCATAGGGTGGATACCCTATGTGCTGCAACGCATGGATGACGAATACGAGGAGCGTTTCAAGCACGACCTTCCGATCAAAATGAAACCCAGCGAATATTGGTACCGCCAATGCCGGGCCACCTTCCAGAACGATGTGGTCGGCACGCATCTGCTCGATCTGCTGGGCCTGGAAAATGTCATGTGGGGCTCCGATTACCCGCATCCCGACGGCGTGTTTCCTGATTCGCAGGATTACATCAAACGCCAGTTCGGGCATCTGCCCGGCGCTACCCAGCGCAAGCTTATCTGCGAGAACGTCGGCAAATTTTATAAGTTGATATAGATCCATCGGCGTGCCATGCCTACTGCTCGTTTCGCAGCAACCATCGCCTGCATCCTGTCACTGTTACCGGACACAGGGACCACCCACGCCCAGGGTTTCCCGAACAAACCTTTGCGCATCATCAGCGCCGAACCCGGTGGTGCCAATGATTTTGCGGCGCGTTTGATCGCGCAAGCGCTTACCGGCCCATTGGGGCAACAAGTCATCGTGGACAATCGCCAGGCCACCATAGGTCCAACCGTGGTGGCCAAAGCGTTGCCCGATGGCCATACCTTGATACTCACGGGCAGTCCTTTCGTCATCGTGCCGCTGATCCTCAAGGAACCGCCTTATGATCCGGTAAAGGATTTCATACCCATCACCATCGCGGTCAGTTCACCAAACATTCTTGTCGTTCCCGCGTCATTGCCTGTCAAATCGGTAGGCGAATTGATCGCCCTGGCAAAAAGCAAACCGGGCTTCCTCAACTATGGATCGAGCTCGACCTTCGGCTCACCGCGTCTTGCCGGTGATTTGTTCAAAACCATGGCCGAACTCGATATCGTGATTGTCGGATACAAAAGTACCGCGCAGGCGATTGCCTCGCTCATCGGCGGTGAAACGCATCTGTTGTTTGCGAGCGCCGGCTCGGTCACCGCGCACATCAAATCGGGGCGTGTCAGAGCCCTCGCTGTCACCAGCGCACGCCCCTCCGACTTGCTTCCGGGATTGCCGACGGTGGCGGCATCGTTGCCGGGTTACGAATACCTGAGCAGCTTTGGCATGCTGGCCCCCGTCAAAACGCCCGTTGCCATCATCAACCGGCTGCACAAGGAAATTTCGCAGGTACTCAGCCAAAAAGAACTGAAGGAAAAAATGGCGTATGCGGGACTGGAAGTCATAGGCGGCCCGGCCGAGGACCTCGCTGCGCGAATAAAAGCGGACATCCGGAGCACCGCGAAGTTAATCAAGGATGCCGGCATTCGACCCGAGTAGTTAACCGACTCCGTGAGCGACAAATAGTGCCTGAGCTTCCGGCCCAGCCAGGTAGCGTATATAGGTCCTTGCACCCTCGGGACAATGCGCGGCAACCATCGGTGCGGCCATATAGGACGTGTAGTTCTGAATGTCTGGCGGCAGCGGGCCCACCAGCACCACGCCCTGATCGCGGAAGAGCCGGATTTCGAAAATGGCGCCGAAGCCGATATCCCTGCCTTTGCCATTGATCATATGCGCCATCATTCCGGGCGCACCGTCGTATCGCGCTGTCTTGCCGCCAATCTGATCGAGTATCCCGAGCTTGGCAAGCGCCGCCTCCGCAGAAAGCCCGCTGGACGACCAGTTGTAAACCACCGACTCCGCCAGCAGTATCGCGCGCCTGAGCGCGTCGGCGCTGGAAATATCGGGCACAGGTGCACCCTCGCGCACCATGACGCCGACGCCCACCCGCGCGACGTAAATGCGATCCCCGCCGATGACTTTGCCTTCCTGCGCAAAGTCATCGATCGCCTCGGGCGGAGCAATCACGACGTCTGCCGTGACACCTTCCGCCATACGCTTGCGAATCGCAGGCGTGTTCGCGAACGTTATCCGTACTGTGTTCCCGCTCTGCCGGTGAAACGCCTCGGTAGCGGCGATAATGCCCGGCTCTATCGAACCGACCGTCAACAAATCGACGTCCACTGCGCGTGCCGTCGGGGAATCCACATTCCCGGACTGCGCTGGGATTACCATGATCTTTTCCATGTGCCCCCTCAGGTCAATATTTTCAGATTCCAGCGCGCGCTGTGCGTGACTGATGAGTCCCAACAGGCATGGATATCGACAATCCCGTTGCACAAATCGTAGGGCGGCATACCCATGCCGCCGCCGTCACTGTCGGCAAAGGTTTGCCGACCTGCATCATTTTTTTGCGGAGATTGCTGCAGCATCTGAATATATGTAAATACGCATGTCCAACAGGGTAAAGCGCTCAACTGCTCCGGACAACAGGCGTGTTTTGTATCCATGCGCCAGCACGGTTAGACTACAGCGTGCGTAGCGCATCTCATCATGGCGCGATGCACGACCCGAAATGCCATGCACATGATTTTCTACCAAGGATACACATGATTGCACATTTACTTGCCCACATTTTGATGTTCGGCTTGCTGACTCCTATTTTCACCCTGGCGTCCGCGCAGGACTATCCGTTAAAGCCGGTGCGCATCGTGACCTCCGCAGTGGGAGGCGTAACCGATCTCATCGCGCGATTGCTTGCGCAAGGACTCTCCGTCAATCTGGGCCAACAGGTTATCGTCGACAATCGACCGACCGGCATCATTCCCGGAGACCTCGTGGCCAAGGCTCCCGCCGATGGTTACACGCTGCTTTTTCATGGCAGCAGCTTGTGGATTGCGCCGTTGATGCAGGAAGTGCCGTACGACCCTGTACGGGATTTTGCGCCCATTACGTGGGCGTCGAGCACACCCAATGTCATTGTTGTTCATCCCTCACTTCCGGCGAGATCAGTAAAGGATCTGATCGCTTTGGCAAAATCCCGGCCAGCCGCGCTGGACTACGCCTCCGGTGCAACCGGCTCATCGTCCCATCTTGCCGCCGAGTTATTCAAAGCCATGGCCGGCGTCAACATTGTGCGCATTCCTTACAAAGGACAGGGTCCTGCCATCCTCGCTTTGCTGGGTGGACAAGTCCACATGTCGTTCGCGACTACGGGCTCGGTGACGTCGTTTATCCGATCAGGACGGCTTAGAGCATTGGCAATCACCACCGCGAAACGCTCGACGCTGGCGGCGGACCTGCCTACCGTCGCTGAATCCGGTTTGCCAGGCTATCAGTCGGCGTCAAACGCAGGGGCGTTCGCGCCAGCCGGAACTGCTGCCACGCTCATCAATCGTCTGAATCAGGAAATCCTGCGCGTGCTGAATACAAACAGCATGAAAGAACGGCTATTCAGCGAAGGATCGGAAATCGTCGGCAGCTCACCACAAGAATTTGCAACGGATCTCAAGGCGGAGATGACGCGTTTGGGAAAAGTCATCAAGGACGCCGGGATCAGGGGCGAATAACATAATTTAAGTCAAAAGGTTACAACGCAGATAGGACGTAACCGCGCTTGTGAGGTATCGCATACGTGCATCTGATCAGCGGCCGAAACGGCGCGTAGCGTATATTCCCAAGCCGGTTGCGACACTGGAAAAGCGATCCCCTGCGACACGCAGGGCACTCGGAAACAGCGCGGCAATGCGCTCGGTCAGAAAACCCAGGCCCGTCGAGCCGCCGGTGAAATACGTGGCATTGACACGCCCTGCGTCCAACCCGGCAAGTCGCAGCGTTTCCTGCGCGGCATGCACTATCCTTGAGACTTTGTGATCCAGCGCCTTGGCCTGCCGCGCATCCGAGAACTTCGCAAGCAGACCGCTGGCCACCGCGCCCAGATCTATCACCGTGCCGCCGTTCAGCGCGACATCGATCTTCGCCTGCTCGGCGAGCGCCGCCAGATGGTGTCCCAGACGTTTAGTCACAACCGTCATCAGCCGCTGATAGCACACCGGATCGGCATACATGCTGGCCATTTCACGAAGCTCGATCACGCGATTGTGCGCGTACACGGTGTTGATCAAATGCCATGTAGCAAGATCGAAATACACGGTGCCCGGCACACGCCGTCCCTTGGCGCCTTCCGATCCGTAGCCCAACGACGGCATGATCGCCGCGATATTCACCGACTGATCGAAGTCAGTGCCCGCCACGTGGATGCCGTGGTTGGCGAGGATATCGTCGTGACGCTCGATGGCCGCGCGCCGCGCCGGTCCTACGCGCACCAGCGAGAAATCCGACGTGCCGCCGCCGATGTCGGCGACCAATACGATCTGCTCCGTCGATATCGTGGACTCATAATCGAGCGCCGCGGCTATCGGTTCATACTGGAATGCAACCTCGGCGTAACCTGCTGCAAACGCGGCCCTCTCAAGGGTATCCTGCGCCTGGGCATCGCGATCGGCATCGCCGTCCACGAACCATACCGGCCGTCCGATGACGGCGCGGCGCAATGCTCCGCCATGATGCGCTTCAGCTACCTTCTTCAAATGCCTGAGGTAGCCGATCACCACATCCAGATACGGGATGCCGATACCATTTCCGATTTCCGTGGTTTGCTCCATCAGGTCGGAGCCGAGTATGCTTTTGATCGAACGCATCAAACGGCCCTCGCACCCGTCGACATAGGCCGCGATCGCCGCACGCCCGTAACTGCGTGTTTCGTCCTCCGCATCGTAGAAAACCGCGGTCGGCATGGTCTGAAAACCTGATTCGAGTTCGACCAACCGCAAGCCGTCCGCCATCGGTATGGCCATGGCGGAGTTGGATGTGCCGAAGTCTATGGCACAGTAGTCTGGCAGAGGCATGATGCAAGGCGGCGTTAAGCAGAGGGACGCGGATTATAACTGGATCGCGAAATCAGTTTGTGCGGACATTTGGGAGGGCGA
>CANJQI010000071.1 GCA_947476215.1 Betaproteobacteria bacterium
CACGAAGATTTCCGGGAAATCACCTTCTTTCCCACACCAATCCACAAAAAACAACCATTCCACGCAAATCTTCGTCCCCATTCTAGTCACAAAATCCGCGCTGCTACGGCGCACCAAAGGCTAGAATTAACGTTTTCGGTCAGGCACTAGCTATGGTGCATGTGCCATACAAAAGCGCAGGCCCGGCGGTCACCGCGGTGATCGCGGGCGAAGTGCAGTTGATGTTTGCCACAACCGGTTCGGTTACGCAATTCATGAAAACGGATAAATTGCGGGTGCTCGCGGTTACAACCGCCCAGCCGACCGCACTTGTTCCAGGCATTCCGACTGTCTCAGCCTCGGTGCCCGGCTATGAGGCGGTGTCCATGGTCAGCGTATTTGCGCCGCAAAAGACCCCTGCCGCGCTCATCAGCCGGCTGAACCGCGAAATTGCGCAGGTACTCAACAAACCGGAAACGAAAGAGCGGCTTTTCTCGGCCGGGGTCGAGGTCGTCGCCAGTTCACCTCAGGAACTCGACGCCAAATTGAAACTGGAAATAGCCAGACTCGGAAAAGTAATCAAGGAAGCCGGCATACGCGGCGGATAATTTCGCGATCTGATCGTGTTGATTACGGCGAGCAAGCACCTACGCCGTGGCAGCGCTCTTGCGCTTTTCCGCCGCCAGTCGCACTGCCTTTAGAATCTCTGGATAAGCGCCACATCGACAAAGATTTCCCGACAGATAACTGCGTATTTGATCGTCATCAGGATCGGGGTAACGGTCGAGCAGTTGCTGGGTCATCAGCACGAATCCGGGTGTGCAAAATCCGCATTGAAAGGCGCCGCTTTCGATGAACGCCTGCTGAATCGGATCGAGTTCGCCGTTTTTCTGCATGCCTTCTATGGTGCACACGTTTTTCCCGTCGACCATGGCCGCAAGTTGCAGACAACCTGAAACTGCTACATCGTCGATCAGAATGGTGCAGCAGCCACACAATCCCTGGCCACAGCTTTCGCGTGCGCCACGCAGGCCAAATTGTTCAAGTAATTCAACGACATTGTGGTGATTTTCGACAGTGGCCGAGACCGTGGCGCCATTTAACTGAAAGCTGATTTTGCGCCTTGCATTGCTCATGTCACTCGTCCTCAACCGGTTTGTTTTGCAGGATGCGTAACGCGCGATAGACCGACTCGGGCGTCATCGGCAGTTCCGTCAGGCGTAGGCCGATCGCGTCGTGTATGGCGTTGGCGATGGCGGGCGAAACGCTGAAGGTGGCGCTTTCGCCTACGCCTTTCGCGCCAAAGGGCGCACCGGGCTGATGGGCGTCCACCATTTCATTTTCGAACACGGGTGGGATGTCATGGAAGCCCGGTATCTTGTAGTCAGCGAACGATGCGTTTGTGACCTGTCCGGCATCGAGTTCCATTTTCTCCTGCATGCTGAAACCGATTTGCATGATGGCCGCACCGGATAACTGGGTTTCAACGATCGCGGGATTAAGTGGTGTTCCGCAGTCGACCACGTTGATCATGCGTTCTATTCTGACGTGCCCGGTTTCGGTATCGACCGCAAGCTCGACGCCTGTGCCACCTATCATCCAGAATGGCGTGATGTTTTCGGACTGGCCGTTGGTCTTGTCGGGCGGCGCATAGGGGGGCACGAAGCTGCCAAAGCCGACCACGGTGCCGGCCTGCATGCCGTACTTTCTGCGGAACAGTTCCGGGACTGGTGTGGTTTCGGGCGGCAGATCCAGATCCATGGCCATGGCGAGCAGCTTGTCGCGCGCATCCTCGGACGCGAGCTTGACGGCGTTACCCATATGGTAGGTTGATCGAGATCCGAGCGTCGCCATGTCGTAGGGTGTCACGTCGGTATCGGGATTGAGCACGCGCACGCGTTCAGCGGGAATGTCCATGATTTCGGCGACGATTTGCGCCATGGTGGTGTCCGACCCCTGTCCCATGTCGACCGTGCTCATCGCAAGTATGCAGCTGCCATCGGCGGCTATCGTCACCATGGCGGTGGAAGTCGTAGGCGCAACGACGGCTTTATAGCCGATTGCCAGGCCGCGTCCGCGCCGTATCGTGCCGCTGCCACGATCGAATGGCTGGTCCCATTTCATGCGCGCCGCGACGCGCTCCAGCACGAGTTCGATCTCGGCGCTGCGCATCGGGGTGCCGGTGGCCTGCGGGCGGCCTTCGCGCAGGATGTTCTTGCGGCGTATGGCCAGCGTGTCCATGCCCAATTCGCGGGCGATGATGTCGGTGTGACTTTCGTAGGCCCACACCAGTTGCGGTATGCCGAATCCGCGCAAGGCGCCGGACGGCGGGCGGTTGGTATAGAGCGCAAAGGACTCGATGTCGATGTTCTCGATATCGTAGGGACCGCCTGAGGTGAATCCCGATTTTTGGGTGACGCGCGGTCCTATGTCCGCATAGGCGCCGCCGTTCCACCACACGTCGCAGCGCCGCGCGATGATGCGCCCGTCCTTGTTGACGCCGCTCTTGATGCGGAATGTGGTCGGATGCTTGGTGATCGTGTAGAACTGCTCTTCCATCGTCAACGCGATCTTGACCGGGCGCCGTGTCAACAGAGCGAGCACCGCCACCAGCGCTTCGAGCTTGATATAGAGCTTGGCGCCAAAGCCGCCGCCAAGATGGGCCACTTTGACGCGTACCTGCGATTCCTGCCAGCCGAGCAGTCGTGCGATTTCGAGGCGCACGAACGACGGACTTTGCGACGCCGTATAAATGGTCAGCCGCTGATCGCCGGGTTCCGCGGCAGAGACCATGGGCTCCAGCGGCGTGTGCATGACTTGCTGAGTCTTGAACGTGTGTTCGAACACGTGATCGGCTTCGGCAAAAGCCTTCTCGGCATTGCCATGTTTGAGATGGTAATCGAGCGCGATATTGGTGTTCTTGCGTCCAACCAGATGTTTCAGATCGGGAAAGGTGCCGGACGGTTTCAATACGTCGTGCACGATGGCTTCCGATGTCATGGCTTCGATTTCGTCGAATACCGCCGGCAGTTCATCATATTGTGCGTCGATCAACTGCACCGCGGATTCGGCGACGTGCGGGTCGGACGCAAGTACCACGGCAACCGCTTCACCGACGTAGCGTACTTTTTCGAGCGCCAGCACGGGTTGATCAAGAAAAGCGGGGCCGAAATAGGGCTCCGGGACCAGTGCAAGAATATCCTGCCCGGTGATGACGCTGTGCACGCCCTCAAGAGCGCGCGCTGCCGATACGTCAATAGACCGTATGCGCCCATGGGCGACGGTGCTGCGGAATATTTTTCCGTACAGCATGCCCGGCAGCTTCAGATGATGGGTGTATTCGGTGTTGCCCGTAACCTTGGCACGCGCTTCCAGCCGCGGCATGGAGCGGCCAATCTGAGTCGTATTCGCTTTCATCAGCTCGCCACCACATCCATTGCGGCCGCGATCGCCCGGCCTACGTAGACCTTCACCAGTTGCCGTTTATAGGCAGCCGAGCCGCGCGCGTCGGAGGTCGGCGACAGCTCCGCGGCCGCGGCCTCGCCTGCCTGCGCAAGCAGTGCTTGGTCCAGCGTCCTGCCTTGCAATATCATTTCCACGTTTCTCAGTTGCGTTGGAATTTCGGCCACTGCTCCGACCACGATGCGTGCTTCACTGATGCCTGATTTGCCGGCACGCAGATTGACGGCTACGCCCAAGGCCGGCCAGTCGTCGGCCGAGCGCGTGGTGCATTTTTGGTACGCAGTATGCCGTCCGGCCAGACTCGGAATGCTCACTTCGCGGATCAGTTCGTCGCCGGCGAGCACCGTCTGGTAATACCCGACGTACAAATCGGCCACTGCAACCTTGCGCTCGCCCTCGGGGCCGACGATGGTAACTTCAGCGCCGAGCGCGGCCAACAGCGGCGGCATGTCGAGGTGTGGATCGCCATGCGCGAGCGCACCACCGATGCAGGCTTGATTGCGTACGCGCACGTTGGCGAGGCGGCGCATGGCTTCGACGATGACGGGCGCACGTTGTTTCACCAGCGACGAGTGCTCGATCGCGGCAAGAGATGTCATGGCGCCAATGCGGATGCCGCCCTCAGGCGTCGCGGCTATGCCGGTGAATTCATCCAGGCGCCGCAGGCTGACCAGGCGGGTGGGGCGGAACACACCGCTCTTCATCATCAGCATCAGCGCGCTGCCGCCGGCCAGGGGACGTATGTCCGGGTCGTCGCCGGACAGCAACGCGAGTGCATCCGCGATGGTGGCCGGCTCTGCGATTTCAAATGGGCTCATGAGATTCCTGTCGCTGGGTACCAGATTCGAATGCTGCCTTGAGATTGGCGGCGAACTGGCGTTCGAGTTCCTTGGCCTTGGAGCGCAGCACCGGCTGACCCATGCTGCCGAGTTTGCCGGTCAACCCGACGTCGATGACGTAGGCGACCGTAGTGATGCCCGCGGATTCCGTCAGCGTCGTGGTCGCCGTCGATGTCAGCCGTCCCACCACGCCCACGGGCGTGCCTTCCGACTTCGCAACGATACGGTGCGGCGCTACGCTGTCCGCGATTTCCACCAAGATATTGAATTTGAAGCGTATGTATGCGACGCGCATTTCCATGACCGCCGTGTAGTGCGTGGGGTCAACTTCCTTCAAGTCGCTGACCCCGTCGATACAGGTTGCGAAAAAACGCGGATCGGCAAGCTTCTCGAAGACTGCGGTGCGCGGCGCCTTTATTTCTATTTTTCCGGAAAATTCCATGGCTCAGGTGATTCTGAATGCTGACTTTGCGCTCTCATCCCGATTGAGTGGTGCTATGGGCGGTAACCCCATGCCGCCATCGTGAACTGGATCGATTGCACGTCGGGTTGGGACAGGTAAATGAAAGGCGTAAAATTTGATGCTCGGCAAGCGGCAATCTTAATCGAAACGGCGCATGCTTGCATGGACTTGTGCATGCTGTTGCGTTTGAACTACATCAATAAACTTGTGTGCGATCTATCGCGACGTTCTCAAATCATAAAACCGGACCACTATCATTATGGCAACGACAAATCAAACTGTTCCAGAGCAATTCAAAATGTATGTCGGCGGCAAGTGGCTGGACGCCTCGAACGGCCGCACGTTGAACAGCGTCAACCCCTATACCCAGAAAGTCTGGGCCACGGTACCTGACGCGACGGCGGATGATGTCAACGCCGCGATTGTTGCCGCCCGCGATGCATTCGATCATGGTCCATGGAACGCAACCACCCCGCAGCAGCGCGCCGCGATGATGCGCAGACTCGCCGATTTAATTGCGCGTGACGCCGAGAAAATGGCACGCATAGAGTCCACCGATAACGGCAAGCTGCTCAAGGAAATGGTGGCGCAGTGGCGTTATATGCCTGAATGGTTTCACTATTACGCCGGGCAAGCCACACAGGGCTGGGGCGAGGTGCTGCCCAGCGACAAACCGAATTTTGTTGCCTTTACGCGCAAGGAGCCGATAGGCGTGGTGGCTGCTATTACGCCGTGGAACTCACCGGTGTTGCTGATGATCTGGAAACTCGCGCCGGTGCTGGCTGCCGGATGCACGTTTATTGTCAAACCATCAGAGCACACGCCGGTGTCCACGCTGGCATTCGCGAAACTGGTCGAGGAGGCGGGCATACCGCCCGGCGTTTTCAACGTGCTGACCGGCGGCCCGGATATAGGTCGCCAGCTGGTTGCTGATCCGCGTATTGACAAGATCGCCTTTACAGGATCGGATGGCGTGGGCAGGGCGATCGCCCGCGCCGCCGCGGAGAATTTCACGCGCGTATCACTGGAGCTCGGCGGAAAGTCGCCGCAGATCGTATTCGATGACTGCGACCCCGCCGCGGCCGCCAACGGCATACTGTCGGGCATTTTTGCCGCGACCGGCCAAACCTGCATGGCAGGCTCACGCCTGATCGTTCAGCGCACCATACACAATGAGATCGTGCGCCGGCTATTGGAGCGCGTAAAGACCATACGTTTAGGCGATCCCATGGACCCGCAAACCGAAATGGGGCCGGCTGCAACTGAACCGCAGTTCCAGAAAGTCCTCGCGATGGTGAAGGCAGCGCGGGCTGAAGGGGCGACCGTGGCATACGGCGGTGAGCAAGCCCCGCAAGGGGGGTTCTTTGTGATGCCTACGATATTGACCGGCATTACCAACGACATGACGATAGCGCGCGACGAGGTGTTCGGTCCGGTGTTGTCGGTGCTGACATTCGATACCGAGGAAGAAGCGATCCGAATTGCCAACGATACGCGCTACGGGCTTGCGGCCGGCATCTGGACGCTCAACCTGCAGCGCGCGCATCGCGTGGTCGCCAAGGTCAGGGCAGGGTCGGTATGGGTCAACGCGTACCGGACCTTCGGGCCCTATGCGCCGTTCGGCGGATTCAAGCACAGCGGCATCGGTCGCGAAAACGGCCATGAAGGCATGGCTGAATACCTCGAAACCAAGTCGGTGTGGATAGAGCTGAGCGGTAATCTGCGCGATCCGTTTACCATCGGCTAACGATATTGCGCGCAACGGTAAGCTCATTCGCTCACACCGCCACAGTGAGCAACTGTAGGATGGGTTGAGGCACGAAACCCATCAGCTGCGGCCTGTTCTGCGGAAAGCGGTTGATGGGTGTCGCTGCGCTCGACCCATCCTACGCTTGCTGCGTGAGATAGGTGAATACTTCACGGTGCACTTGCGCAATCAGCTACAAGTGACCGGACTGAATACCAATGCGGCGGAAGGCGCTGCGCTTTTCCGCCCTACGAAAATTCGCGTAGTGGACTTTTCTGCGTAGACGTCGCGATGCATTTATCCGCATGTTGCCAGCGTGATTTTTCGGTAAAGGACGGCCGACCTGCTCACCAGGGCATGCGCAGTTAATCCGGTTTTTGCGCAATCATTTGTATTTCGATCAGCGCGCCGTGGCGCAGCTCCGGGACCGGAATCACCGCGCGCGCCGGTTTGTGCGAGCCGAAGCGTTCGCTGTAGACGCGATTGAAGATAGGC
Organism: Betaproteobacteria bacterium; assembly: GCA_947476215.1. Taxonomy (GTDB): domain Bacteria; phylum Pseudomonadota; class Gammaproteobacteria; order Burkholderiales; family SG8-41; genus PALSA-1004. The sequence goes on from CANJQI010000071.1 coordinate 6,986, forward strand.
CAGTTGTCGACGCCCACCACGTAGGCGGTGCATTGCACGACGTCGCTCAGCCCGCAGCCCGCCGCCGTCAGCACGCTTTCACAGTGTTGCAATGCCGAAGCGACCTGTGCGTCAAATGTATCCGATTTACCGCCGGCTGAAGTCAGCGTGGGCAGCATGCCGGACACGAACACAAAGGCGCCTGCCTCCATGCCTTGCGAATAGTGGCCGCCGGGCGTCGGGGCGTCGGACGTGGAAATGATTTTCATGGTGTAACCTCCTGTATCATGTCATCAGAATATCACGGGAACTTGTGGCTTGCGGGCACTGTGGGGCAATAGTCCAGGTTGATAGGCGTGGATGGATTTTGCAGTGTTTTTCACCGGAGGGGTTGCATGAGTCGCATATTCACGAGTCTGGCGCACACCATCGTTGCAGGATTATTTGTTGTGCTGTCAGGTGGCGCGCATGCGCAACCGGCATATCCGGCCAAGTTGGTCCGCGTTATCGTTCCGACCGTGCCCGGCGGCAGCACCAACACGCTTGCGCGCCTTGTCGCGCAGAAGCTGTCCGAGAGCATGGGGCAACAGGTGATAGTGGAGAATCATCCGGGCGCCGATACTGTGATAGGCACCACGCTGGTTGCCAAGGCCGCGCCCGATGGCTATACCCTGCTGGTGCCCTCGGCCACGCACGTGGTCATCCCGCTGCTGACGAGCACGACCTACGATCCCGTGCGCGACTTCACGCCGATCAGCACAGTCGCGGTGCAGGATTTTGTGATGGTGGTCCATCCGTCGGTGCCCGCCGCCAACCTCAAGGAATTCATCGCGTTCGCGCGGTCGCGCCCCGGTCAGCTCAATTTCTCCGCGTCAGGCAGCGGATCGGTCAGCCGGCTCGCGCCTGAGTTTCTCGCCGTGGAAACCGGCCTCAAGATGCAGGCGATTGCCTACAAAGGGGGCGGGCAGGCGCTCACGGATCTGATCGCCGGTCAGGTGCACATGTCATTCCAGACGCCCCTCAATGTGAATTCGCAGATCAACGGCAAGCGGCTGCGTGGTCTTGCCACCACCGCAAAGAATCGCAGCCCTGCGCTGCCACAGGTGCCGACGTTCGACGAAGCGGGCCTGCCCGGCTTCAACCACAATTCATGGCAGGGCTTCTTCGCGCCAACCGGCACGCCCAAGCCTATCATCGACAAGTTGGCCACGGAAATCGCGGCCGCGCTCGCGGCGCCTGATGTCCGCGAGAAACTGATGAATCAGGGTGTGATGCCGGTCACCTCCACGCCGGAGCAGTTCGCTGCTACCGTCAGGGCGGACTATGCCAAGTACGCCAAGCTGATCAAGGTCGCCAACATCAAGCTGGAGTAAAAGTTTGGGTTGGTTGCTTGAGGGCGTTTCTTGTTAACGCATGCTTATTGCCCGCGTATACCCGCGTCTTTAATGACCTTGCCCATACGCGCCATTTCAGTCTTTATCGCGGTCGCGAATTCTTCGGGCGAACTGCCCACGGTTTCCAGGCCTGCTCTGAGCAGCTGATCCTTCACGTCCTGTGCGACAAACGCGCGCACGATTTCCTGATTCAGACACGAGACGATAGTCGCGGACAGTCACTATAGACGTTAACGTTGCCGCTCGCTGGCAAGGCCGTTTACGTCGCCTTCGATCGTGGCGTTGGATTCGTTCACGGCTGATTGCTGTCAATGTTGCCCGTGAGATTAGTATGTCGGCTACCTGGTTGGCAGTTCCAGTTGTAGTGCCCGAGCCCACTTCTCTCCGATGGGTTCGGGCCCAAACCGCGCCGCGACGTGGGCCTGCCCCGCCGCCACCCGGGCCAGTGCATCTTGAGGATGGTCAAGAGCCCATCTAACACCAGCGCATAGGTCTCTGCTGATCCAGGCGTACTCAGCCAGTTCCAAATATGAGGGAACCGGCGATGCTACTGTAAACCTGCCTGCGCGTATGGCTTCAATTAGCCTATTATGCGTTTTACTCGCCCCCAATCGCTGTCCGCATCCTGCGGCAACACGACCAGGTCTGACTGCTCGATTTCGCGATTAGTCGCTTCCAGTGACCAGGGAACAAAGCGCAGGGAGAATTGGTTGTTCACCTTGCCCAATGCTGAGGCCATATCGCCGGCCAGGTCCATTTGGTTGGCGTGGGTCACGAACGCGAGTTCTATTGGGCAGGAGAAGCATTGCGCGATTGTTGTGAATTGTGCTTCAAGAAAGGTCCGCAATGGCGGTTCGAATACCCCGAACCATGCAAGCCGCAGTACTCCGTTAGGCGCAAGGCGTGGCTCTCCGGAAGCCGTTGATTCGTACGGATCGTCGATAACTGTCAGGCCGGGCCTGGCGTCTGCGGCGAGCTGTAGCCGAAGAGCTTCGTTCGTGACTGTCGCGAAACAGGTTGCGAGCAGGCGCTTTTGAAATGTGGCGAGTACAGGTCGTGAGATCATCGTTGCGGCGGCCTCCAGGTCGTCCGAAAAATCGACGACGACGCGATATTGCTGGGCGATTACTTCGATCCACTCGAGCAGACGCGTCGCTTGTTGTTCCTGGCATAGAAAGAAATTCACCGGCAATTTTCCAATGACGATGGCGCGGACTCTACCTAACCGGGCGAGCGAGGGGTCTTGTTCAATGTAACTGACAGGGACGAGGTACACGCTGTAGCGTCGTGAAAGCTCGCGCGCCGGCAATCCGACACGCAAACGCATACTCGCCTGATCTGCGTGAAATGTGCTGCCTGGCGTCAAGAAATATGGCTCATCGACCATGTTGACAAACACGATTATTTTCCTGTTCGGCGACAGAGGGCGAACAAGATTCTCGCTGCGAGACTTTGCGCGAAACAGGGACTTCAGAACTGGGAATAACATGCCGCTGCGCTCATCTCATCCTGCTCGTTTTTCGACGGAATGGAGCGTTGTATCCTATCAGAGCTAGTGGTTTATCGCCCAACCCCTAAGTTGGTTCTCGCAGCAATTTGTTAGTCACATTTTATTGAATGATAAGGCAGCGCGGTGCACTTGCGCGACGTTCTTTAAAACCCATCAAGAATTAATTTGCTCGAATCCGCTTTTGTCAGCGGCGCAGTCCGGGCAAGTCCAATCCGCCGGCACATCTTCCCAGCGCGTTCCGGGGGCGATGCCTTCTTCCGGCAAGCCTGTCGCCTCATTGTAGGCAAACGCGCAAAGCATGCACTGCCAGGACTTTGCTCCAGGCTGTGCGCCTTTGACGGAGCTAGCTGACTGCGTAACGGGATTGGGAAAACGGACGATGAGTCCTTCCATGCCCGCGGACCCGGCGCGAATCTCGAAGGCCCGCTCCCCAGTGGAAACGTGCACCAGTGTCAGGGCCTTGGCTTCCTTGTTTTCGTGTATCAGGCTGCCTTTTTGCACCACGACAAACAGTCCTTCACCGACCGAGGGGTCCGGCGTGAGCACGGTGGCGCCCGGCTTCATGCGCAATGCATAGGTCGCCAGACCATGCGCGTCACAGAGTTCGGGCACCGCTTGCATTGCAAAATTCGCCGAACCCAGCTCCGGCACACTCACGTCGTGGGTGAATTGCCATGGATTTCGATCAGGCATGCGGCTGAGTTGGGCGATGGCATCGGGATCGTGCTGAGCGCCCGTATCAGGGCGGGAACGTATGATCAGACACGTCAGGCTGCTGTCGTCGGTGGAGGTGAAGGGGCCATACGGCGTGTTGGGGCGTGAAAAATGCACGCTGTTGGTTTTGATGTCCCGGCGCCCCATCTTGCCTCTGCCGTCGAGCATGATCTGGAACTGAGGGACGTCATGAAAGTGAGGCGTCGATACACGGCCGGGCGGAAATGTGGCCAGCGAGGCAAGAGGCAGGCTCGGATCGCCGCGTCTTCCCAGCAACGGGGTCGCAACGTTGACGGATTTGCCATCGCTGCTCGTTCTGGTGCGCTGGTTCACTTTTGCATCGTCATACGCAATCACTGTTGCCATAACATCCTCCTTGGAAATTCACGCTCAGTTCGCCGTTTCGTCGTGGCGTGGTTAACGAACGGCCCGGCCAATTCGGGAACACTGCCCTCCGGCAGCATGAACGGTCTCATCATGGCCGTCCAGGCGATTTCGCGGAAAGTCATGGATTTACCATCCGGCAGATGGGTAACAACACCGTTCACGCTGTGGAAGTTATTCTCGTCGGCGGGGACGCTCATCAGATGGCTTGCGACCTTGATGACTTTGGAGCGCAGGCGGCGCGCCGCAATCTCGCACACCGATGTGACATCGGTGTGCGAGTTCGTGATCGGGCTCAACAGCGTATCGCCGGTGTAGACCTCGATCATGTTCACCGCTGCGCCGAGCTCCATCGCGGTGATCTTCGCCATGGTCGTGTGGCGCATCTGTCCTTGGGGCGCATCGCCAGACATGATAGACAGGGATCCGTCCGGGTACATGCGCATGACGACGGACGCGTATTGCGGCTGATTGTAGGACACTACACCGCCTATCGAGCACAGCGGCCGGCAGGTCTCGACGCAGGTAGCGAGGCCTATGCCCACCCTGCGGCCGGTGGCGCGGAGCTGTTTGACTTCTCCCTTGCGTTCTTCGTAGCGGAACATCGTCAGCAGCTTGTCCAGCGTTCCGAGATAGTCGGAAGAATTGAGCATGCTGCGCTGGCCGCCTAGCGGTGAAACGTAGGGAAATGTCCGGACCAGATTGGCGACGCGTATCTGCACCGGCGAGATACTCAACTTGCGCGCGGCGTCGTCCATCAGTCGTTCGACTGCCCACACCGCCGGCATGCGGCCCGCGGGCCGGTTGTATCCGACCGGCGCTTTGTTGGTGACCGCGCAACGCAGGTGTGTTCTGATCCACGGCACATCGTAAGGGAACGGCACCGAGCATGATGAACGGGCGGCGCGCACCGCGAACATGTCGATCAGTGCGCTGCCGACATCGGCAATGACTTCGCACTTCATGCCGAGGATTTTGCCGGTCGAGTCGAATGCGGCATCGATGTCCCAGATCTGATCGCGGGCGTGGATGCCCTTTCTCAAGGCTTCGGTGCGGTCTTCTATCCAGCGCACGGGTTTGCCGACCTGCATCGCCAGCCAGGCGACCACCGCCGTCTCGCGATACATTGGTGATTTCCAGCCGAATCCGCCGCCAATATTCTGCGGTGCTATGACCTGCACCCTGGACATGGGAATACTCAGGATATCGGCCAGCGCGATGCGCAGCATTTGCGGTCGTTGGATGGTTGACCATACCGTGAGGCGCCGGTTTTCAAAGCGTGCGACGACGCCCAACGTTTCAAGTGGCGGGTTGCCGCTGCGATTCATGCGATAACGGCGGCGCAGCCGTAGCGGCGCGTCGTCAAACAGGGAACCCGGCTCCTCCTTTGAGCCGTAAGTTCCCTCCAGTGCCATATTGCCTGCCATATCGTCGAACAGTTTCTCGCCCCCGTCCGACAGAGAGAGCTCCGGGTCAAGCACGGGGCGCTGTTCTTCGAATTCGATGTCGATCAGGTCGGCCGCATCCTCCGCCAGGTAGCGATTCTTCGCCACCACCGCGGCGATGGCTTCACCGTCGTAGTGCACGGCGTCGATCGGCAACAGATGATAGGACGGAAGCTTGTAGGCTTCCGGGGCGAGCTCGCTTGCATGCAATACCATGGACGCGCGAGGCAGGGCGGTGGGTATCGAGCGCAGTATGTCCGGCCCGGTGGCGACGTAGAGGACGCCCTCGGATGCCGCGGCTGCCTGGGTCGAGATGCTCTTGATCCGCGCGCGCGCCGTCGGACTGCGCAGGAAAGCAATTTCCAGCATGCCGGGCAGCTTCACGTCGGCGATGTAGCTGCCTTTGCCGCTCAGCAATGCAGCGCCGTCTGAATGATAGATGGATGACTCGTCAGACTCGGCCGGATCGCCACGGGCGGGGCCGACCGCCTGCGGTATATCGGCGCTAGCGGGCACGCTCATTTGACTTCCCATTCCGCGCTCGCTGCGACGATGGCATCGATGATGGGCTCATAGCCCGTGCAGCGGCATATATTGCCGCTCAGGTGTTCGCGTATCTTGTCGCGATCATTGCCCAGCCCTTTGTCCAGGATGTGATGCGCCATGACGAGCATGCCCGGGGTGCAGAACCCGCACTGAAACGCGCAGTGTTTGATAAAGGCCTTTCCGAGAGGGCCCGGCTCCGACGCGGTTGAAGAGAGATGTTCCACCGTTTGAATCTCGGTTCCCTGCGTTTCCACCGCCAACGTCAGACAACTGAGTGCCGGCTCGCCGTCGATCAGCACCATGCACGCACCGCAGACACCTTGTTCGCAGCCCAGGTGCAGTCCGGTCAGGGACAACTCGTCCCGCAACACGTCGGCCAACGCGTAGCGCGGATCCACGCTCATCTCGTGGGATACGCCGTTCACGCGCAGCGTGACCGCGACGGACCGTGATTTTGAATTGTTGTTCTCAGTCATTCGTTGCCGGCCTCATGGTCTCGCTTGCAACCCTATGCGGATTTCGTATCGATGGGTAGATTGTCGCACGATAAATCGAGCGCGGATGGTGGCGTGTCGGTGATAGACGTTCCTATTTTCACGCCGCCGATCACCGCCACAATATTTCCTGTCAGCTTTGTGTCGGGCGTGGAGGGGCACTACGGCACTTCGGTGTTAGCGTCACGGTCGCTTCGTGGAACGAAAAGTTCGATGTGGTTGTGCTCGTCGCGCCGTTCATAGCGCCTGGATGAGGATAACTGGCCAATGAGAAATACGCCCAGCCCACCTTCCGGGCGATTCAGCGCATCCGGCCCCAGGACCGGCAGGCGCGCGGATAAGAAGGGATTGTATGCGGGCGCCATGTCACGATAAGCAAGATGGCACCCATCCGCGGTTAAGGTAAGTGTGAGCCACACTGGTTGGTCGGAGTCACCGCCATAGCCGTGATCGATGCTGTTGGAGAACAATTCTTCAACAATCAGGACCAGCCGCTGACGATCCGGAAATGCCATGCTCGCGCAAACCGACTCAACAAAACGCCGGATGGAAGCGATCTCGGACCGTCGTGCGAAAAATTGCCGTGTTTTCTGAAAATTCACTTGGCTGGACCAGGCAAAAGCAGCATGGTAACTTGTCTGCATTCTAGGTCAATATGGAATACCTGCAAGTCGAATTGCACATTTGCCATGGGAGGATAGCAATGTATAAGTCATATTGTGTTCGCAAATCAATTGCGGCCGGGTTTGCATTTTTAGCTGCCACGCAGGTTTTTGCCGATGATGTCGGCAAGGTAAAGATTTCCACAGGGTCCGTTTTCATAGAGCGCGCGGGGGCGCGTATGCCGGGTCCGGTCGGGGCAACCATCGAGGCGACCGACACCATAGTGACAGGTGCGGACGGCACGGCTGGGGTCACATTTGTCGATAATTCAAGGCTGTCCCTGGGGCCCAATAGCACGCTCGCGATCAACCGTTTCAGGTTTGATCAGACCACGCATGACGGAAATTTCGATTCCTCGCTCAAACGCGGAACGCTGTCTGTTATTTCCGGCAAGCTTGCCAAACGTTCATCGGACGCAATGACTGTCGCTACGCCATCCACGATACTGGGTGTTCGCGGCACGGAATTCATTGTTCGCGTAGGGGAGTGACAATGATCACGCGCGTTTTGGCCGCCATTGCGATTGCATTCCTGGTCGCCGGTTGCGCAAGCAAGCCTGAACCCAAGCCGGTGTTGGCGGATTCGGTCATTTTGTTACCGCATGCCGATGGCACGACGGGCGCGATATCCGTAAAGCAAGGGAGCCGCGAAGTCATACTCGACAGTCCGTACGCATCCGCAAAGTCCGGAGCGGACGGTACGCCCAGGACGGGACGCGAAAGTGAAGCAGCGGTCAAACAGGAATTTGGCGCGTTGCTGGCGGCGCTACCACCAGCACCGGTATCTTTCCTAATCTATTTCCAGAGCGGCAGCAATGAATTCTCGGAAGCATCAAATGCGAATGTTGTTCTTTTGCTGGAGGAGATGGCTCGCAGGCCGTTCCCGGAAATCACCGTTATCGGCCATACTGACCGGGTGGGCACGGATCAGGTGAATGATGCTTTGTCCCTGCAGCGCGCACAGCGCGTGAAGGATCTGCTGACTCAACGCGGCATTGCGGCAGAGCGTATCAGCGTTGGTGGGCGAGGTGAACGCGAGCCATTGGTCCCCACCGCGGATGAAGTATCCGAACCCCGCAACCGTCGCGTGGAAGTCAGCGTTCGTTAGCTTGGTTTTATTTCTCTTATTTTGTTTCGGAGTTCATCGGGTGGACGCTTCCTACTGCGCGCCAGCGCACGAGCAACAGCGTCTGGTCGTCTGCTGGTTCGGTGCCTGCTTCGAACGTCTTTACGTTTGTAAGTAACTCGTGGCCGACAACGTCCGTGTCCGACTCAAAGGTTCCGGGCAACTTCATAAGTGTTCGTATGCGGTGCCGTCCGTAAAGTTCGCCGCCCGGGGCCGTCGCTTCGGTAATGCCGTCCGACATCAGCACAATGATATCACCGGGCTCGCATGCAGCGGTTCCCGTCTCATATGGAAAATCTTCCATGACACACATCGGAGGGCCGCCGCCATCATTCAGTATCTGGGATTCGCCGTCGCGCCTTACGAGCAGAGGCGGTTCATGTCCCGCGTTGCAGTAGTTCAAGGCGCCAGTGCGCAAGTCGATGATCAGCGCGATCAGCGTAACGAAAAGCTCTTCCGGGTTGTCGCGCGATATTTCCGCGTTCATGACCTTCATCAGGTTTTCCAGGTTGCCCGTTTCCCGCAATGTCGAGCTCTTGGCAAGTGCCTTGCTCACGGCCATGAACATGGCGGCCGGCAGACCTTTCCCAGCCACGTCTCCGACCAAGACAAAAAATCTGTCACCCATCAGTGGAAAAAAATCATACAAATCGCCGCCGACTTCAAGCGCAGGACGCATATGCGCGAAAATCTCGATCCTGTGTTCCTCTGCTAGGACCTTGTCCGGCCTTGGTAACATGCGCGTCTGGATCCGGTTTGCTGCCCCGAGTTCTCCCGCAAGCCGTGCCGAAGCTTCGCGTTCGGTGGCGAGACGCGCGGCAAGATCGCGGCGGTCCAAGTCAATCGCCACCAATGTGGCGGAAAGCATGATGCCATAGACTGCGTTGAGGCCGGCGATGAGTGTCGCAGGATCGAATAGCAATCGCCCCCAGAGGTACGCGCCCGCGCCGAGCGCGGCGGTGACGGCCCAGCATATGAAGGGAATGCAGACCGAGCGCCGGGGGCGAACGCGCGGCACGCCGATAACGACTACCGCTGCCAGCAGCGCGAAGGTAAGAGCTTCCGCGAAGCGCGCCCATTCAGGTCTTCGCAGCAATGCGTTGTCAAAAATGTTTTCGAGCACTTGCGCGTGGATCTCTAGGCCGGGTATGCGTTCGCCCCGCGAGGTTATTTGCTGATCTACCAAGCCGAGTCCAGTGACACCAATCAGAGCGATTTTCTGTTCGATCAACGACGGATCGTCGCGTCCCTCCATGACATCGGCCGCGGACACGAAGCGGGCGGGGTCATGCGGCGAATAATGTACCCAGAGGCTGCCGTCATGCTGGGTGGGCACGGCAATGTCGCCTATGCCCACGGAACTGAGGCCCTGTGCACCGGAATTGAGGGTAAACAACACTTCGCCTGCGGCAACGCGCAGGCATTCCATGGTCAGTGAGAGAATCGGGTTATCGCCGATAAAGGCTGCCAGCGGTACCCGTCGCACCACGCCACGGTCCGGATCCGCGTTGAGCAGGCCGTGTCCGGCGGCGGCCCGATCAAGTTCCGGCATGCTGCGCAATTCGCCATTGAAGCGGCGCAATGGCGCCGACGCCCCCGTCTGACGCGAGGGCGCGTAGATGTGGCTGATGCCTGTCGGTTGATTGGTGCCCGCCACGCCTAGCACTACGGGTGCGCTCTTGAATGACGCCGCCAATAGTTCGTCGTGTGGCCGCAACCTGGCGAGTCGCTCCGCCACGAGCGGATCGCGGGCACGAAATACCTCGGCCAGCCGATCGGGCGAAACACGGTCAGGTTCCGCAAAAATGATATCGATACCGATGGCGGCGGGTTTTCGTGCGGCAAGTCGGGTCATGAGTTGAGCCAACGTATCGCGCGGCCACGGCCACTGTCCCACGCGTGCCAGGCTGGCCTCGTCAATTGCGATGATCACGGCGGGCGCGGACTGCCGGGTGCGCGGAAAATAGGTCTGATAGGCGTCGAATGCGCCGTGGCGTAACGATGCCCATGGACCGGGGTCGGGCACCAGCAGCGCACACGTTAATGCGATGCTCACCAATACGCCGAGCCAGCGTCCCCGGCCGGATGCAATCCATCGCTGCCATCGGGAAACAGCCAATGCGGAAGGCACGGTGTCTGCGGCGATGCTCACGGCGACAACTTACACTACGATTTCCAGGCCGTCGTAGGCAGCAGTCACTTCAACCCGGTGCCCTTCGCGCGTGATCTCCTCCAGGCGCTGGGATTCACGCCAAAGCGTTTCAATCATGGCGTCATCGTGGGCGGGCTCGTGATGAAAAAGCACAAGGTGTTTGGCAGCCGCCATTTGGCATAGTTCGACGCCTACCACGTTGCTTGAATGCCCCCAATCCTCCTTGATGGATATTGCGTCCGCCATGGAATACATCGCGTCGAAAATCACCAGATCGGCGTTGCGGAAAAACTCCACGAAGCCCATGGTTTCAGTCAAATCATCGAGCTTGTGCTCGGAATCCGTCGAATATACGACGCTCTGGCCATTTCGTTCAAAACGGTAGCCGTAGGAATCTCCGCCGTGCGACTGTAGTTTGGCGACAACTTGATATCCCGCGACTTCGTAAACACGGCCCGTCTCAAGACGTACAAACTCTATGCGCGCGCCCATCCTGGACAGGTCCACCGGAAAGCAGGGCGCCGACTGCTGAAGTCGGAATGCCTGTTCGATTTCCGCATGACATCCGTATATATATATATGCTGTCCGGAGAGGTAAGCCGGTGTGAAAAACGGGAACCCCATGATATGGTCCCAATGCAGGTGGGACATGAAGATATGAAATTCCCCGGGTTTTCCGGCAAGTTGCCGCAATGCGTCGATACCCGCGTGCCGTCCGCCGGAGCCCATGTCCAGCAGAACTTTTGGCGTACCGTCGCTGATCAATTCCACGCATGACGAATTGCCCCCAAATGTTCCGCCCACGGCAAACGGCAAGCGTTGCGCAAAATCACGGGCTTTTTCTATGGTGTCGAAATTCTTTCCCGAGGCGGCGAGTAACGCGCGCGCTAGTTTCTCGAGCATTTCGTTTGCCGTAAGTGCTGTCGGCACCGACCCTCGCGTGCCCCAGAAACGAACCTTAATTCCATTCATACGTTCTATGCTGCCTTTACGGTCGCTAGTGCCAAATCGACCGTGGCGTGGCAGGGCAACAGCTTGTCGAACCGGCTGATCTGAAAAATCTCCAGTACGACCGGCTGAAGGGCAGCGACCAGCAGCGTGGTACCCGTGCTGCGTGCCTGTTTCGACGCGAGCATTAACGCCCTCAGCCCCGCACTCGATATGTAATCGACACCGCCCAAATCGATGATCAGCGGGAGGCCGCCAGCCAACGCATTCAGGAGGCTGTCACGAAGCGCATCGGAAGTCGCCATGTCAACGCGTCCATTTACAGTCAGGACCGTCGCGGAGTCGACAGTCCTGCAGGCAAGTTCCAGTATTTCCGCCATTTCCGCTCCTATCGTAATGGATTCGGCATTTATGAGCTGTTCGAACCGTCTGAGAGCCAGAACCGCACCGAGGTGACTTGCGAACATAGCAAACATTGCGCAGAAAATAAACCGAATTGTTTCATTTTTGCCCACGCATAGCCAATTCAGTGTGCATAGCTTTGTTTGTCCGGATTGATGCCTCAAGTAATTCGTTGTCCAGCCGATACCAAAGCTGAGCGATGTACATTAACGGCAATTACCAAGCTTTGGCATACGGTAGAGAAAATTCATGATAAACAAGATATTACTGGTAGATGACGATCCCGGTGCGATACACGTACTGGCGAGCATGCTGTCTCAATACGGCCCTATGCGCTTTGCCACCGGCGGCGAAATGGCGTTGCGTCTGGTGCGTGAGTCAGCGCCGGATCTGGTGTTGCTGGATACGGATATGCCGGACATGAACGGTTTCAAGGTCTGTGAAGCCATGATGGCCGACCCGGAACTTGCAAAGATCCCGGTGATTTTTGTGACGAATCAGTCCGAACCGCCGTATGAAGTGGCCGGACTGGCGCTGGGTGCCGCGGATTTCATCAGCAAACCGATCAGCGAGCCGTTGTTGCTGGCGCGCGTAAAAACACAGTTACGTATCAAACAGCTGTCGGACGAACTGCGGCGCATGTCCACGATAGACGCGCTGACTGAACTCTCCAACCGTCGCCGTTTCGACGAACTCTTGGATCGGGAGTGGCAACGCAGCCTGCGCAATGGAGATCCATTGTCGCTGCTGATGGTGGACGTGGACCATTTCAAACTGTTTAACGAGCGCTATGGTCAGGCCGCGGGTGATGCGTGCCTGCGCTCGGTGGCGGGCGTGCTGCGTGATGCGTGCCGGCGTCCCGCCGACGATGTGGCCCGCATCGGTGGCGAAGAATTCGCGCTGCTGTTGCCGCAGACCACACTGGCCGGCGCGGAGCGCATCGCGCGCCGCGCGATGGCTGGAATCGAAGCGCTGGGAATTCCGCACGAGGCGTCGTCGTCGCTGGGAAAACACCTGAGCGTCAGTGCCGGACTTGGATACTACGATGTCGGATCCCCCGATTGTCTATCCACGTCGTCCGATTCGCGTTTTGGCAACGAGGTTCGTGCACGTCCGACTATGCAGGACCTGCTGCGCAGCGCCGATCAGGCTTTGTACGCGGCCAAGAATGCCGGCCGATCCCAGGCGTGGCGGCTGGCCATTGCTTACGTCAATACACCCAATGTCGCACGCAAAATACCCGAGCTGCATCTGGTGGTGCCGTTGCGTGCCTATGCCTGATCGTGGAAAAAATCCGGCATCAGGCCGGTTTTTTTTATTGACCACGACGCGTGACACGGCTATCAGCATTTCCGGGCTGCACCGCGGCACGCCACGACTATTTCAGGAACAGTGGCCGCCACTGCTTGGTCATGCTGGGCGGCAATTCGACAGGTGGCGCTGCACGGCCTTTGATCGCGCTTAGTGCTTTCTTCACGAGATCGACGGCACTGTCCGCCGGGACGGCAAAATTGAGATTCTGCGCGACCGAGAATGAGAACGAGACGATGCCTATTAACCGGCCATTGATATCGAAGAGTCCGCCGCCGCTGGATCCCTCCGATATGGGAGCAGTCATCTGCAGGTAGCGACCGGCGTTCGAATCCCTGAGTCCTGAAATCAATCCTTCGCTCAGCGTCAGCTCGAATCCCTCGGGCGTTCCTATGACGTAGACCGATGGCCGACGCGCAATCCTTTGGTGTCTCCTATACGGGCGGGCTGTGCGCCTTGGTCACGTGCTTCCAGCGCGCACAGGTCGTGCATCGCGTCATAGGCTACCAGTCGCGCGGGCAAGCGCTTTTTCGCGTAACTCACGTAAAAACTCTTGCCACGGGCGATGACATGGCAATTGGTTACCAAAAGATCCTTGTGCATGACCACGCCGCTGCCGCGCGCCATGATTTGACTGGCGCTGTCTACCGCCTGCACTGCGACCACGCTGCGGGATGCCAACTGGTATATGAGTTCCGGTCCCAGCGCCGCGCAAGCACCCGCAAACAGAAATCCCACGCCCAGCCACGCGGCACGTATCAGCAGGGATGCGCGGGAATTTTTACGACTCACTTGTGCCCAATGAGGAATCAGTTGCAGCAGCGCTGGACGTTATCTCACTTGATGACGCGGTTTGCTATCGCCGCCGGGTGATGCTGTATACATCGGATCTGTAAGGGATTATCAATAAATATTGTTAACTGATGGAGGCGAAAGAAGGGGTAAGCAACGCGGTAATCGTGGACAGCAATAGGGTCGATACTTGCTACAATACTCGCCGAAAAACGCGTCGCGCACCCACATACAGGATAGACCATGAAACTCGATGATCCGGAGTTAGCAATGCCGCAGCAGCAAGTCAGCATCGACGTGCTGCTGGAGAAGTACGCCAAAGGCGCGGAGCAAGGCGCGGATGACGTGCGTCGCCGCGTCGCAAGAGCACTGGCGGCGGTCGAGCAGGATCCCGCCAAGTGGGAAGGTGAGTTTTTCGAGGCGCTGTGCGGCGGCTTCATCCCCGGCGGGCGTGTCAACTCCGCAGCGGGTACCGATCTGCAGGCGACATTGATCAATTGCTTTGTCCAGCCCGTGGGCGATGCGGTATCGCATGCGGTCGACGGCAAACCCGGCATCTATGTCGCGTTGATGGAGGCTGCCGAAACGATGCGGCGCGGTGGCGGTGTCGGGTATGATTTCTCCGCGATCCGTCCCAAGGGCGCGTGGGTGCGCGGCACCCATTCCAGCGCGAGCGGCCCCATTTCCTACATGCGTGTGTTTGACCGCAGTTGCGAAACCGTGGAGTCCGCCGGATCCCGGCGCGGCGCGCAGATGGGTATATTGCGTTGCGATCACCCGGACGTGGAGACGTTCGTCCATGCCAAGGATAAGGGAGACCTGCGCAACTTCAATGTCAGCGTCGCGGTGACGGATGCCTTCATGCGTGCAGTCGAGTCGGACGCAGACTGGGATCTGTGCCACAAAGTGGCGCCGCACGCCGATGTAACAGCCGCCTCGTCGCAGCGCACGGATGGTGCGTGGGTATACCGCACGGTCAAGGCGCGCGACCTGTGGCGGCAAATCATGCAGTCCACGTATGACCACGCAGAGCCGGGGGTGGTGTTCATCGATCGCATGAATCAGGACGACAATCTGTCGTATTGCGAAGGGCTGGATGCAACCAACCCCTGCGGCGAACAACCGCTGCCTGCCTACGGTTGCTGTTGCCTGGGCAGCGTCAACCTCACGCTGTTCGTGCACGACCCGTTCACACCCAAGGCGCGCTTCGATTTTGACTCGTTTGGCCGTGTGGTGCGGCCGGCGGTGCGTATGCTCGATAACGTTCTTGATGTGACCGTGTGGCCACTGCCGCAGCAACAAGCCGAGGCGCGCGCCAAGCGTCGTGTTGGTCTGGGCTTCACCGGACTGGGCGATGCACTGATCATGCTCGATCTGCAATACGACACCGACGCAGCGCGGCGCATGGGCGCGAAAATCGCGGCGTTCATGCGCGACGAAGCCTATGCGGCTTCGGTGGCGATCGGCCGGGAAAAGGGCGCGTTCCCGCTGTTCGATGCCAAACGTTACCTGGAAGCGCCGCGCTTTGCGTCGCGCCTTCCCGAGGCATTAAAGGACGATATTGCCCGGCACGGGCTGCGCAATAGCCACCTGCTGTCGATTGCACCCACAGGCACGATATCGCTGGCATTCGCCGACAATGCATCGAATGGCATAGAACCGGCGTATTCGTGGACGTATCAGCGCCGCAAGCGCATGCACGATGGCACGCATAAGTCATATGATGTTGAAGATCACGCGTGGCGGCTGTACCGGCATCGCGGCGGCGATGTCGAGCATCTGCGCGCCAGTTTTGTTACGGCGCTGGAAATTTCCGCCCTTGATCATATGCGGATGGTGGCGGCGATTGCGCCGTTCGTGGATTCCGCGATCAGCAAGACCGTCAATGTCCCCGAAAACTATCCCTACGAACAGTTTCAGGATCTCTACTTCGAGGCCTGGAAATCGGGTCTGAAAGGCATCGCCACTTATCGTCCGAATTCGATCTTGGGCAGCATTCTGTCGGTTGCGCCCAGCGCGGCCACCGCACAACCCAACGATCTCGATACCTCGGACGTGGACCGTCGCATCCGGCTGGAGGTTGCCCCCGAGCCCGCGTTGTGCAGCTTGCGCTGGCCTGGCCGGCCCGCGCTGCCGGGCGGCAATCCTTCGTGGACCTACATGGTCGAGTCGCCGTTCGGGCGCTTCGCGATTTTCGTCGGTCATGTCGAGAACGGCACTTCGTATCCGTTTGAAGTATGGGTGAATGGCAATGAGCAGCCGCGTGGCATAGGCGCGGTCGCCAAGACATTATCGATGGACATGCGTGCTCTCGATGCGCGTTGGCTGCGTATGAAGCTGGACGTGCTGGCGCGCGCTGGCGGAGAGCCGTTTGACTGCCCGCTGCCACCCGATGGAAAATCCGTGCGCGTACCCAGCACTGTCGCGGCATTTGCACGCATCGTACGCTATCGCGTGGATCAGCTCGGTGCGCTGGCCGATCTCGGTGACAAGTCGCCGGTCCTGGACGCGTTGTTCGCAAAGAAGGAGCCCAAGACCGGCACCGACGGCACCATGTCGTGGACGGCCGATGTCTACAACCCGAGTTCAGGTGACGACTTCGTGTTGATGCTTAAGGAACTGGTTCTGCCCAACGGCCAGCGTCGTCCATACTCGGTGTGGATGGCGGGCGTATATCCGCGCGCACTCGATGGATTGTGCAAACTGCTGTCGCTGGATATGCGCGTGATCGACCCTGCATGGATAGGCATGAAGCTGCGCAAGCTGCTGTCATACGACGAGCCGCTGGGGGATTTCATGGCCCGCGTGCCTGGCGCGGATCGCCAGGAGAACTATCGCAGCACGGTTGCCTATGTGGCGCAGTTGATAATTCACCGCTACACGATGCTGGGGATACTGGACGAGCGTGGTTTTCCGGTGAATGAGATGGGCGTGCTGGAAATCCCGGATGATGATCGTGTAACCGATACGTTCAACTATCGGCCAGTGCATGGAAAGATCTGTGTGGAATGCGGCAATGCCGGCGTGATCAAGAAAGATGGATGCGAATTCTGCACGGCATGCGGCGCAATCGGCGCCTGCGGCTAATGATGTCCCGGGCAATTCGGATGAGGGCGGTTTGGTGGTCTGGGCTGAGTAAGGGAAAGTAGGCAGATATGAAATCCGGTTTGGGAATCAGGCTGGCTTCTCATCTTTCGTTTTGCGTGGCGGTGACCGCGGTGACGAACGTCGCGCACGGCCAGGCGCCTGCGCCGGGTTCAGGGCCCGCCTATCCGAGCAAGGTGATACGCATCGTCACCGCCGGGGTGGGCGGTGGCAGCGACTACACTGCGCGTGTCATTGCGCCTGGCATTTCGGGCCCTCTGGGCCAGCCCGTCGTCGTCGAGAATCGTGGCGGCGGCGTGATTCCCGGCGAAGTCGTGTCGAAATCGGCGCCGGATGGCTATACGATACTGGTCACCACCAACGTGCACTGGATAGGACCTTACATATCCACGAACGTGCCGTACGACCCGGTAAAGGATTTTGCGCCGGTCTCGCTGACCAATCGGGCGCCCAATATACTGGTCGTGCATCCGGCATTGCCGGTAAAAAACGTGCGTGAACTGATAGCGCTGGCCAAAGCCCGACCCGGCGCGCTCAGTTTTTCCACCGGCGGTAACGGCTCCGCGACGCATCTGGCACCTGAACTGTTCAAGTCGATGACCGGTATCAATATGGTGCGCATTCCGTACAAGAACGGCGGCGCGGAACTGGCCGACTTATTGGGCGGCCATGTGCAACTGGCCATGGGCAGTACCACGTCGATGATACCGCCGGTCAGGTCGGGCAAACTGCGCGCGTTGGGGATAGGAACGCTACAGCGTTCCGCACTGGCCCCGGATTTACCCACCATTGCGGAATCGGGTGTGCCCGGTTATGAGGCGGGCGTGATCACAGGCGTATTTGCGCCTGCCAGGACGCCGGTTGCCATCGTTAACCGCTTGAGTCAGGAAATTGCGCGGCTGTTCAATATACCGGAGACCCGAGAGCGACTCCGGGGTGGTGGCGTGGAGACGGTCGGCAGCACCCCGGAACAGTTTGCAGCGGCGATCAGCGCGGATATGAGCAAGTGGGGCAAGCTGATCAAGGATGCGGGCATACGGGCTGATTAGTGGTCAGCCGTCGCGTGTGCTTCCCCCGGGGTTTTTGATGGATAATTCGCAGTATCGTCCAATTGCACAAACGTTAATCGCGGCAGGGCTGTGTTTGCATATAGCCGCCGCCCATGCACAGGCGTTTCCGAACCGTCCCATACGTCTCGTGACCACCGAGGCTGGCAGCGGCGGCGATTTGATGGCGCGTCTTGCAGGGCAGGTGGCAGCGAGGGGCCTGGGGCAGCAGGTCGTGGTGGACAACCGCGGAATTTCCGCTATCGACATTGTTCAAAAAGCGCGTTCGGACGGCTATACGCTGCTGCTGTATGGGCCGCCACTGTGGTTGACGCCTCTCATGCGGGATAGCATTTCGTGGGAGCTGTTCAGGGATTTCTCGCCGGTGACATTGACGACGAATGCTCCCAATATCCTGGTCGTACATCCCGCCGTGCCGGTGCAATCGGTACAGCAGTTGATCGCGCTGGCGAAGGCCATACCGGGAGAAGTCAACTATGCGTCGGGATCGACAGGTACTTCGTCCCATCTCGCTGCGGAACTCTTCAGGGCGATGACGGGAGTCAATATTCTGCGCATTGCATACCGCGGCAGCGGGCCCGGTATCAATGCCCTGGTCGGCGGTCAGGTGCAGCTGATGTTTCCATCCGCAGGTGGAGTCACGGCACACGTCAAGTCCGGAAAACTGCGCGCGTTGGCGGTAACGACTGCGCAGGCCTCAGCGCTGGTGGCGGGATTGCCACCGCTGGCTGCGTTCGTCCCGGGGTACGAGTCATCGTCCAATCTGGGAATATTCGTGCCGTCGAAAACGCCGGAGGCTATCATTGCACGACTGAATCGTGAGTTCGTGCAATCGCTTAACAATGGCGATGTTAAGTACCGTTTGTTCAGCGCTGGGCTCGAAGTCATAGCCAGCACGCCGGGTGAACTGGCGTCCACCATCAAATCAGAAGTGATGCGCCTGGGTAAGGTGATCAAGGATGCCGGCATCCGCGACGAATAGGGGAGTGGGGGACATGGTTGACCGCGGTGGTGAGCATTGCAGAGTGGAGCCGATTATTGAAGGATATTGCGGCGGTGCCTGTCAGTTTGATGCAAGGTGAAACTCAGTCTCGCTGCTGTTCGGCGAGATCGTGGAGTGCGGTAACCGACGCTGCGAGATCAGAAAATATGCGCGTCCCTTTGGGCGGGCGCGTTATGATTTCCTCACCCTCACCTGCCCGCCCCTCCACCCACAGTTGCACACGGGATGGCAGTAAGCGCCGCAACCGTATCAAAGCGGGTCTGATGCGCCGCTTTGGGCGGGCTAAGCTGATGGATAGCGCGAGCACATCGGCCCGGAATGCCGCGGCCGCCACAACCATTTCATTGATCGGCATATGCGATCCCGCATTGACGGTATTCGCCCCCTGATCCGCCAGCACCGCTTCTGTCATGATCTGACCCATGACATGCATTTCTTCCGGCAGCGGAGCGAGCAGAACCCTGGGTAACCGGGCTTTTTTTGCACAGATCAATCTCGCTCTGCAAGCGACGCAGGATGATGGCAGTGCAAAAATGTTCGTGGAAGATTTTGAGTTCCTTGCGGGACCATGCGTCGTCCAATGCATCGAGGAGTGGCGCCACCATGTTCACCACGGAATCGGTCAAGGTTCCCTTGGTGCGAGCCGTGGCCAATAGGGCCTCCACCCCCGCGAAATCGACGCGCCGGACCCGCTCGATGAGCCTCCGGATCGGTTCATTCGGAGCCGTATGCGGCTCGCCGCAAACACTTTGGCCCAGACGGGCAAGTTCATGCGGGGGTTTGCCGACGATCTTGGCAGGACCGAGGCTCGCTGGGCGCTTGATCAGACGCAGTCGATCTAATGTCTGGCGCGAGTAGGTGACTTTGCCGCTGGTGGTTGCTATCGGCAGGGGGAAGCTATAGTGCTGGCGCTATTTGCGCAACAAGTCCTTGCTGAACCCGGTTTCGAGTTCAAGGTCCGCGGCGGGGACGGGATGGTTGGATGCCCGCCTCAAAAAAAACTTTTTGTCCACTCTATTCTGTCACGGAAACCTACTATTTCGTATTCTTTTGTATTGATTAGAAATATATAGTATTGTTTGCTAATCACAACCATTCGGAGGAACCAAGCGATGAATAGCTTTGAACGTGATCGCGAATTGATCGTTTCTCTGCCCGTCCAACACGCGGCGCGCGTGCTGGCGCTGTTAAACAACGGGGCGACTCACGCTGAAGCGCCGGCTGAACTTCGGGCGCAGTTCGCGGCGGCGCAGCGTTGTCCTGATGTGGCCCGATTTTTTCTGGTCGAAAAAACGCGGATCTATGTTACATCTACTGCGACGCATCGAAATGCGGGGTTGGTCGAAACGACTGGTTGCTAAAGGGTAGCCATGACACACGCGGATGTGTGATGCCCTCGGGCATGGGGTAGAGTAGAGAACAGGTTTCGCTGTGCCGTAGGTTTGGCAGATCTGTTGAC
>CANJQI010000072.1 GCA_947476215.1 Betaproteobacteria bacterium
AAGAAGGGGAAATCGTCAGCGCGTGGCATGGCATAGTCCATGAGAGAGCCTGACAGCAGTTGGCCCGTGTCCGGCTCGTAGTAACAGTGCTCGAACAGCGCTTGTCCCGCGCCCTGCACGATGCCGCCATGTATCTGGCCATCGATCAGCAGCGGATTTATCGCGCGTCCCACGTCGTCGACGGCGGCATAGCGCACTATCTTGACGCTTCCTAGCTCGGGATCAACCTCAACCTCGCAGACATGGGTGCCGTATGGGAAGCTCGGAATCACGTGCTTTTCGTCCGCAAAAGCCGCCAGCGGACCACGCAAATCCCCGGGGAGGTCATGGAGCCGTTGCGCGGCGGCTGCAACCTCGAATAATCCTGCCGAGCGGTCGGTGCCTTCCGCTTTGAACATCCCGTCGGCAAAACGTACGGCGCTGGGGTCGCTCTCCAATAAACGTGCGGCAATCCGGGTTCCCTTGGCAATGATCTGCTGGACCGAATTCCAGATCACCAGGCTGCCCATGCGCATGCCGCGTCCGCCGTGCGCGCCGCCGCCGACCTTGACGATATCGGTGTCACCCGTAATCAGCCTGACACTGTCGAGTGCCACGCCCAGCCACTCGCAGACCATCTGCGCGAAGCTGGTTTCATGCCCTTGCCCTTGCGAAGGGATGCCCAACACGACGTCCACTCTGCCGTCCGCATGCACTGTAACCTCGGCTCGTTCGCGCGGAACACCAGTCGAGGTGTCGACGTAATTGGCGATGCCGATGCCGCGACGTTTTCCACGCTCGCGTGCGTCGCGTTGCCGTTGCGTGAAACCTGCCCAGTCACCGAGCTTCAAAGCGTCGTCCATGACCTTGTGATAGACGCCGCTGTCGTAGGTGAGGCCAAACGGATTGGTATAGGGAAGCTCCGCTACCGTCAGCAGATTGCGGCGCCTGAGTTCAAGCCGGTCGAAGTTACACTCTCGTGCTGCGATATCGATGAGACGCTCGATGACAAACATTACTTCCGGCCGACCGGAACTGCGATATGCGCGTGTGGGCGCTGTATTACTCACCACCGGGCGTACGCGAAAATGCACAGCTGGCATGCGATAGATGCTGGACATGATCGCGACGCCGCGCATGACCGGCGCGAAACTCGTGGTGTGCGCGCCTGCGTTGCCGATATTCGAGCCGCGCATGGCGAGAAACGTGCCGTGTTCGTCGAGCGCAAGCTCGATGTTTGCCGCCAGATCACGGCCCTGGTAGTCGCTGACGAAGGACTCATGGCGCTCGCATGTCCATTTGACAGGGCGTCCGGCGCGACGCGCCGCCCATGCCAGGACGATGAATTCGGGGTAGATCGCGCCGCGAGTGCCAAAATTGCCGCCCACCTCCTGCATCAGCACGCGCAAGTGGTCCGCCGGAACAGCCAGCGCGAGCGCCAGATCCTGCTTGAACCGCACCGCGCCGCCGCTGCCGGCATGCAGCGTATAGCGTTTCGTCACCGTATCAAATTCGGCCACCGCCGCGCGCGGCTCCAGTGTGACGCCGGTCACCCTTTGCACCCAGGTTTCCAGCTTAATCACATGCGCCGCGCGTGCAAATGCGGCTGCGGTCTCGTGCTCATTACCGATATTCCCGTCCAGGCAAACGTTCGAGCGTGCGTCGTTCCACACGCGCGGTGCATCTGCACGCGCAGCCGCACGGGTCGCGGTTACCGAGGGGAGGATTTCGTATTCAATCTCCATGCTCTCGGCGCCGTCCTTGGCTGCCGCCAGCGTATCCGCGATCACCATGACCAACGCCTCGCCGACGTGGCGTACTGTGTCTATCGCCAGCGCATGTTGCGGCGCTGAAAATGCCGGTGTTCCGTCACGGTTGGGTATCTTCGGGTTCGCCGGACCTACCGCGGCCGGTTTGTGTTGCAGCGGCTGCACACCGTCGGCGAGCATATCGCGCCCAGTCAATACCGCAATGACACCGGGCTTGAGCCGGGCCTGCGTCACATCGATAGCAAGTATGCGCGCATGCGCATGCGGCGAACGTACAAAAATCGCGTACGCCTGACGCGGCAGACACACATCATCGCTGAATATGCCCTTGCCGGTTAATAGTCGCTGGTCCTCTTTACGGCGGACCGGCTGTCCGATATGGGTGCTAGTCGCGCTCACGAACATTGCAATGCTTTGCCTTTGTACGGCGCTCGCTCATGGCACGCTACAGAGATAGTGACTCGTCATGGGTGGCGCATTCTACGAGGCAGGCAAGCATCGGTCAACGCCACGCCGCGCGATTTCCCGGATGGCTGCTCGAGCCCTATAATTCGGCTCGCTGTGGACGGGGGACCTGTCTCGACTGCATCGAGAAAATGCCCGGCCAGATGTGACAGCTCAAGGGAGAATACGTGTGGCCTTGAATTACATGAATGTAATAATTGCCGCGGTGTTGACGCTTTGTACGACATCGACGGTCACCCTTGCGCAAAGCAGTTTCCCAACCAAGCCAGTGCGCATACTTGCGACGGAAGCCGGTGGATCCAGCGACTTGTATTCGCGCACCATCGCGCAGGGGCTCGCGCTGCGTTGGGGCAAACCGGTGATAGTCGAGAATCGACCCAGTATTGTCGCGATAGAAGCGCTGATACGCGCGCAGCCCGATGGCTACAGTCTGCTATCCTATGCAAGCTCATTCTGGCTGGGGCCCCTGATGCAACGGGGAACCTACGACCCGTTGAGTGATGTAACGCCCATCACGATCGCGCTGAGAGCGCCTAATGTGCTGGTGGTACATCCATTCATCGCGGCAAAGTCCGTAAAAGAACTGATTGCGCTGGCGAAAGCGAAGCCCGGTACGCTCAATTACGCATCGGGTGGCGCAGGATCGGGTGGGCACCTGGCCGGGGAGTTGTTTAATTCCATGGCGGGTATCAACCTCTTGCGCGTCTCCTACAAGGGAGCCGGTCCGGCGACGAACGCCGTGCTTACTGGCGATGCGCATTTGATATTCTCTACCATAGGGAGTGTCGGTTCTCACGTGAAAGCCGGCAAACTTCGGGCGCTGGCGGTCACTACTGCAGTCACGTCGCCGCTGGTGCCAGATCTGCCCCCCATGGCATCCGTGCTCGCGGGCTTTGATGTGCCGCTGATTCAGGGCATATTCGCACCGGCAAAAATGCCGCCCGCGATGGTGTGGAAGATACAGCAGGACATCGTGGCCGTGCTCGCCCAGCAGGACGTGCAGGAAAAGTTTCTGGCGATGGGTACGGAAACGGTGGGCAGTACGCCGGATGCACTGTCGAGGACGATGAAATCCGACATCGCCCGCTTTGGCAAAATACTCAAGGAAGGCGGCATCAAATCGGAGTAGGCTCATGCCTGCCAGTCTCGCTTTTATCAACACAGGAAGAGGTAACCAGTATGCCAACCCTGGAACATCATGGTGCATCTATCTATTACGAAGAGTTTGGACAGGGTTTCCCCATCCTTACATTCGCGCCGGCGGGATTGCTGTCGACCATAGCGATCTGGACTGACCCCTCGGCTCCGATTAATCCGATCACGGAGTTCTGCGCGAATTTCCGTGTCATCGTAATGGATCAGCGTAATGCAGGCGGCAGATCCCGCGCGCCCATCACCGCGAGCGATGGTTGGCATTCCTATGCGGCCGACCACATGGCCGTGCTTGATCACCTGGGTATAGACCGTTGCCATTTGTATGGCCAGTGTATAGGCGGTTCCTTCATCATGAGCTTGGTAAAGGCCCAGCCACAGCGCATCGCGTGTGCCGTGATCGCCCAGCCCATAGGCAGAGTGGGTCCGATGAAACCCGGCCGCGCCCCCCGGTTCGACGCCTGGGCGAAGGGGTTGGTGGATCACCCGGAGGCGACCGAACAGGTGCTCGATACGTTCTACCTGAACATGTACGCACGCGGTTTCCTGTACAGCGTGGATCGCGCGTTCGTGTCGGGTTGCCGGACGCCGTGCCTGGTGCTGGCAGGCAACGACGAGGCACATCCGTACCCGATCGCCGATGAAACGGCGAAACTGCTTCCTGACGCGGCGTTTATTCCGGAGTGGAAACAGGGCGCGGCGCTGGCGTCGGCGAAAATTCGGATCAGGGAATTCCTGACAAAACATACCCCGGCCATAGCGAACTGACGCACTGTTTATGAATATGAGATTGTGTGCGCATTCCGGCGTCAATTTTCTCCTCACACCGAGCCTGGCGATTTTCGGGGTGAGTGTGGCATGTGCCCAGGACTTTCCGAACAAGCCCGTTCGCGTGTTGACAGGGACTGCCGGTGGCGGCACTGATTTCGTGTCGCGGTATGTAGTGCAGGCCATGTCCGGTTCGTTGGGCCAGCCAGTCGTCGTCGAAAACAGGACCGCTGACATTTCCGCTGAAATTGTCGCGAAGTCACCACCGGACGGCCATACCCTCTGCGTGGCGGGCGGCACGCTCTGGATTGAGCCGCTGCTACGAAAAACGTCCTATGACCCGATCCGTGATTTTGCGCCGGTCAGCTTGCTGACCAGTTCGCCGAGCATCCTGGTTGTGCATCCGTCGGTACCGGCCAGGTCGGTCAAGGATCTGATCGCTCTGGCCAAGGCCAAACCCGGGGAACTCAACTACGGCTCGGGCGGCGTGGGACAACCCACGCACCTTTCCGGTGAACTATTGAAGTTTCTCGCCAAGATCGACGTGTTACATGTTCCATATAAAGGCAATGGCCCGGCGGTCGTGTCCCTGATCGGTGGCGAAACGCAGGTCCTCATTGCCAATGCGCAGTCCGTCGGAGCGGTGATAAAGTCGGGTAGAGCCCGCGCTTTGGCCGTGACCAGTTCGATGCCATCTGCATTCTTCCCCGGTTTGCCAACTGTTGCGGCAACGTTGCCCGGCTATGAATGGGTAGGTTCAGCTGCACTGTTTGCGCCCTCCAAGACCCCCGCCGCGATAGTCGACCGGCTGAATAATGAAATTCTGCGCGTGCTTAACCGGCCGGATGTGAAGGAGAAACTGCTCGGTGCGGGCGTCGAAGCGTTCAGCAGTTCTCCACAAGAGCTTGCTGCCAGGGTGAAATCCGAGATGGCGCGTTTGACGTTGGTCATTAGAGATGCAAATATCATCGCGGAGTAATTCATCGGTGCGCCAGGAAATCCACGTGAAGAATCATGGCATCAGAGAGAATCTGATGGGTTGGCAATCTGTCTGGCGCTTGTCACTCAGCGTTCTGGTCACGTTGCCTGGCGTCGTTTTTGGACAAAGCTTTCCTGCCAAGTCAATACGGATGGTCACTGCCGAAGCGGGAGGCAGCACCGATTTCATCGCGCGCCAGATTGCACAAGGCATTGCGGGCGGACTGGGCCAGCAGGTTGTGGTGGACAATCGAGGCGGTGGAGGCGGGCTTATCGCGGCGGAGACAGTCGTCAGGGCATCGCCGGATGGGTATACCCTGCTTTTTTACGGCAGTTCCCTCTGGATCGGACCGCTATTGCGCGACAAGACACCTTTTGACGTATTGCGCGATTTTTCGCCGATCGCGCTGACAGCCAGTTCTCCCAATATTCTGGTTGTGAATCATTCGGTTGCGGCGGGGTCCGTCAGGGAGTTGATCGTGCTTGCCAGGGCCAGGCCAGGGGAGCTTAACTATTCATCAGGCTCATCCGGTGCATCCACGCATCTTGCGGCCGAGCTGCTCAAGTCCATGGCCGGGATCAACATCGTACGTATTGCTTATAAGGGTGCCGGTCCGGCGCTGAATGCGGTCATTGCAGGCGAGGTGCAACTCATGTTTTCGATTGCCGCCTCGGTTGCACCGCTCGCAAAATCGGGGAAGTTGAAGGCTCTGGCAGTCACGAGTTCGGCACCGTCCGTGCTGGCGCCCGGATTGCCGACGGTTGCCGCGTCGGGGCTGCCTGGATTTGAGTCGGCGTTTCTGGGAGCGGTGTTTGGGCCGGCTAAAATACCCGCAGCGATCATCAATCGGCTGAACTACGACATTGTGCAACTTCTCGGCAGGGCTGATGTGAAAGAGAAGATGCTGGGTATAGGGGTAGAGGCGACGGGTAGTTCGCCACAGCAGCTCGCAAGCACCGTCAGGTCCGAAATCGAGCGGTTGGGCAAGGTCATAAAGGATGCCGGAATACGTGCGGAATAGCCCGCAATAACATGCGGTTACTGATGTTACATCAAGCGTGGTGTCGCCGTCCGATACCGGATCGAAAGGTTTTGCCGAGCCATCGCAGGCACGCCAAAGCTGATCCTGGATGGAGCGCGCAGGGAAAGGAAAGCGTGAGCATATGAGTGCCGAACAATATGACGTAATCATCGTTGGCGGAGGAAACGCAGCATTGTGCGCAGCATTGTCGGCGCGCGAGGCCGGCGCGCGAGTGGCACTGATGGAGCGCGGCTCGCGCAAGGAACGCGGCGGCAACAGCGCATTTGCCGGTGCGTTGTTGAGATTTGTTTATGACAGCCCGCAGGAAGTGCTGGAGTTGGTTCCTGACTTGAGCGCGGAGGAAATCGCTAATACGGACTTTGGAACTTATACCGAGGCGCGATTTTTTGATGATATCTACCGGGTCACGCAGTATCGTGCCAATCCGGATCTGGCGGAGGTGCTGATCAAGGGGAGCCGGGACGCAGTGCGCTGGCTGCGCAAACAGGGCGTGCGATTCGTGCCGCTGTACGGAAAGCACGCACCCAATATCAACGGCAAGTTCAAGTTTTCATCCGGTTCCACGCTGGGCGCCGCTGGGTCGGGACGCGGGCTGGTTGATACGCTTTACGTCGCGGCCGAGCGCGCCGGCATAGACATCCATTACAAAGCAAGGGTGCAACGACTGTTGAATGACGACGATGGCGTGCATGGTGTTGAAGTGCGCATTGACGGCAAAACCCGTGACGTGGCGTCGTCGGCGGTGGTCCTGGCCTGCGGAGGATTTCAGGCGAACGTGGAATGGCGCACACGATATCTGGGTTTCGGATGGGATCTGGCGAAGGTCAGAGGAACCCGGTTCAACACGGGTGACGGCATCAGAATGGCGCTCGATATCGGTGCGCAGCCGTACGGCAACTGGTCCTCCGCGCACGCGGTCGGCTGTGACCTGAACGCGCCGGCGCACGGCGACATTTCCGTGGGCGATGTCTATATGAAACACAGCTATCCCTATTCCATCATGGTCAATAGCGAAGGCAGGCGATTCCTCGACGAGGGCGCGGATTTCAGAAGCTACACCTATGCAAAATACGGCAAGGTGATACTTGCGCAGCCCGGCCAGTTCGCTTGGCAGGTTTTTGACGCTCAGGTGGCGACATTGTTGCGCGAGACTTATCGGGTGAAACAGGTGACGCGGGTATGCGCGGACACACTCGACGCGTTGGCGGACAAGATGGTTGGCGTCGATAAGGAACAGTTTCTCAAGACAGTCGCGCAGTACAATGCCGCGGTGGTGGACAGTGTCCCATTCGATCCGGCCATCAAGGATGGTCGTGGCACGAAGGGGTTGCAGATACCCAAATCCAACTGGGCTAACTCCATCAGCAAGCCACCATTCGAGGCTTACGCCGTGACGTGCGGAATCACGTTCACGTTCGGCGGACTCAAGGTCTCAACAAATGCCGAGATAGTCGATTCCGACGACCAGCCGATTCCCGGTTTATATGGAGCCGGTGAGCTCGTGGCGGGAATTTTCTACTTCAATTATCCGGGCGGCAGTGGGCTAACCAACGGTACTGTTTTTGGACGTATTTCGGGAAACAACGCGGCCAAATGGGCGACGCGTGCGTGACTGCCGCGAAATGCGCGTGATAACTCCGTTATTGCGCACCGAGGTCGGTGGTCTTCAGCATCTTGCGCCAGATTGATAACTCATTTTGTATGGCCGACAGAAATTCCTGTGGCGAGCTGCCGACCACTTCTGTTCCAGACTCGAGGAATTTCTGCTGAATTTCGGGCTGCTTCAGGGCCTGCACGATCTCATGGTGAAGCCGCACGATAATCGCTTCCGGCGTTTTTGCCTGCGTAAACAGGCCCAGCATGGTAATTGATTCGTATCCCGGCACTCCGGACGCGGCCGCCGTTGGTAAACCGGGTGCCAGCGCCGAGGGTTTGCTGGAGGTAACCGCCAGTGCACGCAACCTCCCCGATTTGATATGCGATGTGACGCCGCTTGCGGTGGAGAACATAACCTGGACGTGCCCCGCGATGAGATCGGTAATGGCCGGGCCGGCACCCTTGTAGTTGATGCGGGCAATGTTGACGCCGGCCATGGACTTGAATAACACGGCTGCGAGGTGGCTCGCGGAGCCTATCGCACCCGATGCGTAGTTGAGTGCGCCCGGCCGTGCTTTGGCCAATGCGATCAACTCATTGATGCGTTTGACCGGGACAGAAGGATGCACGACGATAACGCCGGGCGAACTTGCCGCGAGAGTGATGGGAGCGAAATCCCTTACTACGTCATACGGCGTTTCCTGCATCAGCGACCCGATCGTAAATGAACTGGCGGCGAGCAGCAGTGTGTAGCCGTCAGCCGGCGCCTGGTACACGATCTGTCCGTTTACCGCGGTTGGACGGTTGTCAACGATCACTTGCTGTCCCAGCGGCCTGGCGATGCCCTGTGCGATCAGGCGCGCGGTCAGGTCGTTGGCGCCGCCCGGAGGCGCCGTGACGATGCGCACCGGCTTGGCCGGATAGGCAGGGCTGGAATTTGTCGAAAGCGCCGGTCCTGCGCCCGTGGCAGACGTTTGCGCAAGTACATGTGGCGAGCCCGCGGTCAGCGCGCTGGCGGCGATTATCGAAAAAACAAAGTGCGAATGCATGATTGCTCCAGAAACCGCTCGTGTGCCGGTAAATGAAAAGCTTATCATAGACCAGCGATGACATTACAATCATGGTTCAGCACCAAACGCAAACAGAGGAGTGAAATCATGGCGCAGGGAAAATCGAGTGCGGAATGCGTATCAATTGCCGCGGTTGGTGATGTCAGTTCCGGGCACAAGCCACCGGAAAGCGCATTCGACTACGTGACCGATGCCCTGCGGCTTGCCGATATCCGGTTTGCACAGGTCGAAAGGCTGTACACGGAACGCGGCACTTATCAGCTTTCGTCAGGTGCGTTCAACAATGAAGTGCGTCAACCGCCCGCGACGGCGGCAATATTCAAAAAGGTCCCCTTTAGCGTTTTGTCGATTGCTTCAAATCACTCCGGTGACTGGGGCCCGGAGGCGGTGGAAGATACGGTCAAAGCGTTTCGCGATACTGGCATACCGACCATAGGCGCGGGATGCAATATCGCACAGGCGCGCAGCCATGCCATCGTCGAGCACAATGGATATCGCGTGGCATTTCTGGGATATTGTTCCGTGCTGTTGCCGCAATTCTGGGCAACCGAGGATCGCGCCGGGGCCGCGCCCATGCGCGCGCATACTTTTTATGAACCATATGAATACCAGCCCGGAGCGCCCCCTCGCATTGTCACGGTGCCTTACGAGGAAGACCTGGAGGCGCTGACCGAAGACGTACGCCGCGCCAAGGCAGCGGCAGATCTGGTCGTGGTATCGTTTCACTGGGGCCTGCATTACACGCCGATGCCGCAAAAGTACCAACCCGTGGTTGCGCATGCGGCCATCGATGCCGGCGCCTGTGCGATTCTCGGCCACCATCCGCATCAGCAGCAGGGTGTCGAGATCTATAAAGGCGCGCCCATATTTTACGCGCTGGGAAATTTTGCGTTTCACCGCCGCGGCGGAGGTCATGCGCGTTGCGCGCCGAATGGTGAACCGTTCCATAAGGATGTCTATTCGACGGAAGTCGAGCCGGGCCAGCACTACGACTATCGGCGACATTGGAACGAGGGGGGCATCGCTTACATCGATTTCGATCGCGCGGGCGTTACGAAAGTGACCTATCTGCCGACCATGATGAATGATCTTGGACAGCCGCAGGTTGTGGCATCCAGCCATCCGCAGTTTGAAACGACGCGCCGCTACTTCGAGTGGCTGGGAACCGGCATCAAGGGTGGCGTTACCGCGGTTCCGGTCAGCGACGGGCGTTACGTTTTTTACAAACGCTAGGCGACGCATATGATGCGTTTGCAATACGGCACGGGCGGAGCCCTGTGAAAGTTACCAAATATATCTTGGGATTCTGCTGCGCCGGTGCGTGCGTCATGGGCGTGGCGTCTGTCGCAGCCCAGCAATACCCGTTTAAGTCGATACGCATAGTGACGGCTGTCCCGGGGGGCGGCACCGATTTTTTGTCGCGCTCGATCGCGCAGGCCATCTCCGGACCGCTCGGCCAGCAGGTGATTGTGGATAACCGGCCCAGTGGTGTTACGCAGGCAGACATCGTTGCCAAGGCAACCGCGGACGGTCACACCGTGCTCAGCACCAGCAATATCCTTTGGGTCGGGCCTCTGTTGCAGCGGGCGCCATATGATCCGATCAGGGATTTTTCCCCGATAACATTGGCGGCGAGCTCGCCCGCCGTGCTGCTCGTCAATCCGCTATTGCCCGTCAAGTCCGTCAAGGATCTGATAGTGCTCGCAAGAGGCAAACCCGGTGCGCTGAATTATGGTTCCGCGGGCGCCGGAGGCTCCACCCATCTGCCGGCGGAATTATTCAAGTCCATGGCAGGCGTCAATATCGTGCTCATTCCTTACAAGGGTTCCGGACCGGCAATTACCGCGCTCATAGGCAATGAAGTGCAGATCATGTTTTCCACGGGGGGCTCGGCTGCGCCGCACATCAAATCCGGTAGAGTCAGGGCCCTGGCGGTCACGAGCGCAAAACCATCCGCATTATTTCCGGAGTACCCGACGGTGGCTGCATCGGGTCTGCCGGGCTATGAATCGGATGTCATTTATGGCGTGTTCGCACCATCGAAAACACCCGCCTCGGCAGTAACCCGCCTGAATTCGGAAATCGTGCAGGCTCTGGGCAATGCCGATTTGAGGGCGAGGCTGTTTGTCGCCGGTCTCGATGTCGTCGCCAGTTCGCCCGCTGAACTGGGCGCTGAAGTCAAAGCCGACATGGCAAGAACCGCAAAAGTTATCAAGGACGCTGGCATACGGGCGGAATGAACCGGTATCGTGGTGCCTGAGCGGTTCAGCGCGGCGAGAAACATGGCTCCGGCTCTGTGAGCTCGTTGCCGGGTGTTGTAACGCTGGTTGCGGTTCAGCGTTGGATTACGACTTCATTTCCATCGACCGCGAAGCTGTGCTCAAATTCCTCCGATACCTGGTCCATGAAATTCACGGCGTCGCCAAAACGCGGGTCCGGGTTCAGCAATACCTCCGGTCGCAGCTGCGGGTCGATCAACACGGGTAGAAAGGACACCCTGCCGATGCCCTTGGCCGTGAACAAGGCTTTGGCGATCAGGCTGCGTTTGGCGTCCATGCCGAACGGTGCATGCGGGTACTCAGGATCCAGCGTTACGCCGTAGCGCTTCGCAAAAAGCGCGGTGCGGCCGGGAGTGACGCCGGATGTTGTTGTCATGATGAAATTGCTCAGGCTGTAGAAACAAACTTTACCGTCATGAACACCTATGGCCTTGGGCAGATGGGCGTGGTGCCCGAGTATCAAATCGGCGCCGGCAGCGAACGCGGCCCTGGCAGCGATAGGCTGATAGTCGGCAATCGCACGCGGAATGAAGTGCAGGCCCCAATGCAGGGAGACCACCACCGCATGCGCCGCTTTCTTCGCCGCCGCAATATCATCGGCCATTGCCGCGAGGTCTTCCTCATGCGGGACGGTGACCACGCGTGGTGGCATGCCTGCCTGGTATTCGTGCGGTTCGTAATAGGTATGGGCACGTAGCGGTGCGGCCCCGGCATTGTTCGGACCCGCGGCGTAACCTTCATTGAGCACCGAACAGTACGCAAGAATGGCTACCCGCACGCCATTGCGCTCGAAGATCGCGGGTTGCCGGGCCTCGGCAGCGTTCCGACCGGCGCCTACTGTTTGTATGCCTTGCTTGCGGAATAGTTCGATGGTATCGAGCAAGGCGTCCGCGCCCCAGTCCATCGCATGATTGCTCGCAACCGACACCACGTTGAAGCCACAGTCGCTGAACACTGACGCCATGTGCGGTTTGCACCGCTCGTACGTCCCGAATCGCGACGCGTGAATCTGCGGGGCGCCGCGTTCCGAGTACACACGTTCGCACTGCGCGAACCGTATGTCGGCGGTGGCGAGTGTCGCGCGCGCCAGTGTGCTGTAGCCGTCCATCGGTTCGTGTATCGGGCCCACGTCGCCGCAACCCATAAGCACCAGTCCTTCTGCTGTCATTCCAAGCTCCTGTTTTTACGGTGTTTTTGGTCTCTGACTTGCATTGTTACGACACAACGAATGCTGCCGGAATTTCGCCGACATTTTCGATCCGGTCGAGTTTCCACAACCGCGCGAGGATCGCTTTGCTGCGCCTGGCACCCAGCGTATCCTCGGTGAGTCCGCGGAATTTGTTTTCGATCTCGGCGTCGCTCTTGTGCGCAGCGAGGTCATCCTGGTCGCCTCCGACTTTTGCAACCAGTTGATCGCCGTTACGTTTGATCACGGTAATCCTGGTGTGATGTTCGACAGGATGTTGACCATACGCTTTCGTGTATTCAGCGTTCTCAACGACTTCAATTTTTTTCATCAATGCGCGCAGGTCCGGATTCCAGAGATGTGCGTCATCGAGGGAACGCGGTGATGCGGTTCCATCGATGAGTGTCGCCGCCACAACGTAAGGTATGCTGTGATCGGCTGTCTCGCGCGAGTCCGGATTCCAGCAGTTCTCGTCGGTCCCTACGTAATCCTTGGCTTTTTTGTAAACCTCGACGGTGACTTTGTCCACGTCCCGGATGTTGGACAGAGGGGCGACTTTCTCTGCCGCCAGCACCGACGATATCGTGGCGGCACACAATGAGCGCGGCTTGATGATGGTTTCCTGCACCTTATATGGATTGCCATGGCCGCCAAAGGCGTCGAGGGAGAACCGCTTTCTCGCCACGTGATCGCACCAGCCGGCTTTTCCTTCGTAGGGGAGGTGAGGGCCTTCCATTCCGGCACGGGCAAGAAGTGCCGCAAAGACACCGGCCCGTCCTGCTTGGCCAGCAGCCGCCGCTTTCCACATCGAAAGGTGGCCGGTTCGTGATTGAAACAGGGCATTGTTGGGCACGACTGCGATGGAAATGCAATGCGCGAGTTCGATACTGCTCAGGTTCAACAGTTTGCCCGCGGCGAGGGCAGTGCCAGCACAGATGTAGTTGGTGTAGTCGAAGCCCGGAGGGTTGACAACGGCATCGGCGAGGCGCAAGTACACTTCATAGGCAAGGACGACGGCGACCATGAACTCGCGCCCGCTGGCATGCGCATGTTCCGCCACCGCCAGCACCGGCATGATGACATCGCTGGGATGACCGCCGAACACACCGGGGCTATGATAGGCGTCATTCATTTCCACATAGCGTGCCGTGGTGCCGTTCACAAACGCAGCCATGTCGGGTGTCGTCTTCAACCGTGTTCCGATTACGGTTGCACCGCTCGGGTTGGGCAATCGTGCAGCGAGGTTGCGGGCGATCTGACAGGTCGGGCCGAAGAATCCGCCTGTCAGTGCACCCAGCGTGTCGATAATGCGAACCTTGGTGGCGTGTACGGCCTCTGTCGTCAGGTCATCCCAGGTGAGTTCACACGCGTAATTCGCGAGGCATTGCTGAATGGTATCTATTGGTTTGGAACTGTTCGTCATTTGAGGTTGATGCCCGCGGATTTGACCAGTTTAATCCATTTGCTTTCTTCCGCATTGACGATGGCTGTCAACTCCTCAGGCGTGCTCGGCGCAGGGTCGGCGCCATCGTGTTCGATGACTTTCTGCACATCGGGCGACTTCAGCACCTCGCCGATTTCACGATTCAGCCTTGCAATCACGGCGCGTGGCGTACCCGCCGGCGCCGCCAGCGCGAACCAGCCGGTCACATCGAATCCAGGCAGGCCGCCTTCTGCTATCGTCGGGACATCTGGCAGGTTTTTGGAACGGTTGATGCTGCTGACGCCGAGTACTCGTACCTTGCCTGCTTTCACGAGCGGCACCGATGCGGTTGCACTGGTGAATGTTAGTTGGATCTGTCCGCGCATGAGGTCCAGCAGGCCGGCGCTCGCCCCTTTATAGGGCACGTGCACCATGTTGACCTGAGCCATTTCCTTGAACAATTCCGACGCAAGGTGCGCCATCGAACCAACGCCGGTGGATCCGTAATTGAATGCACCCGGTTTACTCTTTGCCAGCGCGATCATTTCCTTGACGGTAGTCGCGGGCGACGACGGGTGGGTGACCAATGGAAAAGGATAGGTGGTCAAGCGCGAAATGGAGGTATAGGTTTTCTGCATGTCGATCCGGTTACCGTATACCAGACTCGCGCCTATGACCTGACTGCCGGAGATCAGCAGCAGCGTATAACCATCCGGGCTGGCTTGCGCGGCGATATTGCGCGCCACCACGCCGCCGATCCCGGGGCGGTTGTCCGTGACCACCGGGTGTCCCAGGCGCGCGGTAAGGTTGTTTCCGATGGTGCGCGCGGTCTGGTCGGTTCCCCCGCCCGGATCGTAGCCGACCAGCAGGCGTATCGACCGTGTCGGATAGTCCGCGGCAGCTACCCATCCGATGCATGCTGGAAACATGCCGGCTGAGAGTATCCAGATGGCAATACGCGAAATTAACATGATGATCTCCATTTGAATTGAACTATTGCCGGCGAGGATGCGTGAGCCATGCCGCGGGACTGTCCCGCCCGGAGCACAAGACCGGCATCATTCATTCTATGCGTATGCCGGCGTCCTTGATTACCTTGCCCAACCGTGTTATTTCAGAGGCGATCGCGTGTGCGAACTGCTCGGGTGTACTGCCGACGACTTCCACCCCGGCGTTAAGGAATGCCTCCTTCAGATCGGGTTGATTGAGGGTTTTGACAACCTCGCGATTTATTCTGGCGATAAGCGCAGCCGGCGTACCTCTCGGGGCGAACATGCCTTTTGCATCGACTACCTCGTATCCGGGCAACGTATCCGCGACCGTCGGCATGCCCGGCGCCAGCACTGACGGCGCGGCACTGGTCACCGCGAGAGCCCTCAACCTGCCCGACTTCACGTGCGTAGCTACCGAAGCAAGGTTGGGGAACATCAATTGCACCTGGCCACCGATGAGGTTGATGATCGCAGGTCCGCTGCCTTTGAATGGAACGTGCACGATATTCACGCCCGCCATGGCCTTGAATAATTCCGGCGCAAGGTGCTGCGCGGAACCCAGGGCAGGCGATCCGTAGTTTAATTCCCCGGGGCGGGCCTTGGCCAAGTCGATCAGATCCCTGACCGACTTCACGGGCACTGCCGGATGCACGACCAGAATACTGGGTGTCTTGCTGGTCATCGATATTGGCGCAAAATCCCGAATCGGATCGTAGGGCAATTTTCGCAGCAACGGACCGATCCACAGCGTTTGGCCGGGCAACAGCAGCGTGTATCCGTCAGGCTGTGCTCTGGCCACCGCTTCAATCGCGATAAGTGAACTCCGATTCTCCACGATGACGTTCTGGCGCAGGTTGCCTGCAAGCGCGGGCGCGATAACGCGCGCAACGAAATCATTGCCGCCACCCGCTTCGGAAGTCACTATGCGCACCGGTTTATGCGGGTAGTCCTGCCCTTGTGCCACGGGATTGACAAGCAAAAGTGGCAACATCGACACGAGTATCCGCAGCTGCAACATTTTTCCTCCCTACCGGGTCGGTGCCCAATGGCTATATCCTTGCGAATCGTAACACAGCATGCGGCACCATCGGATTGAGCGGTACGACGCGCGCACTGCGACGAACACAGCGCGCCAACTTGGCGGCATAATGCGCAGTTGATATTGTCAATTCACCTGACGCCTTCCCGCTATTAAACAATCGGCGTCGCTCGGGGGTATTTTGATTCGAATCGCAGCTTTATCGGTGGGTCTCGGTGTTTCGTGCATGGGAGTCGCGCTGGGGCAGAATTTTCCCTCCAAACCTGTGCGCATAGTGACTGCCGCACCGGGTGGATCAAGCGACCTCATGGCACGCGTGCTTGCGCAGGGGTTGAGTGCCAGTCTTGGGCAGCAGGCGATCGTCGAGAATCGAACCAGCGGCGTGGTACTCGGTGAAATCATCTCAAAAGCACCTGCCGACGGCTACACGCTGCTGGTGACCGGCAACTCATTCTGGTTATTGCCGTTGCTGCAGGAGGCGCCCTATGACCCGATTCGCGACACCACCGCGTTGACGCTCGCTGTCGTTACGCCGAACATCGTTGTCGTACATCCGTCCCTGCCGGTAAAGTCGATCAAGGATCTGATTGCCCTTGCCAGATCGAAGCCTGATGCGCTCAATTACGCGTCGGGAATAACAGGCGCCATCACTCACCTTGCAGCGGAACTGTTCAAGAACATGGCGAACGTGCGCATCGTGCGCATCCCCTATAAGGGCGCCGGTCCTGCTGTCATCGACCTGCTGGGCGGTCAAATGCAGCTGATGTTCGCTACTTCGAGTTCGGTGGAGGCGCATACCAGGACGGGAAGACTGCGGTCTCTGGCGGTGACCAGTGCGGCGCCGAGTGTCTTGCTGCCCGGATTGCCAACCGTCGCCGCATCCGGATTGCCCGGCTACGAGGCTGTGACCATGACCGGCGCGCTTGCGCCCGCGCGCATGTCCGCCGCATTGGTCAATCGGCTTAACCGCGAAATGGTGCAGATACTGAACCGGCCCGAGGTCAGGAGCCGGCTGTTTGATGCGGGAAATGAAGTGGTGGCCAGTTCCGCCGATGAGTTTCTCGCCGCTGTGAAAGCCGAAATGACTCGCATGGG
Source organism: Betaproteobacteria bacterium (assembly GCA_947476215.1). Taxonomy (GTDB): domain Bacteria; phylum Pseudomonadota; class Gammaproteobacteria; order Burkholderiales; family SG8-41; genus PALSA-1004. Next base: position 16,835 of record CANJQI010000072.1, read on the forward strand.
CAAGGTCATCAAGGACGCCGGTATTCGTTCTGAATAGAGGTATTTCCATGGGCGCGACAAAGCACGTTGCAATATCGTTCTGGATGGGTGTGCTCGCCCTCAGTCCGGTGTCCGCAATCGCTCAGAGCTATCCGAACAAGCCGATACGCATAGTCGCCGCCGAACCGGCGGGCGGCACCGATTTCGTGGCGCGCATCCTGGCGCCGGGACTTGCCGGCAGCATGGGACAATCGGTGATTGTGGACAACCGCGCCACCGCTGTCATGGGGGAACTGGTCGCAAAATCGCCGGCGGATGGATACACGATGCTGGTGGCGGGCATGGTGCTGTGGCTGTCGCCATTCATGCGCGACAAGACGCCGTATGATCCGGTCAAGGATTTTGCGCCGTTATCGCTCGTCAACCGCTCGCCGAACGTGGTGGTGGTCGAGCCGTCTTTACCGGTCAAATCGATCAAGGACCTGATTGGCTACGCCAAATCGAAACCCGGATCGCTGAATCACGGTTCAGGTGGCGCTGGCACGGCACCGCACCTTGCCGGAGAGTTGTTTCAGACCATGGCAGGCATCAAGCTGGTGCATATTCCATACAAAGGCGCGGGACCGGCGCTTGCGGCGTTGATTGCCGGCGAGCTTCAGTTGTCTTTCCCGAATGCGAATTCGGCCGATCCACACGTGCGGTCCGGCCGCCTGAGGGCATTGGCGGTGACCACCGCCGAACCTTCGGTCTTGGTTCCGGGGTTGCCGACGGTTGCGGCTGCGGGACTTCCGGGATATCAGTCGTCGGCGGTATTCGGCATATTTGCACCCGGCGGAACGCCGCGGGCTATCGTCGATAGACTGAATGCGGAAATTGTGCGCGTACTCAACCGGCCCGAGATCAAGGAGCGTTTTCTGAACAGCGGCTCCGAGGTCGTTGCGAGCAGCGTCGATCAACTCGCCAGCACGATAAAATCCGACATGACGGTGTTGGGCAAACTTATCAGGGATGCCGGACTGCGCGATAACTGAGTCGCGATCGTAATTCGAGGGGGAACGATGGGAAAACATATCGCTGTTTTTGGAGTGGGCGCCGTGGGTGGATTTGTCGCGGGGCGTCTGGCGCTTGCTGGAGAAGATGTCGTGCTGATAGATCCGTGGTGGCAGCACATCGAGTATATGAAGAGCAATGGCATACATCTGCTCGGCACCGACGGAGAAAAAGTCATACCCGTGAAATGCATGCACATCCATGAAGTGCAGAGCCTGATCCGCAAACCGCTCGACATCGCCATCATCTGCACCAAATCGTATGACACGGAGTGGGCGGCAACCATGTTGCAGCAGTATCTTGCACCGCAAGGCTATGTCGTTTCCATGCAGAACGGCATCAATGAGGAACGCGTTGCTGGCGTGGTTGGGTGGGGCAAGACCGTGGGATGCATCCTGAGCACCATAGGCGTCGATTGCCAGAAGCCCGGACACATACTGCGCATACGCGAGCCGCGGGGTGACAAGTACACGGTATTCCGTGTCGGCGAGGTGCATGGCCGGGTTACCCGGCGCGCCACCGAACTGGCGTCGATACTGAGCGCGGTCGATTGCTCGATGGTGACCACCAACCTGTGGGGCGAACGCTGGACCAAGCTGACCGCGAACAGTATTACCCACGCCTTGCTGGGTGCAACCGGATACACCAATGATGAAGTCTTTCTCAAACGCGGCAAGCCGCACCGCCTCGGCGTCAGGCTGGCCGCCGAGGCCATCGCGGTCGGGCGTGCGCAAGGATACGATGTCGGAACAGTCCTTGGAATCAACCCGGATGATTGGTGCGCCGCCGCTGCCGGCAACTCGAACGCGCTGACCAGCTTACAAAATGGTCTGGTGAGCTGGGTGTCCACGCTGACCGAACCGTCGCCGTCATCGATGGGGCGTGATGTCGCGCGCGGACGCCGCTCGGAAGTTGACTATACGAACGGGCTGGTGGTCGCGAAAGGCGAAGAGATCGGTGTGCCTGCGCCGACACATGCGGTGCTGAGCGAGATCGTGCGGCGCATCGACCGTGGAGAACTCAAGGCCAGTCCGTCAAATCTCGACGGCGTAGACGGCTGATGTTTTTCGAGACCGTGGTCGGGCGGGATGAAAACGCTCTAACAATTTGATATAAAATGGTTATTTATCGCACTTAGGATGGGTTGAGGGACAAAACCCATCAGCTATGGCATGTTTCTGCAAAGGATACTTGATGGGTGCCGCTAGGCTCGACCCATCCTCGGCGTCGCTCCGTGGAATCTGCGTGCTGCCTGACTACGGTTACGGCACCAGCAATTCGTTGAGTTCACCGATGTTTCCCATGTCGGACACCCGCGCAATCGCTTTTTCCAACGCTGCGACTTTTGCCGGAGTGAGGGCCTGTCCCGCGGAGGTGCGAAATTTGGCGCGCAGATCTTCTTCGCTGAGCGGGTTCCTGCGGTCGCCACGGGCAATCAGCACGCGGCTCGACAATACACGGCCATCGGTCAGATGCACGTTGACAAACGGTTCGTCACCGTCGGCGACGCGTTCGTCATACTGCACCGTGACGCGGCGTGCCAGCGCCAAAATTTCCGGTCGCCGCAATCCATCCGGCGTGTATTGATCGAGCATGGCGCCGCCCGTGGCGAGCGTTACCGCAATGCAGTACGGAATGCTGAATTGCGCGTCCAGCATGGTGGTCACGTTTTGTTTGCCCAGTTGTTTGACGTGAGTGCGGCTGCCATTCACGATGACGTGGTCGACCATCTCCGGCCGCAGTCCATGCTGCTGGCGCAGTTCCAGTATCGAATCGATGCTGCTGTGGTTGCCGCGGCACGCCGCGTACGGCTTGAATCCGACGAGGCGGATACGAAAATCGGAACCCAGGCCATCGACCGCTTTTTCAGGCGTTGCCTGCTCGCCCACATAGGTCGGAAAGAATCCGCCCCACGCAGCTTCGAAAATCTGCGTCGGCCCGGTTACATCATTGAGTGCAAGGTATGCCGACACCACGCCCGACTGCGCCGCAAACCCCGGGTGCAGACGCTTGCTCATCGCGCCGTCCGGAATGTAAGCCCAGGTGCCCCCGGCGTTGCTGCCTGCATAACCCAGCGCCCATTGCATGCGCTGCGCATCAAGTTTGAGGATGCGCCCGACGGCTGCCGCGGCGCCGAAGCCGCCGCACGCACTGGTGGTATGCCAGCCCAGATCCTTGAAGACGAGATATCCGCCGCCGCCATCCATGGCGCGGCGCGCAACGTCGTAACCCGCAACGATAGCAGTCAGCAATTCACGTCCGCTGGCACCGACACGTGCCGCGGTACAGAAAGCCGCCGGAACAACCACCGAACCTGAGTGCATGCAGCCTTCAAAATCGTCCATCTCGCGTGCATGCACCGCGGCGCCATTGGCGAGCGCCGCCAGTGGCAGCGGTGCGCGGTCGGACGTGCCCCACAGGCGCGAGTCGCCGCTCCCGGCGGCCTGCAGCATAGAGGTGCGTATCATGCGCAAATCATCCGTCACCGAACCCGCGAGCGCGCAACCCAGTGTGTCGAGGAGCACGAGCTGCGCGATTTCACGCACATCCGCCGGCAGATCTTCATGGCGCAAACCGGCCGCGTATGCGGCAAGCTGGCCGCTGATCGTGTTTGCGGAGGAGGGGGATTGCTTGACTTCGCTCATGATTGAGTTGGCTCCGTGGTGTATATGTTTATGACGGGTTCAGAATTTGGTAGAGGCATTCAGCGTCATCACGCCGGTATACGATTGCTCATGGCGCATGGGCGCTTTGAGTATTGAGATTCCGCAACCGGCGCGCAGCGCGTTATCTTAACAGATGGTGGATGGCGGTACACAGCACAGCACGTCGCACAGGGCTGGAAATCGCATGCCTCCCGGGTTTACCATCGGAGCATTACGAATCATCCCGAGTACACACCTTGCACGCTCAGAATCAACACGCCATGCGCGGCAACCGCGTAGAGGATATGCGGCTCATTACGGGACGCGGCAAGTTTGCTTCCGACTGGAACGCGCCAGGGCAACTGTATGGTTATTTTCTGCGTGCAGACCGCGCGCACGCGCATATTCTTTCGGTAGACATCCAGCACACCGTCAAATATCCGCGCGTAACGCATGTTTTTACCGGCATGGACGCAATCAATGCCGGCTACACGCGCATGCCCCATACGCTGAGGTTTCCCGGGATCAATGGTACTCAGGCGCTCGCACCCTTGCGCCCGGCGCTGGCGCACGGCAAGGTGCGATTTGTGGGCGAGGCGCTGGCATTGGTCGTGGCCTCCAGCGCCGCGGCGGCGCAGGACGCTGCCGATTTGATCGAGATTGAATACCGTGATTTGCCATGCGTGGTGCGACCGGAAGAAGCGCTGGCGCCGAATGCGCCACGGCTGCATGAAGATGTTCCTGGTAATCTGACGTTGGAAACCGAGGCGGGCAATGCGCAGGATGTTGAAAAAGCATTTGCCGTGGCAGCGCACATCACACGCCTCAAGGTTGACGTCACTCGCGTCGCGCCCAGTCCGATGGAACCGCGCGCCTGTCTCGTCGCTTACGACACGGTAAACGGCGAGTACACGTTCAACCTGTGCATGCAGGGCGTCACCACGTTGCGCAAACAGATTTCGGCGTACAGCCAGGTCCCGGAAAAGCTGCTCAAATTCGACGTGCGCGATGTCGGCGGCGGATTTGGGCAACGCGTCATCGCTTATCCAGAATATTGCGCACTGATGCTGGCGGCGAAAACGGCAGGCAGGCCGGTGAAATGGGTATCGTCGCGCGTCGATGGATTTCTCGCCGACGCCCACGGGCGCGCCAACGTCATAGACGCTGAACTAGCGCTGGACCGCGATGGAAAATTTCTCGCCATGCGCATGCACTGGATCAACGACATGGGCGCTTATCTGGCGCCTTCGGCCCCCGGTCATATACGCAATACCCGCACCTGCATGTCCGGCGTCTATCACATACCTGCGTTGTATGCGAACTACCGGGTGGTGTTTACGAATACCGCGCCCATATCCTCGTACCGCGGCGCGGGTCGTCCCGATATCGCCTATGCCGTCGAGCGGCTGGTGAATCAGGCTGCCGCCGAACTCGGCATCGACATGGTGGAAATCAGGCGGCGCAACTTCATTCCGCCGGAGGCGTTTCCGTATCGCACGGGAACCGAATCGGTCTACGAAAATGCGGATTTACCGGGCATGCTGATAAAAGCCCTCAAACTCGCCGACTGGGACGGCTATGCCGAACGCCGCGCGCAATCGGCGGCATCCGGCATGCTGCGCGGTATCGGTATTTCGTGCGTGATCGAGAATACCGGCGGAGCTCAGGAATCGGAACAGATCGAACTCAAACTCGATGCTAATGGCATCGTGACCGTGCATACCGTTTCCAAGTCGCAAGGGCAGGGCCATGAAACCACGCAGGCCATGATAGTCGCCGATGCGTTGGGCATACCGCGCGAGCAGGTCAGGGTGGTGCAGTGCGCGGCCGGCAGCACGTTGGAGGGACATCACACCGGCGGCTCGCGCAGCACGGTGGGCGCCGGCAGCGTGTGTTATGTCGCCGCGCAAAAACTGATTGAGGAAGGCAAGGCACTCGCCGCGCTGGAACTCAAACTCGAACCGTCGCAGATCCGTTATGCGAAGGGCGAATTCTATTCGACCGAAATTGATCGCCGTCTTAAACTTGCGGATCTTGCGAAGTCAGGCGAGAAAAGTGTCATCGGCGAGGGCATCTTCGGTTCCACCTTTCCCAATGGTTGTCATATCGTTGAACTTGAGGTCGATCCCGACACCGGCGTTACGCGGATACTTTCCTATTGCGTGGTCGATGATTGCGGCGTGATTATCAATCACGCCATCGTGGAAGGGCAGTTGCACGGCGGTATCGCGCAGGGTGCGGGCCAGGTGTTCGGCGAACACGTTCTGTATGAGCGTGCCACGGGACAGATGTTGACCGCGAGTTTCATGGACTACACGATGCCGCGCGCCGGTTGGCTACCTGCGCCAAGCATGGAAGTGCATCCCACGTTGAGCACGGTCAGTCCGCTCGGCATCAAGGGTGTCGGTGAATCCGGCTGCACCGCGTCGCTGCCCGCGCTGGCCAACGGCGTGCTGGACGCGTTGCGTGCGCTGGGCATACTGCATCTCGATTTGCCTCTGACGCCATCCAAGGTTTGGCATGCAATCCAGGTCGCCAGGAAAGCCTTGCCCTGATATCAGGCGCAGACACAATCGGAACAGCGCCGAATTCATCGACCATGCCCAGACAGGCATGGTCGCGGGGAGCAAGGGTCTTGTATTCCTCTCGTTCCGGGGAAGGAGCCGAAGGCGCGGGCGCGGGGTTGGTTGCGCAAGTCGGATTAACATGTAATCTTCAAGCTTCTTGAGACCAATGAACGCACACGGAAATCATATGCCCGAGAAAAACAAATCAATCGTAATGCACTCTGCGGCCGCGCTTTTCGTATCGCTCACCGCCACGGCTGGCTACGCCCAAACCTTCCCAAACAAGCCCATCCTGTTCGTCATCCCCAGCGCGCACACCCAAAACCCGCATCGACCAGATCAACCTATTCGTGCGCAAGGCGCTCGCCGAGCCCGAAGTGAAAGCCAAATTCCGTCAGGCTGGTCTTGATCCCGCGCCCGGTAGCCCCCAGGAATTCGCTGCCTTTATCGCCTCGGAGACGACATTAATGGGACGCCTCGTGAAGGCCGCGGGCATGACCCCTGAGTGATCCTCTGCCGAGGGCAATTCCATTCTGCATTGAATCCGTACCCACCAGCGGTGCGATACTTTTGGGGCGCTTTCATTTTGGGTTACTCGAGCCGATTTGAATGTGCTGCAAATACAGTTGCTCCACTTTGGCACGTGCCCAAGGTGTGCGCCTGAGGAACTTCAAACTGGATTTGATACTGGGGTCGTGCGTGAAGCAACGGATCGATATGGCATCCGCCATCGTCTTCCAGCCCATGCTCTCGGACAGTTGTGTGACAATGGCTTCGAGAGTGATTCCCTCCATTGGTGGGCGGCTGGTTGTCTTCGGTGGGCTTATCATGCTTTCATTTTACAGGGGATGATAGTGCTTGAGCGCTTACAATGGCACGGCACTGCGTCCGGTCAATGTCAGTTGGCAGAACGAAACGCACCCGCATAGTGGGATTGTCGTCCCGGCGTACGCCGGGACCCAGAATCACCGACGGAAACCTCGATGACCACACTGAATTCCGATTTTCACCGGAATGACGCGTGGTTGTCATGAATTTTGGAAAGATCAATAAATGATGTACCAGCGGCGGAAATGAACAAATGAATATCACTGAAAATAATTCGCATCCCGCTCCCAAAGCAGGCAAAGCAGGCGCACGCTCTTTCAACGAGTTGCCACTGTCTCCTGCTACGCTGAATACCCTGCAGCAACTCGGTTATCTGAACATGACACCGATACAGGCGGCCACGTTGTCCATCACACTTGCCGGGCACGACCTCATCGCGCAGGCGAAGACTGGCAGCGGTAAGACAGCGGCGTTCGCGCTGCCGCTGCTCACCAAGCTCAACCCGCGCCACTTCGGGGTGCAGGCCATGGTGTTGTGTCCGACGCGGGAACTGGCGACTCAGGTGACGCAGGAGATGCGGCGTCTTGCACGTTCGGTGGACAACATCAAGATACTCACACTGTGCGGCGGTACCACAATGCGTCCGCAACGCGACAGTCTGGAGCACGGCGCCCACATCGTGGTCGGCACGCCGGGCCGTATCCTGGATCACCTGGAGCGCGGCAGTCTGAAGCTCGATGCACTCAATACATTGGTGCTGGATGAAGCGGATCGCATGTTGGACATGGGTTTCTATGACGACATCGCCTTTGTGGTGAAGCAATGTCCGACACAACGCCAGACGTTGTTATTTTCGGCGACCTACCCGGCAGCCATCTCGGGCATGGCACGCCAGTTCATGCGCCAGCCGCAGGAAGTGAAACTGCTGGAACAGCATGAAAGCAGCAAGATACGTCAGCGCTTCTATGAGGTGAGCCATGATAAGCGGTTGGAGGCCGCTACTGCCTTGCTCAAACATTACCGTCCGGTCAGCACCCTGGCGTTCTGCAATACCAAACAGCAATGCCGTTCCCTGCTGGAAGTGCTGCATGCACAGGGCATCATGGCGCTCACCCTGAATAGCGATCTGGAACAACGCGAACGCGATCAGGTGCTGATTCAGTTCGCCAATCGCAGTTGCTCGGTGCTGGTTGCGACCGATGTGGCGGCGCGCGGTCTGGACATCGCGCAACTGGAAGCGGTCATCAACATCGACGTAACGCCCGATCCCGAGATTCATATTCACCGCATCGGACGCACCGGGCGCGTGGATGAGGAAGGCTGGGCGTTCAGCCTGTGCAGTCCATCTGAAATGCATCGCGTGCAGGGGATCGCCAAGATGGCGGGCATGGAGCCGGAGTGGCACACCCTGGACTCACTGAAGAGCGAGAATAACGCGCCGCTGGCGCCACCCATGGTTACGCTGCTGATACTCGGCGGACGCAAGGAGAAGATCCGGCCCGGTGATCTGCTGGGTGCATTGACAGGCGAAGCGGGATTCAAAAAGGAGCAAATCGGCAAAATCACCGTGACCGAGATGTCAACCTATGTCGCCGTCGCGCGCGACATCGCACAGGAAGCGGTGCGCAAATTGACGGCCGGCAAAGTAAAAGGCAAGACGGTGAAGGTGCGCGCGCTGTAGGTCCGATGGTGTTCAAGCCGTGACAGTAGCCCATAGCGGCATCCCATCGGCGTCCAGACAAGTCGCAATGCCCTCCTTTGCGCGAAGCGCGGGGGGGAAGGGAGGGGCAAGCGTCGAACATAATTCCAGCGGGCGAAGGGCCGAGGGTGAGGGCACGCATTTCAGGAGCGTAGGGCGGCATACCCATGTCGCCGCCGTCACTACTCCCTTGCTTCGTGGATCCTGATGGTCTGTCGAGGTCAGACCTTGGTGCAAATTGCGTAGGGGCCGGCCCCTACGCCTGTATTTTCAAGCGGCCATCCGCCCGGGACTCTTTGCCAGAAGCATGCGGCACAAAAGGAATTGCACGCCGTGCGCTCAAGCTCGTAGAATTGCCGTATGCAACTGCGGGTCTATGTTGAAACCTCCGTTATCAGCTATTTGGCCGCACGGCCCAGTGCCGACGCCATCAACGAAACACGCCAGCATTTTTCCTGTCAGTCATGGAAAAAACGCGCCCAACTTGACCTATTGGCGGCAGATGCTGTCTTGGCAGAAGTGCGAATCGGCGACAATGACGCGGTAGTTAACCGCATGGTGTATTGTAAAACGTTGACATTACTGGATTTACACTCTGGCGTAGAAGATCTGGCGCGCCATTTAATTCGTAGAAAAGCAGTGCCTGGCAAGGCATTTACCGACGCAGCACATAATGCCATTGCAGCCCTGCACAAAGTGCAGTTTATTGCCAGTTGGAATTTTCGCCATATCGTCAGCGCTTTAGCGCGCAGAAATATTGAACACGCTTTGATCGACTTGGTTCCGCGTGTGCCCGTGATCGCAACACCTGAGGAAATGCTGGAGAGTCTCAAATGAAGAATGCTGACCGCGTGATGCACGAAGTGTGGCGAGCCAAGGAGGTAAACGCTCAAAAGCATGAAACTCTCTCGGCTTACATGGCTTATCTGCGTAAGCAGGGCAAGCTGCGACATCCCGCAGGACGCATCCCTGCGCCAACCATTGAAAAATCGTGACTGTTCAGACTGAAGCAGGGATGGGTGATTGTCCCATGAAGGTCAGACGCAGTACCTCGAACAGATTATGGCCCTGCTTATGCATGGTATCGAGATAGGAGCGAATGATGCAGAAGTTCTGCGCGCCCTTAAGCGTGCGAAAGCATCCGGAGATTTTCTGCTTCACCTAAGGCATACGGATGGCACGCTCGCCGAGATTGTTGGTAAACGGTACGCGCAGATCGGTCGCGAAACGCAGCACCTCTGCGGCGTGTTCGCGCATGCGGTGCAGCAGGCTGAACGCCACCGTCTGTTTGATCCGACCGCGGCGCTTGTTGTCTCGGACGGCATGAGGATTACGGGCTTGAGCATTATGCAAAATCGTTTCGTAATGCGTGAAGATGCGCCTGAT
>CANJQI010000073.1 GCA_947476215.1 Betaproteobacteria bacterium
CGTAAACAGTGATTGTGTTTCCCAGGGCGGCCGATCCGTCGACGTTGTCCACGGTCGGGTTCCATGTCGGCCAACTGGCCAAGTCCGTGAGAATGCCCCACACACGCGAAGCTGGTGCATCAATAAGAATCGTGGAGAAGAAGGATTTCATATTTCCCTTTCACGTTGGTGTGTTGCCCGAGAAGCCGCCGAACGACCGAGCTCAGCAGCGGCGGGGGACGGGTGAGCTACGAATCTAGATAGTTCCACATGCCCCCGCCGTCTGCTGCAGCGACTGGTTCGGCGTGCCTGCTCGGGATCAGGGTCACGTTTGCCTGGCTGGCTCGAATGCAGAGGCAAGCTGACGGGTCGATGCGAACCGTCGCTAACACCTCCGCGTCCGACAGCGCCGCCGTGTCGAGTACGGGATGATCGCATTTACCACACGTGCGGTGCGTGGAACCGGCACACTTACCGAGTTGCTCCCAGCGCATCCGCAGTGGGCAGTGCAGCACCTTCACCAACTCCCCAGCGTCGGTGAATAGCTCTCTCGTGTTTGGGTCGAACTTCATAGCGGCTCCTGCACGGCTACCCGATCCACTGGTCCGCTTGGTGTATGACCTCGAAGTCCGCACCGTTCCATACCGCCGGGCCTGCTTCGAGCCGCGGTTGATACCCCTGGTTGCCCCACACCGCCACGACATCCTCGATCAGATCGTCCAGCCACACCTCTTCCCCGACGGCGAGGTCGCGGGGCAGCAAGTACGCAGCGAATGGGTTCTGGAAGTGGTACGGGTAGTACAACGTGTAGTCGATTACTCTCTCGCCGCGACCGCCGCTGCGGACATCCCCCGACAACTCGATCTCGCCGGTCTCGGGGTCTTGGAAGACGGCCACCATGTGGTGGATGTCTTTTCCCGGCTGCACCGCCTTGACGAGGGGCCTGAACCCCTTTCGGGCGGCCTCGTTGATCTCCTCCAAGGTGCGAGCCGTCTTGACGATGCGTCGGTTGCCCGGCGCGTCTCTTGGCTCATCCGAGGGTGCGCTCAAAGTCTTGGGGCGAGACGCCCCCCGGAGCCGGTCGAACATACCCATCGGTGCCTCCTCCGCCGCCGAACGTAGAAGTCACCGGCGCTGCGCGGCTTTATCGCGCAGCGGCCGTGTGGACTGCTGGGTTGGGGTTGGACGTCACTTTGCTTGAGATTGGCGCCATTTCTGGACTTGGTCATCGAACTCGCCCTTAGTATTGCTACAAGCCTTTTTCTTCCACTCGGTTGCGGCCGCAATTGCATCTGTCCAAGCAGCGAACTCAGTAACGTTATTCGGTCGCACGTCACTTAGTCTGCCCATCGCCTCTGCTTGTGCACGCGCGGCATCAAAACATGTTTTGTCAGAAGCCGTATCGGCCCCGCAAGCACCAACAAGAAATATACTGACCACAATAGCGATGGTGCTTCTATGCAGTGTGCGCATTTAACTTACCCTCCAATTGATGCATCGGATTTGCCGTCACGTATGACAAGTCGAGCGACGACAGGTCGTCTTGATGTCGAGTGATAGACACCACAGAACAGGTAGTCGCTCCGGCTCATTCTGGCAAGTTCTTCGGTCTATTCCATCATCCCTGCCCACCTCTCACCCTTGTCAAGGACGTACGGTAGCCTACCTGGTGTTGGGTCTGGCACAACCATCGAATTCTTAGGTTTGCGGCGAAGGAACTGTTTTATCCACGAGTCATAGTAGAAGCCGACAAGATGGGTGACAGTGGTTTTTCCATCACCTATGTTGTTGGCTTCAATCAAGATGCACACTTCCTTACCAAGCAGCATTTCGGCTGATCCATAAGTGGTCATGTTTGGTGCGACAGAGACACGAATTCGTGGCCCAGTCCTGCCCCACTTAATGATGTCCCATAACAGCGCTAGCGATCCCGTGATGGCGCCGATCCAAGCAGCAGCCTCAGAAGCGTTCATTTGACGTCCAACGTCGAGTTAACCGGCGCGCGCAACCTTTACGCGCGGCCGCGTTGAACGCGTAGTTATACGTCTTTGTGTATCGACCAAGCGACCCGACACAAACTTGTGAAGGACGCTTGCCATAAGGGTTTGGTAAGGGACTCCTTCCTCTGCGGCTTTGGCTTGCAAACCCTCCAAATCCCGCGAGGAAATTCTGATGTTTACCCGTTTGTTCTTCAGCAGCGTAGCCGCCGCTGCTGCTTTAAACCGCGCGATTTCACCTTTCTGATTCCGCGCGGGGCCCCATTCGCCGCGTTCGAAAGAGGCGAGTATTTCCTGTTCCAACAGTCGTTCGCTGCCCATGTCACTTGTCTCCCGTTAAAAATTCCCGAGTAGCCTTGCGACTCGGCATGATGCTTTTCAAGAAAATCTCCTGAGCATTCTCAACGTAAGGAACAAGGTACGCATACTCGCGTATTCGGACCACGAGCATCTTTTGATGCCCGTACTTTGCACGATTCGGGTGTTCCATAACTTTGAGAAGACCGCCTTGCGAGATGGCGGAGAGTATTTCCTCGAACGAGACACCGCGTTCGGCTTTAAGCGAAAGGCTTTTCTCTGCATTCCATCTGATGGGCTTCACATTGGAGATATTACCACCGTGTGCCTTATGTGCTCAAGACGTATAACGTCCAAGCTCAGAGGCGCTGCGCGGCTTTATCGCGGAGCGTCTCTTGGAGCGCAGTGTTAGGCCAGACCATGGTTGAGTGCCATCGTAATCGCCTTCACCTTATCTCTGGGCTATCGAACTCAAATGTCTCGCGGCAGTGCTCGCACCGGACTACGGCGATGCCGTGTTCTTCGCTGATTGGTTTCAACCGACGGATATCCCCTTTCATGTAGCACGAGGGACAAGGCAACGGCTTTCCACTATTCAGTATGGCGTCATTCCAAGCGGAATGATAAGCAGCGACTTGTGCTTCCGACCCTAATTGCGCCTTGATCTGACGAAGCATTTCGTCGCGCATATATTCAAGTGCCATGATCTTCCTTCAATAATGTTGATAAGTGGCAATCAGGAATCGCTCTACTGCGGACGCTGGCAGTTCGACGATGATGCTGGTTCACATCCGCCCGTGCACACCACTTGCCCCAAAACATCTTTGGTGGCGTAACCGCTAAGCTGTGACGAACAGACGATCTGTCCCAACACATCGCGGATGCATTGCCCCCGGCCACAAACAATTTGGCCAAGTACGTCCTTGTATATTCCGCCACCCGGAGGCGAACAAACAATTTGTCCGAGCGCATCCTTGATGCAACCACCTTGCCCGGGCTGCTGTGCTTGGGCTTGCCCGGCTACTATGGTTGCGATCAATACAGCAACAACCCTGGAAACTCGATTCATGATATCTCTCCTCTGTGTTAAGGCCTAACGATAGCGCTAAGCGGCGCGAAGCAAGCGGGCGAAGACCGCTTGCGAAGGGTCCGTCTTCAGCGCACGGTTAGGCCCTGCGAATTCGATGAACATGACTACGGAGCGCCCGGCTCCATGCCGTTCGCCTTGATCACAATCGCCGCCTCTGGCGTGCGCAGGAAATTGACCAGCGCCTTCGATGCCGCGGGATCCCTTGCGCTTCCCATGATCGCCGCCGCAAGGATGATCGTGTCCTGCAGATCACCCGGTAGCAGGCCAACGATCTCGATGCCTGCGACCGAAATAAGGTTCGGCAATTGCTGCACGCCGATCTCGGCTTCGCCGTTTGCGACCAAAACTCCAACCGGCCCAGGCTTGGGGAGGAAGACCGTCTTCGATTTCATCTCGTTGGCGATCCCCAGCCGATCGAGCACCTTGGCGAAATGGCTGCCGCCCGGGCTGTTCCATGCCGGATTGCCATAGGTGATCGACTTTGCAGCGAGCAGCGTGCGCTTCAAGGCTTCGGGCGACGAAATGTCGGGCTTGAGGGCGCCCTTGCGAACGGCGACGCCAACGCCCGAGCGCGCGATGACAGTCACGTTGCCCGCAGCAGCCTTGCCGTCCTTCACCAAGCTGTCGATCCCCTGCCGAACAATGATGACGACATCGGCGGTTTCGCCCTCTTGGACACGCTTTACGACCGCGTCCAAGCCGGCGAACGTGATCGCGAGCTTGTGTCCGGTCGCGCGCTCGAACTTCGGCCCGAGGTCTTCCATGACCGGGCGCATCCCGATCCCGCTCAGAACTTTTACTTCAGCGGCCTCCGCCGCGATGCCGACCGCAAGCAAGAACATGACCCCGATATTTGCCGCTGCGACAAGTGAACGTATCTTCATTGCATCCGCCTGTGAGAAGGACGACTTTCAGGCCTAACGTATTGTTCTGCGGCGGGCCATGTGGACACTTGACTTGGCGCGACGCTGGTGGCCCGTCCGCAGCAACAAGCGGTTATGCCACTCAATCCGGCGGGCGTCCCGGTAAATCAATGAATCGCTGTAGTTCATAGGTCTCACCGCTTTTCGTCGTGACGAGAGCGAGCACTGGAAACTCACCATACACGGAAAGCCAAAGGTCGAAGTTCGAGGCTTGATCGGAGGTGGAAAGGACCGGTGAATTGAAATCGGGCCATACATGGTAGGTGACGGAAGCGATATCCGAGATAGGTTTCCGCTGATCGATCGATTCGATCCACACTCGAATTCTGTATCTGCCTGATTTTGGCGAAGTACGTGCCTGCACCACTTCCGCTTGATGTATCAGGACATAACCGAACGAAATTAATTTCTTGTAAGAACTTTCAATTGACGAGGCAATTAGCGAGTCCGTCTTCTTACCGCTTGCATCCGAAGTGGCGACGCCGTTGGCTCCGCTGCCCAACGCTTCGGGTACCTTCAGGCTTCCAAAGAAATTGCCTTCATCTTTGTAATCCTGTGGGGCGTATAGATTGCGATGGTACTTTGCGACCAAGTACGCAAAAACACACAGCACCACAAGCGGAAAGATTGCGAGAAAAAGAACGGCCGGATGAAACGGATTTTGATAGAACTCTGCCTTTGCGAGGCTGATTACGACGCTAGCAACTGCATACACAAGCACAATGAACAGTGCAATGATACCCAACGGATTCCTGGCCAATGACTTGGCTGTTTCATACATTGAAGAATCGCTGCTCATGGCTTCCTCGTCTAAGGGGCATAACGTCGATAATCAACGGCCGCCGAAAGCGGTCCGTTGCATTTAAAGTTAGTCTTTATTCTCATGAAAAAATTACTACCTCATTCACTGGGTTGTTTGGCACGGCAAGTCGAAAGACGTCCTCTGTAGCATCAATGTAGCGTGACGGAACAGGCGCTGGAGACACGTGAAAATCGACAAGTATTCTTGATGCCAAAATAGTTCGTCTGTTGGCTTCGAGAAAATCGGTTACCAGCCGCTTGAAATCAACCATTACAGATTGATCAAGAGACTCTGCTTGGTCGCGGAAAAAACGGCAAGGGACTGCGCTGATTGATGCGCGTGGGTACAAGGTACCCGATTCATCGGTTTCGTTGATTCGGGCCGCAAATTGGCGAATGACTTCTATATTCAGACCGCGCTGAAGCCGACCGTAAATGTCGAGCATGGAGAACCCTGATTCACCCACAGTGAGAATATGCCAGTCCATCCATCTCTGAGCATTGTTGTCTGGCTGTTCGCGCGTTATTTTCATGCGACGATTTTTGGAGACTAACGTGAAATGGTTGAAAGTTTAGTTGACGATTTCGTTGACATCTTAGTTGACTTCTTAATCGACCTCTAGACTGCATGTTCTGCCGAGAATATTGCTAAATTCTTTGTTGATCATCGCCGTTCCAGTTCAGACGTTACGCCTGAAAAAGCTTGCAGGCAATTCCGCGACATCCCGCGTGGGGCAAGGGGGCTATGGATGAGCACGCTTCCGAAGGAACAAAACCGGGTTCGATTCGCCGGCGGCTGTTTGATT
Source organism: Betaproteobacteria bacterium (assembly GCA_947476215.1). Lineage (GTDB taxonomy): Bacteria > Pseudomonadota > Gammaproteobacteria > Burkholderiales > SG8-41 > PALSA-1004. The sequence continues at coordinate 5,894 of CANJQI010000073.1, forward strand.
TTGCGCACGAAACGATTCGTCGGGTTCTCTTTGACAGGAGAACGGAGAAAATGTATCGCCGGGTACGCGAGCGGCTTTGGTGGATCAACGCGTCCACCCCATCATTCCGGCTTCACCCCCGAAGCCTTGGCCACCTTCGCCCATTTCGTCACTTCACTCTTGATGTAAGCGCTGAACGCCTCCGGACTTTTGCCGACGATTTCGAACCCGACGTTGCTTAGTCGTTCCCTGACGTCGGGCAGGGAAAGCGCTTTGATGATTTCTTGATTGAGGCGAGTAATGATGGGTTTGGGCGTGCGCGCCGGGGCCAGCACGCCGAACCAGACGCTGGCTTCGAAGCCAGGAAATCCGGATTCGGCGACGGTAGGAACATCGGGTACGGCGGGCCAGCGTTGCGCGCCCGTAACCGCCAGCGGACGCAGCCTGCCGGATTTGACATGCGGCAACACCGACGACATGCCGCTGAACATGGTGTGCACTTGCCCACCGAGCAGATCGATCACGGCTTGTCCGGTTCCCTTGTACGGCACGCTTTGCATCTGTATGCCGGCGGCGTTGTTGAGAAGTTCGCCGGTCAGCACCACCGCCATGCTGGCGGTTGCGAACGTGATCTTCCTCGGATTGGCCTTGGCATAGGCGATGAACTCCTTAATGGTTTTTGCCGGTACCGACGGGTGCGCGACGAAAATATTCGGCGATGTCGCAACCAGCGCGATCGGTGCGAAATCCCGCACAGGATCGAACGGCAGATTCGGATTTACGCCGGGTTCCATGGCGAGATTGGCGATATAACCGAGGAGGATGGTGTAACCGTCGGCGGGCGCACGCGCCACCATCTCGGTGCCGATGTTGCCGCCGCCACCGGCACGGTTGTCGACCACGATCTGTTGGCCGAACGCGTCGCCGAGTTTCTGCCCCAGCGTGCGTGCCAGCGTGTCGGTTGAGCCGCCGGGTGAAAACGGCACGATGAAGCGGAGCGGGCGGTTGGGATATGTTTGCGCGCTTGCCGGTGCAATTCCAGCGAGCAAGGCGGCACTCATTGTCGTAGTCAAAAACGTACACAACCTTATGTTTTTCATAAGTATTTAGCCCGTTTCTCCGCGGGCAGGCCGTAACGTTCTTCGACGTTTTTCACGTCCGGCATGCCGACCAGATCGAACCATTCGGTGAACGTTGCCATGCCCTGCATCAGATCGGCGACCGCACCTGTTTCCCGGAGCTGTCGCAGATAATTGCGCACTGCGGGTATGGCGGCAAGGATCGCGAAGTTGGGATAGATCGCGACCTTGTAACCCAGCGCGGCGAGTTCCGTGGCGGTCAGCAGCGGGGTTTTGCCGCTCACCGACACGTTGAACAGTGCCGGCGCCTTGAACGCGCGCGGTATGGCCGTGCAATGCTCGCGATTGAGTGGCGATTCCACGAAGATCATGTCGGCGCCCGCGGCCTCGTAGGCCCTGGCACGTTCCAGTGCGGCATCCAGTCCTTCCACCGTCACAGCGTCGGTGCGTGCAATGATGACGAAGTCGGGATCGGTGCGTGCATCGCATGCGGCGCGTATCTTGTTGGCCATCTCCGCCGTCGGGATCAGAGTTTTGCCGCTCAGGTGCCCGCAACGTTTGGGCAGTTCCTGGTCTTCGAGATGTATCGCCGCCACGCCGGCTTTTTCAAAGGCGCGCACGGTGCGCTGCACGTTGAGCACGTTGCCATAACCTGTGTCCGCGTCGGAGATGACGGGCAACCCGGAGGCATCAGCAATGCGTCCCGCGTTGTCGGCCATTTCCGGCAAGGTGATGAGCCCAACATCCGGCATGCCGAGTCTGACAGCGGACGTGCCGCCGCCGGTCATGTAGATAGCTTTGAATCCCTCGGCAGCAACGAGCCGCGCGTTGAGCGCGTCGGCCACGCCCGGGGCCACGATCAGCCCCGGTGCTGCAATCAATTCGCGCAGCACGGTGGTGGCACGCTTGGTGGTCATGGCGTGACACCGGCATTGTGGGCCTGTGCGTCGGCGTGATAGCTAGATCGCACCATGGGTCCGCATGCGGCATGCGAAAACCCCAGCTCATGCGCGCGCTGTTCGAAACGTTCGAATACCGCAGGCTCGACATAGCGCAGCACCGGCAGATGGTGCGCGCTTGGCTGCAGATACTGGCCCAGGGTCAGCATTTCCACGCCGTGTTCGCGCAAGTCCTGCATGACGGCGACGATTTCCTCGTCGGTTTCACCCAGGCCCAGCATCAGGCCTGACTTGGTCAAAACATTCGGCAATCTTGACTTGAAATTCTTCAACAGCGTAAGCGAGTTCTGATAGTCCGCGCCGGGCCGCGTATGCTTGTAGAGGCGCGGCACGGTTTCCAGATTGTGGTTCATGACGTCGGGCGGGTCACCGGCGAGTATCCCCAGCGCCGTATCGAGCCGGCCACGGAAATCCGGGACCAGCACTTCGATTTTCGTCGTGGGCGACAGTTCGCGCACGCTGCGTATGCAATCGGCAAAGTGTTGTGCACCGCCGTCGCGCAGATCGTCGCGGTCGACGCTGGTGATCACGACATAGCGCAGTTTCAGCGTGGCGATGGTGCGCGCAAGATTGAGTGGTTCATCGGCATCGGGCGGCTTGGGACGGCCATGCGCCACGTCGCAGAACGGACAGCGTCGCGTGCACAGATCGCCCAGTATCATGAAGGTCGCCGTGCCGTTGCCGAAACACTCGCTGATGTTCGGGCACGATGCTTCCTCGCACACGGTGTGCAATTGGTTGTCGCGCAGAATTTTGCGGATCTCATGGAAGCGCTGGCTGTTGCCCATCTTGACGCGTATCCAGTCCGGTTTTTTCAGACGCTCCACAGGAACGATAGGAATCGCGGACTTGCCGTGTGCGCGGGAAGTCTTGGCCGCGCCTTTTTGCTTTTCGGTGATGGTGGTCATGGCCGCCAGTTCAATGTGGTTGCAGCAATCTCAATAGATGTTCAACGCATTTGTCGCCTATCGACTCCAGCGCGTCCGCGATGCCGAGCGCCCGTGCCTGGGTGACCGTCAGCCCCGGGTAGCCACAGGGATTGATGGCGGCGTATGGCGCGAGGTCCATGTCGACGTTGAGCGCAAGTCCATGATAACAGCAGTTGCGTTTGATGCGCAGACCCAGCGCGGTGATTTTCGCGTCATCCACATAAACGCCAGGCGCATCGACACGGCCATGCGCCACCACACCATATTCAGCGAGCGTATTAACGACGGATTGTTCCATCAACCGCACCAGCGGGCGCACGCTCAGCCCCAGTCGCCGCATGTCGAGCAATAAATAAACGACAATCTGGCCCGGACCGTGATAGGTGATTTGCCCGCCACGATCGATTTTAATGAGCGGAATGCCGTTGTCGATACGCGGCAAATGTTCCGCCTTGCCTGCAATGCCCAGCGTGTAGACCGGCGGGTGCTGCAATACCCATAGCTCGTCAGGTGTGTCTGCGCCGCGCCGTGCGGTGAAGTCCTGCATCGCACGCCAAGTAGGTTCGTAGTCCACAAGGCCGAGCCGTCTTACGACGGGTGAACGGTCAGGGGTAAGCAGTAAGTCGTTGGCGATTCCGCGTTGGACGCTGACGTTCTCCTCACCCTTCACGTCTAGCGCTCTCTGCTCGTTCCCCACGCTTCACTCCTTACCGCTCACCGCTTACGGCTCACAGGGTTAAAGCACCATTACCACCATCGGATGGTCGCACAGCTCTTTATAGGCCGCGTCGAGCTGTTCGCGCGAAGTTGCATTTATCGTGCAGGTGATGCTCAGGTACTTGCCTTGCTTGCTGGATTTCATTTCCATGGTGGCGCCGTCGAAGTCCGGTGCGTGGCGGGTGATGACTTCAAGAATCGCCTGGGCAAATCCGGTTCGCGTATGTCCCATGATTTTTATGGGAAATTCGCATGGATACTCAATCAGGGATGGTTCAGGCATGGCCGGAGTCAAGTGCCTGTTGCTTAGGGTGCCTAACATAGTGGACGCACTCGTGTTTCATTAGGTTAGGCACTCTTAGGTAACCCGACGCATGACGGTGTTCTTGTAGTCCTGGTACAGCGCGTGGATGCGGCGAAACACGGGGCCGGGCGCGCCGCCGCCGACAGCATGGCCATCCAGTGTGGTCACCGCCAGCACTTCCTTGGTTGACGAAGTCAGCCAGATTTCCTGCGCGGTTCTCACCTCCTGTTCCGACACCGTGCGCAGCTCGATCGGAATGGCGTTCCGACGTGCGATTTCATACACCACGTCGTACGTGATGCCGGGGAGGATCAGGTTGTTTTTGGACGGTCCCAGCACAACGCCATCGCGCACCACGAACACATTGCTGGCCGCTGCCTCGGTCAGCGAGCCATCGCGAAACATCACGACCTCGGCCACGCCGGCGTCCACCGCCATCTGTTTGAGCAGACAATTGCCGAGCAGCGACACGGATTTGACATCGCACTTGAGCCAGCGAAAGTCGGTGGTCGTGATGCAGGCCACACCGTTCTCGACCTGCGCGCGCGGCGGTGTGGCCAAGGGCGTGCTCATCATGAATACGGTAGGCGTGACGTGCTTCGGAAACTCATGAGCGCGTGGCGCGGGTCCACGGGTAATCTGCAGGTAGAGCGATTGATCATCGCCCGAATGACGCGCAATCATGTCATTGATCAGCTTTTCCCAATCCGCGATAGGCAATGGATTCACCAGGCGGATGCTGTCGAGGCTGCGTTGCAGCCGGTTAAGATGTTCGATGATCCGAAACGGACGCCGGGAATAAACCGGAATAAGCTCGTAAACGCCGTCGCCGAAAATGAAGCCGCGGTCGAGCACGGGGATACGCGCTTCCGCAAGCGGCAAGAATTCGCCGTTGAGATAAACGATATCGGTGGGCACGGCGTATCCGTCCTGTGGGCTATTTGAACAACAGCCGTATCGTATCCCAGCCGCGCCCCAATATACCGGCGAGGCTGACACCTTCCAGCGCGACGACCGGAACTTCGAGGTAAGGTTTGCCGTCCAGCGTGATTTTCAGTACGCCGATTTTCTGCCCGGCGCTGACCGGCGCCAGCAGCGGCTGGCGGCTTTCTACGTTCGCTTTCAGCTTGTCCGCCTGCCCTTTGGGCACGCTGACGAACAAGTCCTCGAGAAATCCGGCCTTGATCTCGTTGCTGCTGCCTTTCCATATCTGCAGCGTCATGACGGTCTGGTTCTTTTCGTACAGCTTTACACTGTCGTAAAACTGAAAGCCGAAATTGAGCAGCTTCTGGCTTTCCGTGGCACGTGCCGGTTCGGACGCGGTGCCCACTACCACAGATATCAAACGGCGCTCGCCGCGACGAGCGGAGGTGATCAGGCAATAGCCGGCGTTCTCCGTAAAACCGGTCTTCATGCCGTCGACCGTGGGATCCGACCACAGCAGGCGGTTGCGATTCGCCTGGGTGATGTTGTTGTAGCGATATTCCTTCATCGAGTACAGTGGATGGTATTCCGGAAAATCGCGAATGATGGCGATGGCTAGCAGCGCCAGATCGTACGCGGTTGCGTAGTGTTGCGGGTCAGGCAGCCCGGTCGAGTTGACGAAGTGCGTGCCTTTCATGCCGAGTCGCTGCGCTTCGCGATTCATCATCTGCGCAAACGCTTCTTCGCTGCCGGCGATGAGTTCGGCAAGCGCGATACATGCATCGTTACCGGATTGCACGATCATGCCACGCATGAGTTCGTCCACCGTGACCGGTTTGCGCGGTTCGATAAACATGCGTGAACCTTCGGCTTTCCACGCGCGCTGCGAAACGGTCACGGCCTGCGTCGTCTGTATCTGTTTCTGTTTGAGCGCGGAAAAAGTCAGGTAGGCGGTCATCAGCTTGGTAAGCGATGCCGGTTCCACGCGCTCCATCGCGTTCTGGCTGGAGAGCACGTGCTGACTGTGAAAGTCGAGCAGCAGGTGGGATTTGGCGGCGATTGTCGGCGCGGCTGGCTGCGCGTGGGACGAAGAGACGATGCCGAACAGGAACAAAAACAGTAGTGCGCGCATGGGCTGAGTAAAATCACGATTATATCAACATCAAACCCCGCACAGGGTTAAGCGCTCGTGTGCCTGTGCGCATTGCATCCGGGGGCATATGCTGGAACAATCGCCGCTCTTAGACAGGCAAATCTCACCGAGGACGTATCAAATGCGCGCCAACCGAACGTTTCAATCTGCACAAATGCTGGTCGCCGCCCTGCTGTTAATCGCGGGCAGCGCGGCGTGGTCGGCGGAAATTTTCAGCGTGACGAATCCGTGGGTGCGTGCCACCGTGCCGGGTCAGACGGTGGCGGGGGCATATATGGACATATCCGCACAGGCACCAGCGGCGTTGGTCGAGGTGGAGAGCCCGGTCGCGGGCAAGGCCGAGCTGCACACGATGTCGATGGACGGTGGCGTGATGAAGATGCGCCCCGTCGTGCGGATCGCCTTGCCGGCCAGTCAAAAAGTCAGTCTGAAACCTGGCGGCTTCCACGTCATGCTGCTGGACCTGAGCCGCCAGCTAAAAGCGGGCGAGCGAGTGCCGCTGGTGCTCACATTCCGAACCCGGCAGGGTGTGAAGTCCACGCTCAAGGTGGAGGCGGAGGTCAGGGGCGTGACCGACGCGCATGCACATCATTAAAACGTATAGACCTGGGTAACCTAGCGCGGCGTATCGTCGTCTCGAAAACGCCGGATTGCGGTGCGAATCATGTCCAGTTGCAGGCGGAAATTGCGGCAGCCGCGGCATAGCATCAGGTGCAAACGCAGCCCCGCACGCGCCCGCCAGCCCACAGGTTGTTCCTGGGATAGTGACAGCAGCACACTGGCTTCCTTGCACGAGAGCATCAATTTGTCCTGGTTCCAAACCACTTGATTTCGAGGCATGCACGCAGGCTCAGTCGCGCGCGGTGCAGGATGACCCACAAGTTGGCCTGGGTGATTTTGAGTTCCTTACAGATTTCCTCGGTGCTCATTTCCATCACCTCGCGCATCATGAACGCGCGCGCGGTACGCTCGGGCATTACTCGGCAACAGATCTCGAACATTTCCCGAAATTTGCTGTCTTCGAGGGATTTTGCCGGGTCTCCCCAGTTCGCGGGAGGCTGCTGCCAGTGCCCGTTTGCGCTGAAAATTGCATCTATGGCATCGGCTTCCGATTCGTCGTCATTTATCGTCAATGGTTGCTCGCGCGCCTTGCGCCGCATGACGTCTATGATTTTGTGCTTGAGGATGCCGGTAAGCCAGGTTCGTTGCGATGAATTGCCGGAGAAGCCGGCCAAGCCCTGCAGTGCCGCCAGCAGGGTTTCCTGCACGACGTCCTCGGCAACCTCCTGATTGCGCAACTGCAGCAGCGCATAGCGCATCAGATAAGCGCGGTGCTGCTGTATGTCCTGCTCGCCGGGGGATGTCATGGTAGGTCTTGAAATTGCGTGCAATGGCGCAATCTACGACAGGTTGCGGTTGAAGACAAGACGCGGTGCATTGCAAATATTGGGCGTGTGGATATTGAAATGCCGCATGCGCCACCCATATAGGTTATGTAGGGCGCAGGCCCGATCATATCGTTAAAGGAGAATTGTCATGGCAAACATTGCACGTTTTAACACGCTAGACACGGCATTGGACGACCTGATGCGCGGTTTTTTTGTGCGTCCGGTCAATTATGAGCCGGCGGCACCGGCGCAGCTGAAGGTCGACGTCAGCGAGAACGACAACGGTTACGTCGTGCGCGCTGAAATTCCGGGTGTAAAGAAAGAGGACATCAATGTCGCGGTCGACGGCAACCAGGTCGAAATCAGTGCGGAGGTCAAGAACGAAAAAGAGGTCAAGGACGGTGGCAAGGTGCTGCGTTCGGAACGCTACTTCGGCAAGTTATACAGGGCGTTTGCGCTGGGTCAGGATATAGACGAGAGCGCGACGCAGGCCAGATACGTGGACGGCATCCTGGAACTGACGCTGACCAAGAAACAGACCGCGGCCGCCAGGCGAATTACGATCCAGTAGCAGTCAGCGTAGTTGCAGGCGAAAACGGCAGACCTCCCGGCCTGCCGTTTTTTCGTGCGTGCACGTTCTTCGTGGCGCGCACGATACATATCCAGCTGATATCTGCCTAGGCTCGCGGCCCCGATTCGTGGCAGGGATGCTCCGGCTGTACGTGTAGAATAATGGGTGAACCCTCACTTACCTATCTGAACGAGCCATGGCCCTAAACGGAACCACTGCCGAACTCAAGGCAAAAATCCTTGCGGAGGCACTGCCTTATATTCAGCGCTTCCATGGCAAGACCATAGTCATCAAATACGGCGGCAACGCGATGACCGAGGAGAGGCTGAAGCACAGCTTTGCCAGCGATATCGTGCTGCTGAAGCTGGTCGGCATCAATCCGGTGATCGTGCATGGCGGCGGACCGCAGATCGACGACCAGTTGAGGAAAGTCGGCAAGAAGGGCGAGTTCGTGCAGGGCATGCGCGTCACCGACGCCGAGACCATGGATGTGGTCGAAATGGTGCTGGGTGGGCAGGTCAACACGGATATCGTGAACCTCATTAATCAGCACGGCGGTCGCGCAGTGGGGTTGTCCGGCACTGACGGTCCACTGATACGCGCGCGCAAAATGATGATGCGCGGCAAGGACAATCCCGAGGAACTGATAGATATAGGCCAGGTCGGTGAAGTCGAATCCATCGATCCGGAAGTCATCACGGTCTTGACCGCGCACAACTTCGTGCCGGTGATCGCGCCGGTGGGTGTCGGCAAGGACGGCGAATCCTACAATATCAATGCGGATCTGGTTGCCGGCAAACTTGCGGAAATCCTCAAAGCGGAAAAACTCGTGGTGCTCACCAATACGACGGGTGTACTCGACAAGAAGGGCAACCTGCTCACAGGGCTCACCGCCAAGCAAATCGACGAGTTGTTCGCGGACGGCACGATTTCCGGCGGCATGCTGCCCAAGATAGGCTCAGCTCTGGATGCCGTCAAGAACGGCGTCAACTCCTGCCATATCATCGATGGGCGCGTGGAGCACGCGATATTGCTGGAGATCCTCACCAACGAAGGGGTGGGCACGCAGATCAAGCGGCGCTAGTTAGGCAATGAGGTGCGGTGCTTGAAATTCAATCGGACATGGGTGTTTGATCTCGACAATACGCTGCACAATGCCAGTCCACGCATATTTCCGCATATCAATCGTGCCATGACATCCTACCTGCAGCTGCACCTGGGGCTCGACGAGGCGGCAGCGGGGAGCTTGCGCAGTCACTATTGGCGGCGTTACGGCGCGACGCTGACCGGCTTGATGCGCCACCACGACACCGATCCGCGGCACTTTTTGCACGCCACGCACGATTTGTCCGAGATCGGCGGCATGGTTTCACCTGAACCTGGTTTGCGTTCAACACTACACAGATTGCCGGGCCGCAAGCTGGTTTTCTCCAATTCGCCCGCGCATTACGCCCACGCGGTTCTGGACGCACTGGGCATTGCCGATCTGTTCGACGATGTGTTTTCGATTGAGCATACGGACTACCGGCCCAAGCCTGACAGCCATGGTTTTATCAAATTATTCCGCAAGCACAGGGTTCGTGCCGGGACTTGCATCATGGTTGAAGATACGCTGGCGAATCTGAAAACCGCGAAAAGACTCGGAATGTCTACAATATGGCTGGCGCATGGCGCACGAATTCCCGGCTACGTAGATTTCAGTATCAGAAACCTTTTGCAGCTGCCGCGCCTGGCGTGGCGGCTCAACTGAGCGTAAGGGGGCACATGGGGAAACGAGGAGACCGCAAGCTGCAGATATTGCAAACGCTGGCTGAAATGCTGGAGGCGCCGACCGCGGTGAAAATCACGACGGCCGCGCTTGCCGCGAAGATAGTCGTGTCCGAGGCGGCCCTCTACCGCCATTTCACCGGCAAAGCCCAGATGTTCGAAGGACTGATCGAGTTTATCGAGGAGACACTGTTCGGATTGATCAACAAGATCACCAGCGAGGAAAAGAACGGGTTGAGGCAGATCGAATCCATCAGCACGATGCTGCTGGGGTTCGCGCAGAAGAACAAGGGCATGACGCGAGTGCTGATTGGCGACGCGCTGGTGCACGAAAATCAGCGCTTGCAGGTGCGCATCAATCAACTGCATGACAGAATCGAGTCGACGCTCAAGCAGGCGTTGCGGTTTGCCGCGACGCAGAATGAATTTCCGGCCACGCTGGATCCCGGCGCCCGCGCCAACCTGATCATGAGTTACATCATCGGGCGCTGGCACCAATACGCAAAGAGCGGCTTTTCGCGCGATCCCATGCAATACTGGAACGAACAACGTCCGGCAACAATCGCATACTGAGACCCTCAACCGGAGGCTACATGAATCTGACATCGCAGCAGCTTGCCGAAATTCTGATCGGAATCGCGCGCTCCCAGCAGGCCATCGTCGACGCGATCGAAAGTTCAAGGCCGGGTTTCAAAGGCACTTACCTGTCCCCGGCTCTGGACGGTGTCGCGAAAATCCGTTCCACCGGCCGCACGCCGACACTGCAGGAGTTCCCGGCGCGGGTGCTGTTGCAGTGCCAGGGGCGCGGTGGTCCCAAGGTCGAGCAGGTTCTCAAGGATCTTGAGGCGCTGCTGTCGGGCGAAGTTGCCGCACTGTCCGCGGTTGCGCCTGCGACGGCGCGCGCGGCCGCCGCGCGCCCCGCCCCTGTACCGGCCGCACCGCCTGTCGCCTCAGCGGACGACAGCAATGACCTCGACATGACCAAATAGACTGCCGCCGGTTGTTCGCATTTCAGTGTTTGGTCATCACAATTAAGCGGCCATCCGTTGCTCCGTCGCTGTTACGCCGCATCGTTTGACTCGAAGCCTCAATTTCGTGCCATTGTTGAAGTGCGGCGAGGCGCCTCACATATTGCAGCGAATGCGCATAGCGTCCAGTAGATTGCAGGGTGTAGTCACTTTCCTCTCCCGCATGTTCTATTGAAAATGCGAAGATACCGCCACGGGTGAGTGTTCGGTCGACGCCGGTGAATAGCGCTGCAAGATCTCCTATGTAAATGAACACGTCCGCGGCAAGCACGGCGTCAAAACCAAGCGCTGGTACCGTCAACAGATAGTCTTCAATGTCCTGCTCCGCGAACTCATGATAAACGTTGCGCGAGCGTGCTCGCTCCAGCATCACATGCGAAAGATCCACTCCCATCAAGTAGCTACAACAGGCGGCGATCTCCTTTCCACACAGTCCGGTGCCGCAACCCAGATCGAGCGCGCGTAGTCCTGTGCCTGCCGTGTGTTCCCGCACGCGATTGCCGAGCAATTCCGGCATGCAGTAGCCGAGACCCACTACCAGCCGTTCATCGAAATGCGCGGCAAATTCATCGAACACGATACGTGCATAGCCAGCAGGCGCGCGACGGCTGGCGGTACCGGTGATGGCGTTGAGAAGATGGCCGAACAAGTCCGGATCAAGTCCACGTGCCAATGCGTTGCGATAGCAGCGCGCCGCTTGTGGATGATCTTTCAAGATGACGCACAGCCTCCCCAAATTGAGGTTAGGTTGGGGGAAATCCGGCTCCAGATCGACTGCGTCGCGGTAACAGGCCAACGCCGCCCGTAACTTGCCTTGCAGTTGCAGCACTACGCCGAGGTTATTGTGCGCTTCAATATAGGCAGGGCGGATCGCAACCGCGCGTCGATAACTCGCCGCAGCGTCATCAAATCTTTGCAGATCGCGCCACGCAAGACCCAGTCCGTGATGTGCTTCGGCATGTTGCGGACTGATGTGCAGCGCGTCTTGATAGGATGCCGCGGCGTCGGCGTGCAAACCGGATTCACTGTATTCCTTGCCGCGCGCAATGAGCGCTTGCACTGGATCCACACTCTGCCCGGTCAGACGATTCGACAAGCCGCGTACCCAGTCTGCAACGGTCATACGGGGGAACCACAAACCGCGCACGCCGGGTCGCGTGTCAGTCTGACCGCGCGCCATTCCATCGACAGCGCATCCAGCAACAGCAGGCGTCCCGTGAGCGGCGTGCCGATACCCGCGATCAGCTTGAGTGCCTCGGCTGCCTGCATCGCGCCTATGATGCCCGTGAGCGGTGCGAAAACGCCCATGACCGCGCAGCGTATCTCTTCGCCGTTGCCTGCCTGTTCCGGAAACAGGCAGCAATAACACGACGAACGCGCATCGCGCATGTCGAATACCGCAATCTGACCGTCAAACTGCACGCCGGCGCCGGATACCAGCGGTTTATGCCGTGTCACGCAGGCGCGATTGATCGCATGGCGCGTCGCGAAATTGTCGCTACAGTCGACGATGACGTCGGATTCGGCAACCAGTTCATCGAGCCGTGCACCGCCGACACGTTCGACCAGCGCGCGTATCCGTACCTCGGGATTGATGGTGGCCAGCGTACGCTGCGCCGATTCGGCCTTGGGTGCGCCGATGGCGTCCTGGCGATGCACGATCTGGCGTTGCAAGTTGGTTAGATCGACCGCGTCGTTGTCGCAGATGGTCAGGTCGCCGACGCCGGCGGAAGCAAGATATAGCGCCGCCGGCGACCCCAGCCCGCCGGCACCTATGATCAGCACGCGCGCGCCACGAATCTTTTCCTGACCTTCGATGCCCAGTTGCGGCAGCAGGATGTGGCGGCTATAGCGCAGCAGTTGGTCGTCGTTCATGGTTGCGGGGAATGAGCAGTAAAGAGTAAGGGGTAAGGAGTAACACCCCATCCGCCAAAAAAGCAGAATCGAACGCCCGGCGTTTTCGGGCGTTTGATTCTGGTGAAATTGGCTAGTTCGCGCTGGCGCGTGCGGTGTTTCCGCGACTCTTGAGAAACGCGATTGCCTGTGACAATTCGTAGTCGGCCTTGGCCACGATTTCGCCGGGTTCCGGTTTGAGATCTTTTTCCGGTACGTCCTTGGGGCGCGGCGCAGGCGTGAAGTCGATAGCGCTATTCGCGGTAGCGGCGGGTTTGGCGGTCTTGTCTTCGGACCGGTCGTTGATCAGGTGTTTGGTGAGGTCGGCTTCACGCAGCTTGAGATTGGCTTCGGCGCGGGTACCCTCGTCGAGGGTGATGTCCGGAACTATGCCCTTGGCCTGAATCGAGCGGCCGTTCGGCGTGTAGTAACGCGCGGTGGTCAGCTTTATGGCGGTGTTGTTGCCCAGCGGCAATATGGTCTGCACCGAACCCTTGCCGAACGTCTGAGTTCCCATGATGACGGCACGTTTGTGGTCCTGCAGCGCGCCCGCGACGATTTCAGAGGCCGACGCCGAACCGCTGTTGACCAGCACCACCATAGGCACATTCTTGATTTCGGGCGGTAATCTGGCCAGGTAGTCGTCCTTGCCGCGGCCTCGCAGGTAATTTTCTGGACTCGCGGTCAGCCGCATTTTCGCCTCTTCAGTGCGCCCTTCGGTGTAGACCACCAGTGAGTTTTGCGGCAGGAACGCGGCCGATACCGCCACCGCGCCATTCAGCAGGCCACCCGGATCGTTGCGCAGGTCGAGCACGATGCCGCGCATGCGCCCCTGATTTTGTTTAAACAGGGACTGTATGGCGGTCGCCAGGGTCTCGCCGGTGTGTTCCTGGAACTGGGACACACGAAAATAAGCGTAACCCGGTTCCAGTATTTTGGATTTCACACTCTGAATTTTGATGATCGCACGCGTCAGCGTCACGCGCAACGGTTTGCTTTCGCCTTTGCGTATCAACGTCAGTACGATCGGTGTGTTGGGTTTGCCACGCATGCGTTTGACAGCATCGGCCAGAGTCATGCCCTTGATCGACGTATTGTCTAGCTTGACGATCAGATCGCCGGCCTTGATGCCGGCGTGCGAGGCCGGCGTATCGTCTATTGGCGACACCACCTTGACGAAACCATCTTCCATGCCGACTTCTATACCCAGACCGCCAAATTCGCCCTGGGTGCCGACCTGCATTTCACGGAACGCATCCTGGTCGAGATAGGCGGAATGCGGATCCAGTCCGGCCAGCATGCCGGTAATCGCCTCGGTAATGAGTTTCTTGTCTTCGACCGGCTCGACGTAGTCTGCCTTGATGCGCCCGAACACTTCGGTGAATGAACGCAGTTCCTCGACCGGCAGCGGCAGCGGCCCCGGCCCCAGCTTCTCACGTTGCGCGACTGCCGAAAAGTTGAGCGAAATCATGACGCCCAGGCACACGCCCATCGCGATCAATCCAAGCTGTTTTATCTTGCCACGCATATGCACAACTCCGTAGTCATTTTAGATTCACCCAACTGAGGGGGTCGAAGGCTTTGCCTTGATGCCGGATTTCAAAGTATAAACCGGAATCCGTGTTGCCGCCGCTGCTGCCCACAGCCGCCACGGTTTCGCCCGCCAACGATGATTCGCCCACGCGTTTGTAGAGCGATTCATTGTTGCCGTAGAGACTCATGTAACCATTGCCGTGGTCGATAATCAGCAGGTTGCCGAATCCTCTCAGCCAGTCGGCAAAAACGACACGTCCGGACGCAACCGCTTTGACATCCTGGCCGGCCGGCGCCGCGATAAACAGTCCTTTCCATGATAGGCCGCTATCCTCGCGCGGGCTGGCAAATCGATTGCGGATCTCGCCGCGCACGGGCAGGTTCAATCGTCCGCGCAATTGGGCAAACAGACTGCTTTTGTCGGATGCGTCCGGCACGTGTTCATTGCGCAGACGTCCGGGCTGCTTGCGTGCCAGCAACTGGCTCAATTGCTCGACCAGTCTGGAAAGCCGGCTTGCGTCGCGTTTGAGCGTGGAAATTTCTCGGCGGTGTTTCTCAATCTGCCGGGAAACTTTTGTGAGTACGCCCTGCCGCGCCTGCTTTTCGGCTTCGAGGCGCTTGCGCTGCGACTGCTGGCTGGCATGCACCGCTGCAAGCTCGGTGCTGTGCTGCTGCGTGGCGCGCGTGACGCCGGACAAATCGTTCAGGCTGGAGCGCAGACCGCGGATCAGTTCGGCGCGCGCTCTTGACAGATGCGTGAGGTAATGCAGATCACGCGCGATCTGATTGGGATCTTCGCGATTGAGCAGCTTTAGCGCATCGGGTTGCGCGCCCGTGTAGTGCTGATAAAGCAAACGCGCGAGCTGTTCCTGCTGCCCGGTAATGTCGGTAGACCTGCGCCGGCCCTCGGTTTCAAGTTCTGCCAGCCGCGTCTGAATTTCACGTTGTTGCGCGGCGAGATCACGTAGTGTGCGGTTGGTTTCGGAGATCGCCTGTTCGGACGTGCGCAACGCATCCACCGTTTCGTTTTTGACCTCCTCCGATTCGGCGAGACGTTTTTGCAACGAATCGATGCGGCTGCGCAGTTGCCGCAGTTCCTCTTTTTGCGCGGGTGTAACCGGCGCCGGCGCGGCAGCGCACAGCACCGGCAATACGAAAAAAATAATGAATAAAGGTCTAAACAAAATCGATCAGCGACTTGCCGGTCATTTCCGGCGGTTGCGGCAACCCCATCATGCGCAGCAGCGTAGGCGCGACATCCTGCAATGCGCCGCCGGCTTCGAGTTTGGCCTTGCGCCCGACATAGAGCAAGGGCACCACGTTAAGGGTATGCGCGGTATGGGCCTGATGGGTCGTTTCGTCGTGCATCAATTCGGCATTGCCATGATCCGCAGTAATCAGTACTTCACCGCCTGTGTCCTGCATGGCCTTGATGACGCGGCCCAGACACTCATCGATTGTTTCGATGGCGCGCGTCGCGGCGGCGAGATTGCCGGTGTGTCCGACCATGTCGCCATTGGCGTAGTTGCAAACGATGGCGTCAAACTTCCGGCTTTGTATGGCTGACACCAGTTTGTCGGTGACCTCGACGGCGCTCATCTCGGGCTTGAGGTCGTAGGTTGCGACATTCGGCGACGGCACAAGCACACGTTCCTCGTTCGGGTACGGGGTTTCGACGCCGCCGTTGAAGAAGTAAGTGACGTGCGCGTATTTTTCCGTTTCGGCGATGCGCAATTGCTTCAGTCCGCGGCTGGCAAGGTATTCACCGAAGCCGTTGCTGATATTCTGCGGCAGGTAGGCGGCCGGCTGATTGAAATCTTCGCCATAGCTGGTGAGCGTGCAGTAGTAGGTAAGCTTCGGCACATGGCGGCGCTTGAAGCCGCTGAAGCCGGGATCGGTGAGCGCGCGCGTCATCTGGCGCGCGCGGTCGGCGCGGAAGTTCATGAATACACATACGTCGCCATCGTTCATGCGCACCGCTGCGCCCCCGGGCGGGACGATGGCGGTCGGCTTGACGAACTCATCGTTTTCGTCGCGCGCATAGGCCTGCTTGAGCGCGGTCAGTGCATCCGGCGACTGGTATTCGGCCTGGCCCTGCGTGATCAAATCGTAGGCGATTTGCACGCGCTCCCAGCGCTGGTCGCGATCCATCGCGAAATAGCGACCGACGACCGACGCGATCCGTGCTGAACCCAATTGCGCGCATTTTTCCTGCATGAATTTCAATGATGCTTCGGCGCTTCTCGGCGGCGTATCGCGCCCGTCGAGAAATGCATGCAGATAGACATTCTTGACGCCGCCTTTGGCGGCCATCCCGGCCATTGCCGCGATCTGGCCTTCGTGGCTGTGCACGCCGCCCGGCGAAAGCAGACCCATGATGTGCAGCGCCGATTTTTTGTCCACGGCAGTCGAAATCGCCTGGTTGAGTATTTCATTCTTGAAGAAGGCGCCGCTCTCGATTTCGGCCTCGATGCGCGTGAAATCCTGGTACACGACGCGGCCGGCGCCTATATTGAGGTGGCCCACCTCGGAGTTGCCCATTTGCGCGGACGGCAGTCCCACCCACTTTTCGGAGGCGTCTATGGTGCCGTGCGCGTACTTGCTCCACAGGAAATTCCAATGCGGCTTGCGCGCCTGACAGATCGCGTTGTCATCGCATGCTTCGCGATAGCCGAATCCATCGAGTATGATCAGGAGCACGGGCGTTATGGCCATGATTTTTAATACCTTCTTGGCTAATGTAAAATACGGTATCATTTTATTCTATTTTCATGAAACACAGCCCCGCGCCGGGCAAATTGCGATCATGCCGGCGCATGAAGGAACAGATTTGGATACCGCGTTTTTGATGTTTTTGCAGAAGAGTCCGATGAACATGATTCTGTTCGGCACCGCAACCGTCAGCGGCGGCATGTTGTTGTGGCCGCTCGTCGACCGCCTGTTGGGCAGCAGTGCGTCGCAGGTCGGCGCTGTGGAAGCCGTTCAGCTCATCAATCGCCGCGACGCGTTCGTGCTCGACGTGCGCGACAGCGCGGATTTCGCGGCCGGCCATTTACCGAATGCGCGCAGCATCCCATTTTCCGAACTGGACGGGCGCGTGCGCGAAATTGAGAAGCTCAAGTCGAAGCCGGTGATAGTGACGTGCTCGACAGGCATGCGCTCGGCGGCGGTTTGCAGCACACTGAAGAAACATGGCTTCAGTGAAGTGCATGTACTGCGCGATGGCGTGCGTGGTTGGGTGGAAGCAAGTCTGCCGGTTGAGAAGTCGAAAAAATAAATGGCTGCTGTACTGATGTACAGCACGGGGTCATGCCCGTACTGCTTGATGGCCGAACGCTTGCTGGTATCCAAAGGCGTCAGCAAGATCGACAAGGTTCGTGTCGATCTCGAACCTGCCAGACGCACCGAAATGATGGAGCGAACCGGCCGCCGCACTGTTCCTCAGATCTATATAGCCGATACGCATGTGGGCGGCTACGATGAACTTGCGGCGCTGGATAGAGCAGGTAAGCTGGACGAATTGCTAAACGCATGATCTTGCATCAATAACCAGGGAAACGCCATGAGTGAGTCACCGCAACCGATGTTTGCAATCGAAAGAATTTATATCAAGGATCTGTCGGTCGAAGTGCCGAACGCGCCGGAGATTTTTTCCGAACGAGAGTCCCCCAAAGTCGAGGTCAATGTTCAGAGTAACTCGCGCCCGGTTCAAGACGGGTATTTTGAGGTTGTCCTGAGTATTACCATCAACGCGAAGATTAACGAAAAATCGGTGTTTCTCGTCGAAGCCGCGCAGGCAGGCTTGTTCCAGATCCGCAATATTCCCCAGCAGGACATGGGGCCCATACTCGGAATCGCTTGTCCCAACACGCTGTTCCCTTATGTGCGTGAGACCATAACGTCGGTGACTTCGCGAGCCGGCTTTCCCCCGGTGGTGCTGGCGCCGATGTCTTTCGAAGGCATATACCAGCAACAGCTTCTGCAGCAACAACAGAACGCTCAGACGAAACCTTCGTAACGGACACGGTGGCGCCGAGATGACCTTCGCGATCTGCAATAGGCTGGCCTGGAAATGCGCAGCGCTCATGCTGGTCGCGGCGGCCCCGGCACATGCGGCGGACTTTCGCTCGGTCTCCGAGAATGTCGCGGTGCTTTATGACGCACCGTCCGTCAAATCAAAAAAGCTCTATCTGATGGGACGCGATTACCCGGTTGAAGTCGTGGTTGCCGTCGAAGGCTGGACCAAGATACGTGATGCGGGCGGCGAGCTTAGCTGGATAGAAACCAAGAGTCTTGGCGAGCGCCGGACGGTGATGATCAAGGTCAAGCGCGGCGAAGTGCGCCAGACTGCCGCCGACAACGCACCGCTCGTTGTACAAGTCGAGCAGAATGTATTGCTCAACCTGGTGGATTTGACGGGTACCGGCTGGGCGCGGGTCACGCATCGTGACGGGCAAAGCGGTTATATCAGGCTGAACCAGATCTGGGGCGTATGAAGCTGGCGGTGCTCGGCGCCGGAGCTTGGGGAACCGCGCTGAGCATCAGTCTTGCAGCGCGTCATGTCGTAACACTGTGGTCGCGTAACGCGCAGTCAGCGCGCGACATGGCCGCATCGCGCGGCAACGAGCGTTATCTTCCCGGATATAAGCTTCCTGAGGCGGTATGTGTTACTTCGGAGCTTGCAGTCGCACTGGAAGGCTGCAAGCTCGCGCTCATCGCCACGACCACCGCGGGATTCAGACAGACGTTGCGGCAGTTGACGGCACTGGGGAACACGACGGACGTGGTGTGGTTGTGCAAGGGATTTGAAAGCGCATCACTGCAATTGCCGCATCAGATCGCGGCGGACGAACTGCCGGCAATGACCCAACGCGGTGTCTTGTCAGGGCCCAGTTTCGCTTTGGAAGTCGCGCGTGGATTGCCGGCCGCGCTGACGCTGGCAAGCGTAAATACGGCCTTTGCCGTGAACGTTGCACGTGAGCTTAACGATCAGACGTTACGCATCTACTCAAGCGAAGACATCATTGGCGTGGAAGTCGCCGGGGCGATAAAAAATGTCATGGCAATCGCCGCCGGCATCAGCGATGGCCTGGGTTTGGGTTATAACGCCCGTGCCGCGCTGATCACGCGCGGACTCGCCGAGATCACGCGGCTGGGCTTGCGGCTCGGTGGACGGTTCGAGACCTTCATGGGGCTGGCGGGCGTCGGAGACCTGGTGCTGACCTGCACCGGGGACATGTCGCGCAACCGCACGGTAGGCGCCAAGCTTGCCGCGGGCATCGCCCTCGAAACCGCGCTGCGCGACCTCGGACACGTTGCCGAAGGCGTGCATACCGCGCGCGCGGTGCAGAGCCTGGCACGCCAACTCGACATCGATATGCCGATTACTCGCGCGGTGTGCCGCGTGATGGACGAAGGCGTTGCCGCCCGGGATGCCGTGCAGGAATTGTTGCAACGGGATTCGAAACCGGAGCATCGTTAAGCGATCAAGATCGCTAACAGCGTTTCACCGCCAAGTCGCCAAGGCCGCCAAGAAAAGCAGGAAAATAAGTCAGGCCACGGCCGTAGGTCGGCAATCCTTTGCCGACATGCGCCTTCCCGGAATTTCAGGCGCCCCCTTCAAAACTGTTTTGCCGCCACGCCTCGTAAATTGTCACGGCCACGCTGTTGGCGAGATTCAGGCTGCGGCTGGACTGCAGCATGGGCAATCTCAGGCGCGCGCTGGCTTGCGCCAGGATATGCGCCGGCAGGCCCGAGGTTTCGGAGCCGAACACGAACACGTCGCCGGCGCTGTAACGGATACTGTCGTGACGCTGCGTGCCTTTGGTCGTCAGCGCGTAAATATTGTGACCGGCGAGCGCTTTGCTGCAATGTTCCCAGTCATCGTATATCGTAAAGTCGACGCCGGCGCGGTAATCCATGCCGGCGCGTTCGAGCTGCTTGTCCGACAGCGAAAAACCCAGCGGCCGCACCAGATGCAGCCGGCAGCCGGTGTTGGCCGCCAGCCGCATCACATTGCCGGTATTGGGCGGAATCTCAGGCTGAAACAACACGATATCGAACATGGCTGGCAGTATTTTCTAATCCAGGTATGAGCCTGAAGGGGGTTAACGTTAAGGAGTTAGGGCTTGGGTTGACCGAGGGTTAAGCAATCAATTCTAAGTGATTCTGTTCGAGAGGCAGAGATTCATCTGCAAGGGGTTGTTGCCGTCAGGCCTGCCGTTTTTGTTTTGCGAAACTTGTAAATAATTTGCTTTTAGCGCGCTGCATTGGCTGTGCTGCTGCGAGGTCTGTCATCTGTTTTGACTGAACCAGTAACGCAGTCAAAGTGGCGCTTGTTTTGAAGGTTACCAAGTTCTGTTTCTCCAAAAATACCAAACACGCCAGCGGCGTCTTTACGTTCTTGTGCTTATAGCGCTTCACGATCTTGCCTTTTGGGGCTGGCAATCTCGGTGGCGAACAGGCAAGGGCGGCGCAAGTTTAGCCAGGGATTGAAGCTCTGTTGATAGAAAAGGTTGATGGGTTCCACATACTTTTGTGGGCTATGGCTGTAGCCCATGTGCTTGCGTACGACACTGGCGTTTTTGCTCTCTGCCTAGGAGCCTGTCGGGCTTAAAGAATCGCAGCGAAAAAGTGGCTGGGCGAGGACAGATTTTGACGAATTCGCAGGCCAATAGTCGTTCTATTGGTCAAGAAGGCGGCGAAATATGGATCGGCCAGGCGCTTTTGCAG
>CANJQI010000074.1 GCA_947476215.1 Betaproteobacteria bacterium
ATCTTGTGAGATCCGGTATGTTACGCATGGAAACTGCCCTCAAGGCAGCCCGTATTCGCGCCAAATGGAAAATGGCGGGATTGAATCCGACCGAAATTGTTGTCGATAATCCATGCTCGATGGAGTTTAAGGTATTTGAAGAATTTTGTGTCCGGCGTGTCCCGCGACCGGGCCGTTTCGCAAGGTGCTGCGTGCGTGGGACCGCGCTCACTCGGTGCGGCGGGCAAGTAATCGGAACTTCTTCTATAATGACACCTTCGCAGATAAAACTCGCGCCAGAGCGCGGCGCCGGATCGTGTCTTTATGGACTGCTCCTGCGCAACGATCGTATATCGATAAAGGAATGCAAATGACTGCTGCCGCACCGGCAATTCGTGGGACTGAAAACAAGATTACGGATGAAATGATCCGTCAGATGGAAGCTGAGATCGGCAAAGAGACGCCGGCCAAGGATCAGTACAACACCGAGGCGACCATAGATAACAGCCGGCATTGGTCCAACGGCATCGGTGATCTGAATCCTTTGTGGCTGGATCCGGAATACGGGAAGAAATCCAGCCATGGAGCGGCCATGGCGTCGCCGACATTTCTATATAGCTGCTGCGGGCGTTCCGGCATGCAGGGCTTTCCCGGTATACACACCATGCACCTCGGTGATGACTGGATATTTTATCGGCACGTTCACATCGGCATGAAGATATTCGTCAGCGGCGGCGTGCATTCCCTGGCCGAGAAGAAAACAACGTTCTCAGGGCGCGCCTTCATGCAGACGCATTTCCGGCATTTTCGGGATCAGGACGGCAATCTGCTCGCCACCATGTATCTGAACCAGATGCGCACCGAACGCAATACCGCGAGTCGCACGGAACGCTACCAAAGTCATATCGAACCGTATACCGACGAGCAACTGGAGGAGTTCTGGAAAGGCATAGAGGCGCAGACCATACGCGGCAACGTGCCTCGTTATTGGGAGGACGTGATTGTCGGTGACGAAGCGACGCAGCTGACCAAAGGTCCGCTGACGATGTCGGATGTTGTTGCATTCAAGATGGGGTGGGGCAGTCACTTTGTGCACCATATACGCGCCAATGAACATCGTTACTGGAACATCAAACGCCATCCGCATCTGCCGATACGCAACCGGCTCAATGTCCCGGATTGTCCGGAAGCCGTGCACATGCTGTCTGATACCGCCAAGGCCATAGGCATACCCCGCTGGTATGACTACGGTCCGCAGCGCGAAGGATGGTTCGGCCAGGTGGTGACGAACTGGATGGGAGATGATGCACAAATGCTGGAACTGCGCGTGGCGTTGCGCCGGCCCAACCTCGAAGGCGATGTGCAGTGGATCAAGGCCAGAGTTGTGTCCAAGGAGATAGACGCCGAAGGGCGGCATATCGTCAAGATGGATCTGGAGTCCGTCAACCAGCATCAGGTGGTCACGTCGACGGGCAAATCCACCGTAGTACTGCCTGTCAAAACAAAAAAATAGCGCGCGTTATGGTCGCACGGATACTCAGTTGAACGAGCAAACGAAACAAGCGCCGGGACCTTCGGGGGCGCTGGCAGGATTGCGTGTCGTGGAGTTGGCAACGGTGCTTGCCGGTCCGTTGTGCGGGCAGACGCTCGCGGATCACGGCGCGACTGTCATCAAGGTCGAGCCGCCGGCCGGCGATCAGACCCGGATGTCCAAACATTATGTTGGTGGACAACCGGCTTATTTCTCCGGCGTTAATCGCAATAAATCGTGCATAGCGCTGGATTTGACCAAGGCGCGCGGCCGTGAGGTGGTGTTGCGGTTGCTGGAAACCGCGGATGTGCTACTCGATAATTTTCTTCCGGGCACGCTCAATCGCTGGGGGCTGGACTATCCCACGCTTGCGCCAAAGTTTCCGCGCCTTATACATTGTTCTATCAGCGGATTCGGCCCCGATGGCCCCTTGGGTGGCAAGCCCGGCTACGACGCGATGGGGCAGGCGTATTGTGGTTTGATGAGCGTCAACGGCAACAAGGCTGACGGAGGCACGCGTCACGGCATTCCCATCGTCGATATCGCGTCGGGACTGAACGCCATCATTGGCATTTTGCTCGCGCTCAATGAGCGTCATCGTTCGGGCAAGGGACAATCTATCGACGTATCGCTGTTCGATTCGGGCATGGGATTGCAGCATCCTTATAGTGCAAACTGGTTTGGGTCCGGTATCGCGCCCGAGCCCGTGGGCAACGGGCATCCGGACGTCGCACCGTACAACAAGTTCAGGGCCCGGGACGGCGATATATTCATCGGCGCGCCCAAGGATGTACAGTTCCGGCGGCTGGCGCAGCATCTTGGCCATCCCGAACTCGCCGAAGACCCTCGTTTCAAACTCGCGTACAACCGTGTTGAAAACAAGGAAGTGCTCGAAAAACTCCTCGAACCCATAGTGGCTGAATATGCCGCGGAAGAACTGGCTGAAGCGCTGATGAAGGTGCAGGTGGCCGCGGCGCCGGTGTATTCGTTGCCGCAGGCATTTCAGGCGCCGCACACCGCGCATCGCCAGATGTATGTGCGCGTCGGGGACTATCAGGGCATAGGGATACCAGTCAAGTTGAGTCGGAGTCCCGGCAGTATACGCACCGTACCCCGTGACTATGCCGCGGACACAAATTCGGTTTTGGGTGAGCTTGGTTATTCGGCGGCCGAGATTGCCGCGCTTGTCGAAGACGGGTCAGTGCGGCCGGCTGGTTCGCTCGCCAGTGGCAAGTAGTGCTTGCAGCTGCGGCGCTTACTCAGGGTGTGGCTGCTTTAGGTCCTGATACGGCATCGCATGCCAGCAGCGATTCGATCTTTTCCGGCGAGTAATTCAGCACATTTCTCAGGATGTCCTGCGTATGTTCGCCATGTTGCGGCGGCGGCAAAGTGGCTGCCCGATAGGGCGCATCCAGACGCCGTATCGGATTGCCGAACGTCTTGAGCGTCCCAGTCAGTAGTTGATCGATTTCCGGCAGCATGCCGCGTGCATCCAGCGCTTGGTTGTTAAATACCGCTTCGAGGTTTGCGATCGGACAGGCGCCCACGCCTGCCGCCTCGAACACGGCCAGCCATTTTGCGCTTGCCTGACTTGTCAGCGTATGGGCGAGGCGTTGTTTGATTTCCACGCCGGCATGTGAACGATCGTTGATGCTCTGGAATCGCGAATCGGACGCCCAGTCTTTCCAGTCCAGTGCCGTGCATAGCGCCTGCCATGCGGCGTTGGTGTACGCCGCAACGGCAATATGCCCGTCTTGAGTGCGAAAAACACCGTTCGGCACGAATCTTAGCGGCTGATCACTATCGGTCGGCTGAAGCAGGAATTGCTCGCCCACGTATCCGGCCATCGCCAGCATGGCATCCAGCAGACTTACTTCCAGGTGCTTGCCACGCCCCGTCGATAGCCGCTCCAGCATGGCGCGAGTGACACCAAGCGCGGCGTAGAGTCCGCCGCCGACATCACCCAGCGGGATCGCCGGCTTGACCGGTTCGCTGTCGCCTTCGGTACTCAGCGCCATGGCGCCCGCCATCGCTTGCGCAACCAGGTCGAATGACGTCTTGTCCTTCAACGGACCGGTGCTGCCGAAACCATTAATCGAGACGAGGATAATTCCCGGATTGACCGCAGCGAGCGCTTCGTATCCCAGGTTCAGATGTTCCATCACGCCGGGCCGGAAATTCTCGACTACGGCATCGGCCGTTTTTACGATATCCAGGATGACCGCGCGGCCTTCGGGGCTTTTGAGGTCGACGATGATGCTTTTCTTGTTGCGGTTTGCAGCGAAAAAATACGCGCTCATGCCATTGCGATATGGCGGGGTGCGTCGTGTATAGTCGCCCGATTTCTTTTCCTCGACCTTGATGACTTCGAATCCGAGATCGCCGAGGATCATGGTTCCAAAAGGGCCCGCCAGCATACGCGTCAAATCCAATATTCGGGGTACGTGTTCCTGCCGGGCGGCAGCGCATGGCGTGCCTGCGTCGGCGGTGGCCGGCGGCGTGCCATGCGGTGAGTAAGGCGTATGCAACGGTCGTACAACATGGTCATGGAGCAGTGATTCAATCTCGGCGCTGCTCATGCCGAGGTGCCGAGTCGTCGCAGTCTTCCACGCGCGACCTCCCGTCGGGCGGTCGGCACATTGTGGCAGCGCCGTGTTGTCTATCAAGGGCGAACTGAGAAACGAACGCCCCTGTATGTCCGTAACCATGCCGCGTACGGCGGTGGCCGGATGCGCGAGTACTTGGCGGAATGGACGTATGGGACCATTGGGCACGTCTGCCTTATCCAGGCGCGATTCCCACGCTTCGACGGTATCCTGACTGAACGCGGCGTCAAGGATTTCCTGCAATGCGTTGCGATGCTTGCGGCGGTTGGTCAAGGTGCCGAAACGGGGATCTTCAATGAGATCTTCGCGATTGAGCATGCGGCACAGGTTCTGCCAGAAAACCTGCGTGAAACCGGGGGCGACGATGATGTATCCGTCTTTTGCGCGATAAGCACCATAGGGTGTGACGAAGGGATGGCCCGATCCGACAAATCCGATTTCTTCGCCGCTGACGATGTAGCTGCAACCCAGATAGCTGATCAGCGCCACCGTGGCATCCAGTGCATGCACTTCGATGGCCTGTGGCTGATCCTGCAGCAGACCGCGCAGAATGCCGATTGCGGCAAACAGCCCGGGTGCCAGATCTCCGATCGGAAGGCCTATCGGCGTAGGCGGGCCCTGCAGCGGACCTGTCATCGACAATGCGCCGCTCATGGCCTGCATCAGGATGTCGGTTGATGGCAGATCAGAAGCCACGCCTATTCTGTCGGCGTGGATATGGCAGGTGATCTGTTGGCTGCGTGCATCAAAAAACGCCGGCATATCCGTCACGAATACCGCGCTGCGTTTGATGATGCGGTCCACGAATTCCCGCCCTCGCGACGTGGACATGTCGACGCGGACGTTTTCCTTCTTGCCATTCATGCTGAGCCAGGGAATGCTGTTGCCTTGCGCGTCGAATGGCGGCAGCTGGTGCAGCGGCGTGTGATCGGCGATTTCGAGTCGGAGTACGGCCAGACCCGCCTCCGCAAGCTGCCGGCCTGTATAAGCGCCTGCGCAGCTAGAAGTGATTTCCACTACTTGGATTGAAGATGAAGGGGCGTCGTTCACTGTGATTGCGTATGGTTTCAGTGTTGAAGTTTACCTGCTTTGCCGAATCCCCGGGAAGCTTGCACGAAGCATGAAGCGCATGAGCAGTCAACCGGCGTGCGAGCGAGTGCCGCATGGAGTTGACATTGCCGGTTGCGGCCTTAGAATAAAAGGCTATTCAGTCTGTGAGTGTCTCTGCGCCGCATCGCAGGGCTCTGACCTGACTGACAGAGCCGGGTGATCCAGGTTGGTTCTCGTTTGCTTCAACCTTGGACTCGTGCACGTTTTCGTAGTCTAGAATTTTCCGACTTAATCCTGAACGGACACCAGCAACATGAGCGATAAACTTGAATTTGATGTGGCTATTGTAGGCGGCGGTATTGCCGGACTGGTTTGCGGCGTGCGGCTCGCCGAATTGGGCGTGCGGGTGGGCGTCCTTGAGAAGGGCGAGCATGACCGCTACCCGTGTAATGCCCGGTTCAGTGGCGGCGCCTTTCATGTGTGCTTTCACGAAGTCAATGAAGATGAAAGCGTGCTCGCCGACGTGATCAGGGAGCGCGCCGGTAACGCTGCCACGCCAGCTTACGTCGAGGCCATGGCCAGGGACACACGCACGGCGGTGAAATGGCTTAAGGCCCAGGGGATCAAATTCATCAAGGCGGGACATGAAGCGTGGCGCTCGAATACGCTGGCGCCACCGCTGGTCGCGAAGCCCGGATTGCACTGGGAAGGCCGCGGCGGCGATGTGATGATGCGTACCTTGACCGCCAAGCTCAAGGAAGCCAGGGGCACGCTGCTGCTAGGCACGAAAGCGCTGAAATTGCGCATGGATGGCGCGAAATGCGTCGGCGTGGATGTGGAGCAGGGCGGGCAGCGCGCGGTGGTAACGGCGCGCCACGTGGTGATATGCGACGGTGGTTTTCAGGCCAACTTCGACATGTTGCGCAAACACATTACATCGGCACCCGAGAAAATCAAGCAGCGTGGCGCAGCCACCAGTCATGGCGATGGTTTGCGCATGGCAACGGAAGTGGGGGCACAAACTGTCGGGCTGGACCGTTTTTACGGGCATTTGCTGTCCAAGGACGCGATGCACAATGACACCTTGTGGCCTTTCCCGATGGCAGACCACATTTGTCAGGCAGCCGTCGTCATAGACGGTAACGGCCGCCGGTTCGTCGACGAGGGACGTGGCGGCGTATTTATTGCCAACCATGTCGCGAAACTGGCCGATCCACTGTCGACCAGCGTTATTTATGATGAAGCGATCTGGGACGGCCCGGCACGCGACTTCATCCTGCCGGCCAATCCCAATCTGATTACGGCCGGCGCGACGATATACAAATCGCCTGACCTCGCCGGACTGGCTCAGCAGCTCGGCGTGCCTGCTGCGGCACTGCAGGATACCGTGGCCGAATATAACAAGGCAGTCGATGCCGGCACCACTGACAAATTGGTGCCGTTCCGCTCCAGCAGCGCTCACAAAGCACACCCGATCCGCAAAGCGCCTTTTTACGCGATGCCATTGTGCGCGGGCATTACCTACTCCATGGGTGGACTGGCAATCGATGCCAGTGCGCGTGTGCTGAATGCGCAAAACTCACCCATTGCCGGTCTTTACGCCGCAGGTTGTACGACCGGTGGACTGGAGGGGGGTGACCTGGTTGGCTATGTCGGCGGACTCGCGAAGTCGGCAGTGATGGCATTGCGCGCGGCAGAGCACATTGCGGAAAGTAAATAAACATTATAAATCATTATGTTGCGAACATGCCCCCAACGCATCGCGCGTTGTGTGCGGCGTTGATGACGGCACATCGAAGTACGCGACCATTCATTGAATGACATGACAGGCAGCAGAAAAGAGAGCGTCGCGCGCAAATCCACGCGGCGGGAGGCGCGTGGCGCATCGCCGTTATCCCTCGGCTTGGTCGATCAGGTCGCGGGCAAGATCCTGCGTGATCAGGCGCGGAAGTGGGGGCGGCGAGTATTTGTCGAATTCGAGCAACGCAAGATCACCTACGGTGAAGCCAACGACAATGCCAATCGCGTCGCTAACGGCTTTCTTCGGCTGGGCGCAAAAAAAGGCTCGCGTGTTGCCATCCTGTTGCGCAATCGTCCCGAGTATCTCGACTTGTGGTTCGGACTGTCCAAGGTCGGCATGGTGCAAGTGCCGCTGAATACCGAATTCAAACGCGCGCAGCTGGTGCATGTTCTGCGGCGCTCTCCGGTCGACTTTATTGTGACCGAAGCGGTGTTCGCACCCGAGCTCGCGCTTGCACTGAACCAAGTGGATGGCAATCTGACCGTAATTCAGTTTGAAGGCGCCTCCTGCCTGGCGGGCAGCGCGCGTGTCACGCTGCTTGCTTATGAAGCATGCATGACGAATGTGGATGTCTCGGAGCCGGATGCCGGCGCCGTCAGCGGTAGCGACATGGGTGCCATCATGAACACCTCAGGCACGACGGGGCCGTCTAAGGGCGTGCAGTTGTCGCATGCGCAACAGTTCATTTTGGGGCGCAATATCGCAACCGATCTCGAACTTACGCGTGACGACGTCTACTACAATTTCTTCCCGCTGTTTCACAATACCGCCCAGGCCATGATTACGCTGCCGACGCTGTTGAGCGGTGGGAAGATGATATTGACCGAAAAATTCAGCGCGTCGCGGTTCTGGCCCGATGTAAGAGCCCACAAATGCACGAGTTTTTATTACATCGGCGAAATATTGCGCATCCTGCTGAAATCGGCCGCGCCGGACGAAGTTACGCGTTCGACGCTGCGCGTGGGCTGGGGTATAGGTGCTTCGCCGCGCGATTTCATCGATTTCCAGAAGCGTTACAAAATTGCCTTGCATTCCGGATACGGTTCGACCGAGGCCAACGTGCCGTGTTTCACGCCCCACATACGCCCCAAACCCGGCAGCGCCGGGCGTGTGCTTCGCGGATTTGATGTTCGCGTGGTGAATGAACAGGGAGTGCCTCTGCCGGTGGGGCAGACCGGTGAATTGCTGGTCCGCTCTTCCGAGCCGTGCGCGACCATGCTCGGTTACGATGGCGACGCGCAAGCGACACTGGAAGCATGGCGCGACCTCTGGTTCCATACCGGCGACGCAGGGTATTTCAACAAGAATGGCGATTTGTTCTTTTGCGGACGCCTGCGCGACGTGATCAGGGTGCGCGGTGAGAACGTGTCGGCATTCGAGATCGAGGAAACCATCGCCCAATATCCCGGTGTACTGGAAGTGGCGGCCGTAGCGGTGCCCTGTGAGCTCGGCGGTGACGATATCAAGATCGTCGTGGTGGTGAGGCCAGACGTGGTCATCGAGCACGAGAGTCTGGTTGCCCATGCCGCGCAACATCTGCCGCGCTTTTCGGTGCCGCGCTATGTCGAGATCGTAGCTGCATTGCCGAAGACAGAAACGAATAAAATCAGGAAAAATGTGCTACGTTCCACACCCTTTACCGATAAAACCTGGGACCGTCAGGCGGGCAGTGCACGGCATAGCCGTTAAACATTTCGCGTTATCAACCTACAACAAGGGATAGTCATGTTTTCATTGAAAGGTAAAACCGCATTCGTTACCGGGGCAAGCCGTGGCATAGGCCGCAGTGTTGCGGTGTATCTGGCGCAGGCCGGGGCCAATGTTGCACTCGTCGGACGCGACACCGCCGCGCTCGCCGAAACCCTGAAGGCCGTAACCGATGCCGGCGGGCGCGGGCTGGCGCTGCAGGCGGACGTTACGAATGCGGCCAGCATAGAGGCGGCGACCGCTGCCGCGTGCAAGGAATTCGGGAAAATAGACACCCTGGTGTGTAACGCCGGCGTGCAGAAACTCAAGGCGTTCCTGGACATGCAGCCTGAAGACTGGCGCGGCCTTATTTCGACCAATCTTGAAGGCGCGATCATGACCATGCAGGCGGTGGGCAAGCGCATGGTTGCACAGAAAAGCGGCAGCGTCATGGCCATGGCGTCGATCTACAGCTTTATAGGCGCTCCGGGTAATTCCATTTATTGCCTGACCAAAGGCGGACTGGCGCAGTTGTCCAAAGCGCTGGCGGTTGAGTGGGCGCGCTATAACGTGCGCGTCAACACGATATGCCCCGGGTGGATAGAGACCGATCTTACCAAGCCGTATATGCAGGACCAGAAGGTGATCGACGCGGGTTTGAAGCAGATACCGTTGCGTCGTTTCGGCAAGCCGGACGATATCGGACCGCTGGCTGTTTACCTTGCGTCCGATGAGTCGTCTTTTGTCACCGGGCAGGCGTATGTGATCGACGGTGGACAGATCGCTCATTGATAGGATATTCAAACGTTTTCGATTTCAGGCAGAACCCAAATGACAGAACCGGCAAACACTCAGACTCTGCAACGGAAAAAGCTCATCATTGAACTGGATGATGCGCTGGCCAAAGTCCAGGACGGGATGACCATAGGCATTGGCGGATTCATCAACTCGAGTCACCCGATGATGGTGGTGCGCGGTCTCATCAAGCGCGGCGTCAAGAATCTCACCGTCGTTGGTTCCGCATCCTCCGGCCTTGAGATCGATTTGCTGATCGCAGCGGGGTGCGCGGCCAAGGTGGTTGCGCCTTATGTCGGCGGCGAGGTGCTCGCGCCCATAGGCCCGGCATTTCGCACCGCGGTCGAGAAGGGCAAGGTGGAAGTATTCGAACTCGATGAGGCGATGTTTTACGCAGCGTTGCGCGCGGCCGCCCAGCGCGTGCCCTTCAATCCGTGGCGCTCCGGGGTGGGCACGTCCTTTCCGGATATCAACCCGGCGATCAAGGTATTCAAAGACCCTATCAACGGCGAGACGCTGCTGGCGATACCGGCGATCAACCTCGATATTGCGTTTTTGCATGCCGCGGTGTCGGACGCCTACGGCAACGTGCAGTATGTTGGTCACGGCTATGGCGACCGGGCCATCTACGCCGCTGCGGATCTGACATTTGTGCAGGTCGAACAGATCGTCTCCAATGAAGAAATCCGCAGGGATCCGCTGAAGACCGCGATACCCGGCGCCGACGGCGTGATACGCGCGCGGTTCGGGGCGCACCCCTATTCATCGCCTGGCCACTATATTGAAGACCAGGAGCATATTAAGCAGTACGTGCGGGCGGCGACCGCGTGGGCCAAGGAGAACGATTTTGCCCCGCTGAAGGCATATCTCGACGATTTCGTGATGGGGCCAGCGGATCATGCCGCGTATCTGGAGCGGGTAGGCATACGCCGCCTGCTGTCGCTTAACGAATATTGATCCCGGGGAACAGTGATGCAGACTACAGCAGTGGCAACTACCAAGGAAATCATGGCAACGGTGCTCGCCCGCGACCTGAACGACGGCGAATGGGTCGAGGTTGGCGCGAATCTGCCGGTGCCGCGCGCCGGCGTGCTGCTGGCACACCTGTTATGGGGCGCCAACATGAAGGTCATGATAGCCATGACCAAGGCCAATGTGTTCAACGAGCCGGTAATCGAGGAGTTCCAGCTCATTACCGATCATCGCGCCACGCGCTGGGCCGAGGCCTATTACATACACAATGATCTGGTCGAGAACATGAAATTCCGGCACAAAGGCGTGTTTTTCGCCGGTGCGCTGCAGATAGATCAGTACGGAAACAGCAACCTGATCGGCATAGGCAAGGACTACAAAGCGCTGAAGTTCCGCGGTCCCGGCGCGATCGGCGTATGTAACGCGACGGTGATGAACAGCCGCTTTCATCTGGTGGTGAACGCACACGACAAACGGATATTCGTGCCCAAGTGCGACTTTGTGTCGGCGCTGGGCTGGGGCAGCGGTGGCGCGGATGCGCGCACCAAGCTGGGCTTGCCCGGCGGCGGACCGCGTTACGTCGTGACACCGTTGTGCGTGATGGATTTCGAAGATAATACCAAGCGCATGCGTCTGAAATCCCTGCACCCCGGCGTAAAAGTGGATGACGTGGTGCAGAACACCGGTTTCGAGTTGGTGATACCCGCCAGCGTTCCCGTGACCGAAGCACCGACGGCTGAGCAACTGCACGTCATGCGCACGCGTATCGATGTCGGCGGCGCACTCAGATAGCGGTTCGCGAGCGCGAGCCGGAGTTTACTTAACGAATCAGGAGATTTGAAGATGGCGCATGAATGGCAAACCAAGATCAGCCGCGTGATGGAAGGCAAAGTCATCATCCGCGGCTATTCGCACGAGCAGTTGATCGGAGACCACAGCTACGCCGAGGGTGTGTTTCTTACCATACGCGGTGAGATGCCGACCAAGGCGCAAGCACGCATGACCGACGCGATGCTCAACAGCCTGCTCGATCATGGCTTTGTCGCCGCCAGCGTGCTCGCTGCGCGCTATGCGGCGTCGGGCAATCCGCAGCTTGTGCCAGGCACCGCGGCAGGTCTCCTGACCGCCGGATCGAACACGATATCGCCGCAGCACAGCGCCGAGTTTCTCGACAAGGCGGTGAAGATGATGAAGGACGAAAAGCTGAGTATGGACGAAACCGCCAAGCGCGTCGTGGCCGCGGTGCGCGCCGAGAAGCGCCGCATACCGGGCTTGGGTCATCCGACTCACAAAGGTGACGATTTTCGCGCCGTCAAGCTGCGTAAGATAGCTTCGGAGTGCGGATTTGTCGGCGACAAAATCAAGATGTTCGAGGCGATACACGCGGAATTCCTGCGTTCCACCGGCAAGCAGGGGATATGCATCAACGTCGACGGCATGCTCGGCGCGATCATGAGCGAAATGGGATTCCGGCCCATGCAGATGGCGGCGATCGCATTGCTTGCGGTCATGCCGGGTATCATGGCGCACGTGATCGAGGAAATCGAGGAAGGTAAACCGCTGCGCATAGTGCGCGACGAGGAAAACGATTATCTGGGACCGGCGGAACGTTCCATTCCGCGCCAAGTCTAAGGGCCGCAATACCTTCTTTTAAAATCTTTCTGGAGAGGAACCATGAGTAAGGATAAAGTTAAGTGGGATCAGGTCAAGAAATGGGTGGCGCGCGACGGCCTGAAAACGACCTGGAAGGCATATGGCATGCCGGAAGTGCTGGATCCGTTCAGCAGCAGTTTTGCCGACATCGATCCGATGCCGAAGTGGAACATACCGGAAAAGGTCATGATATCCACCACCATCACTGGCGCGTTTTTCAGCAAACGCAGCAATCCCAATCAACCGATTACCGTCGACGAGATACGTGACTCGGCCGAGGAGTGCATCAAGGCCGGTGCGCCCAACATCCACATACATGTGCGCGACGACGGCGGCTGGAATGCGCTTGATCCGCAGCGTTTTCATGATGTCATCGCACCGCTGCGCAACAAGTATCCCGAGGTGATGTTCGATGGCTGCCTGGTTGCGGTCAACGACGAGGAAAGCGCGCTCATGGAGTCGACCGCCAATTCGGGCCTGTTCGACGCGCTGCCCGTCAATACTACCGCCATCTGCTGCGGCGACAGCATGTTTTTCAAGGCGCCGCACGTCGTGATAGAGAAAGCACGCATCGCGCAGGACGCCGGCTGCAAACCCATCATCTCTGTGTATGACGACGGTGATATAGACAACGCGCGTCGTTTTCTGGTGGAAAGCGGCTTGCTCAAGAAGCCATATTACTGGCTGATACTGCCGGCACTGCCGGGGTGCAGTCCGATGCACAATCCGCGCCAGATGGTCGAGGCGCTGATGCGCATGGTACATGCGATCAAGGACATCGACGAGGATGCGTTCATACTGGTGTGCGCGGCAGGGCGCGCCAGCACCTATCTTGCCACGTTCGCGATGTTGCTTGGACTGCACGTGCGGGTGGGCATGGAAGACACACTATGGCCCTATCCGCATCGCGATGAAATCATCAAACGCAACGTCGATCATTTTTTGCAGATGAAACAGATCGCAAACCTGCTGGGCAGGGAATTGATGACGCCCGCCGAGTACCGCAAGACACTCGGTATGCCGGCCAAGTCGCTGTATTCGGGGAAAACGCATGGCTGATTTGAAGGGCAAGGTTGCACTGGTGACGGGCGGCGCGCGCGGCCTGGGGCAGGCGAGCGCGGTGGAACTCGCGAAATGCGGCGCGCGGGTCGCGGTCGCCGACCGCAAGGCTGAAGCCGCGCAGGAAACGGCGCGCATGTGCAGCGAGCACACGCCGGGTGCGCAGTCGTTTGTTTACAACCAGGCTGAAGCAGCCAGCGTAGGGCAGTGCGTAGAAGAAGTGGTCAAGGCGATGGGCGGAATCGACCTCTTGTTCGCCAATGCCGGCACCGGAGCATTCGCCCCCATCGTCGACATGAAGAAGGCCGATTTCGATTTTCTGATGCAGGTCAATTTAAACGGCACTTTCTATATCTGTCAGGATGTCGCGCAGCAGATGATCAAGCAGGGCCGTGGCGGCAAAATCGTGCTGACCGCATCCTCGGGCGCGACGGTGATGTGCGATCAGCTTGGCGCTTACTGCGCGTCCAAGGCGGGCGTGCTGATGCTGATGAAGCACATGGCATCCGAGCTTGGCAATTACCGCATCAATGTCAACGCCATACAGCCCGGGGTGGTGCAGACCGGCATGACCGGGCCTATGTTGTCGGAAGAATCGCTGAAACGCATGCTGATACGCCAGACGCCGGCTGGGCGCTGGGGAAAACCCGAGGAAATCGCCAAGCTCGTGGCATTTCTCTTGTCCGACGATGCAGCTTACATCAACGGCGAGGGCATCATGATAGACGGCGGTTCGACGCTGCACGGTTACCCGCGCTGGTATTCGCTGGACTATACCAAGGACCAGCAGTGCGACTGGAAACAGCTGTTCGACGAGTACCCCTACAAGCCCTGATAGAGATCACTCCAAGCAAGGACGCAGCATGCTATACATGGTGGAATGCGCATTTACGGATCCCGCGCGCGAGCAGACCTGGAACGACTACTACTCGGGCCGCAAACTCGACGAAGTGCTGGCGGTGCCGGGGTTTCGCACCTCGCAGCGCTTCAAGGCGATCACCAAAATTCCCTCACCGTATCTCGCGATCCACACCGTGGATGCGCTGGACGTTTTGACCGGGCAGGGTTATCGCGGTCGTGGTGGCGGTAGTTTCGACCAGAGTTTTCAGCCGTGTATAACCAACTGGATCCGCAGTTTTTACGGCGGACTGGATCGCGCTCCCGCATACGCCGAGTCCGACCTGCTGGTGGTGTGTGACTATCCCGCCAAGGCACAAGACACCGGGATTGAATTTACCTGGCTGACCGCGGCGGGACTCGACTCGCCAACGCCGCAACGTGGCATTGCGGGTGTCAGCAAGGCGCAGGCTGAACAGGTCGCGAAAACGCACGCCACCGCCATATACGTCTATGTGCCCATGATGGCGCAGCGCCAGGAGTTACCCGGTAAGCCATCGCGTTAGCAGCCATGAACGTAGAGCCTAACAAGGGTTTTCTGCTGGTGACCATGGATCCGCCGCCGAGTCTCGAGGAAGAGTTCAACGACTGGTACGATACCGAGCATATTCCCAATCGCGCGGGCATACCGGGATTTGAGTCGGCGCGTCGTTTTGTGTGCGTCAAAGGCTGGCCGAAGTATCTGGCGATGTACGATCTGGGCAGTGCGGCTGTGCTGGACAGTGATGCCTATCGCAGTGTTGCGTGGGGTGGGTTCAGCCCGTGGTCGAAACGCATATTGCCCAAGGTGCGCGGTCAATATCGCGCCAGCGGCGACCAGGTTTATCCGGGGCACAGCCTGACTGGCGAGATGGCGAATGTGACGTTGATACGCTTTCGCGGCGTTCCCGATACGGAAGCGGAGCTGATCCGCAAAGGCGTGATTGCGAACTACCAGTCGCGGTGCGAGACGCGCCAGATCCGGCTGTTCCGTTCCAACTACGACAACCAGATCGACTACATCGCGCTGGTGGAGACGCGTGCGCCGATTTCCGCGCAAGGTCTGGATGTGTCGGTGTTTGGTGCGGCCGCGGATCGCATTGATCTAGTCAATGAGTACGCGCCGTACTGGGCGCGTGCGCATTTGCCTGGTGTTACGCCACTCAGGTGACATCCATGCCAATGGCCCCGGTCCTTGTTAGAGCGCGCTTGGGCGTGGTATTGCCGGGCGTGAACACGGTGGTGGAGCCGTGGTTCAACGCGGTATGCCCGCGTGGCGTTCGCATTCATGCATCGCGCATGTTTCTCGCAAACCATCTTACGCCGGAGGCCGTGGTGCGCATGGATCGCGAGGAAGGAATGCTCGCGGTCAGGCAGATTGCCAGCTGCAAACCGGCGAGTATTGCTTACTGTTGCACCGCGTCGAGTATTGTTCAGGGCCTGGAATACGACAATAAGCTGGCTCATGAAATCGCCGAAGCAGCCGGCGTGCCTGCGACCACCGCGACCAGGGCCATCATAGAGGCGTTGCACGTGCTGGGCGCGCGTCGATTATCGATAGCCTCTCCCTATACGAAACAGATAGATGACGCCGAGCATGCGTTTTTTGGCGCAGCCGGGTTCGGTATCCTGGGGTCGGCACACCTCGGTATTGCGGATTCATTCCGTTTGGCCGAGCCGGATGCGGCGTCCATCATGAATCTAGCGATGAACGCCTGGCATCCGGATGCCGATGCACTGCTTATTACGTGCCTGAATCTGTCATCCCACGAAGTGATAGAGGCGCTGGAGCAGTCGTTGAAAAAACCGGTGGTTACCTCCACCCAGGCGACGTTGTGGAAAGCCCTGCGGCTGGCGGGAATCAACGACCGCATACCGGGATATGGCCGGTTGCTGAGCGAATTCTGACACCGGTACCCGGTTTTTGCTGCACTGCGGATAATTGTCCTTGAGTGAAATTTTTTCGCTAGGGGCTTGCGCAATGTAATGCAACTCTCTAACCTTTGTCGCGGTCCAAGCATCTGATATTTTGGCCAAGCGCAGGAGTCGTACGTGTATCAGGTTTCCAGTACTGGCGGTCGAATGAGGTCTGTACATGGACCGGGCGCTGGGGCGCCGGGGTCAGGAACACGTCCCATCGCATAACTCGTATTTCCCATAACCAGGAGGTCGCATGTTCAAGCACATTTTGATGCCCACGGACGGATCCGATCACTCAGTAAGATCCATCGAACGCGGAATCGAACTCGCCAAGCTGTGCGGCGCGAAAGTCACCGGTATACACGTGGTTCCAGACTACCGGCTGACGATCGCGTACGAGGGCACATTTGACCCCGTGACGCACGAAAAAGTAGAGGAGGAGGCGCGTGCGCGCGCCGCCAGCTTCCTTGAATTCGTGCAAAAAACCGCCGACGCCGCCGGAGTGCCATGCGATACCGTGGTGGCGACGAATGACCATCCGTACGACGCAATCGTCAATACGGCCAATGAACGTGGGTGTGATCTGATCGTCATGACCACCCGCTCGCGCAAGGGTCTGGTCAAGCTCATCATGGGCAGTCAGTCGGACCGTGTATTGCACCGGGCTTCGATTCCGGTGCTGACTTTCCGCGCCATCGTCAGTGTGGATCCGAATAAGAAAGCCGCTGAGAAAGCGGCAAAAGCGGTGGCATAAGTAGTTAGCTGCCGCATTTCAAGCTGCGGATCCGGCGTATACCGCCGCGCTGCGCCCGGCTATGCGGCCGAATACCGCGCCGCTGGTAAGACCGCTGCTGCCCGGATAGTTGAAATAGAAAATCCCGGCAGCCATTTCGCCGGCTGCGAAGAGGCCGCGTATCGGCCGGTTGCGGAAGTCGACGACTTCGGCATCCGGCGTGATCTTGACCCCACCGAAAGTGAACGTGATGCCGCACGTCACGGCGTACGCTTCGAACGGACCGTCCTCCAGCGTGTTGGCCCAGTTAGATTTGGGCAACGCAAGTCCCTGTGTGCCGCGGCCGTCGCGCACGTTGGGATTGAATGGCACGTCCTTGAGCACCGCGGCGTTGTACTCGCGCAGCGTTTTCAGCGCTTGCCCGGCATCCAGGCCTTTCATGCGCGCCAGCAGTTCCTCTAGCGTATCGGCGCGCACCCGTGTCGCGCGCTTGTTGTAGTACTCGTCGCGTCTTAACAGGTGCAGCACTTTGGAATCGAAGATCTGCCACGCGGCTTGTCCGGGCTGGGCGAGGATCTCGCGGCCGTACTTGGCGTACGTGTAGGTGCGGAAATCCGCGCCTTCATCCACGAATCGGCGGCCATCGTTGTTGATGACGACTCCGAACTCGTAACAGTGCTTGTGCATCTTTTCGACTAGCGTATGGTCGCCAAAGTCGGGCGCGTTAAGGTCCCATTCGGTCGAGTGGCAGCCGGACCAGTGTCCGTAAGGCTGTGCGCCGACATCGAGCGCCATGCGTATGCCATCTCCGGTATTGAATCGCGATCCACGCACTTTCGCCAGATCCCATCCGGGCCCCAGATAGCGCGTGCGCCATTCAATGTTGGCTTCGAAGCCGCCGCAGGCAAGAACGACCGCATTGGACTTGAGATCGATAATCTGGTCCGCGATATCGGCGCGCACACCACGGATACGCTTGTCGACGTACAGCAACTGTTGCACGTGGGCATCGTAAAAGATATCGATCTTGCGTCTTTGGGCGGCATCGAACAAGCCGTTCACCAGTCCCTTGCCGCCACCGACTATTTCCACCACCACACCACCGCGGAACTTGCGTTTGTTTCCGGTCTTGACGGAGTAGAAAGAGAAAGCAGGAATAAAGCGCAGCCCTTGAGCACGTATCCAGTTGACGGTGTCACCGCTGTTCCTGACCAGTGCCTCGCAAAGATCAGGATCGGTGCGGTAGCGGGTAACCCGCGCCATATCATCGAAAAATTGTTCGGCCGAGTAGGACCCGAAATCGGTATCGGCGATTTCGCTGTCGCTGAGGTCGGGAACCCATTTCCTGACATCCTCAACGCCGCTGTACACCGCGCGGAATGTTCCACCGGCAAAGGCGCTGTTTCCGCCGCGCTCTGCTTCGGGCGCGCGTTCGAGCAGCGCGACGCGCGCCCCATGTTCGGCCGCCGATAAGGCGGCACACAGCGCGGCATTGCCGCCGCCTACGACAATTACGTCATACTCCATGGCATCCCTCGCATGCATGAAAAAACTTACGATTTTGTTTCCGGCGTCGCCAACGTATCGCGCGTGACCAGACCCGGAAACAGGCGCATCGAAACTGCCACCACCACCAGCGTGCCTATACCTCCGATTATGACCGCGGGCACTGCACCTATCATTGCGGCCACGACGCCGGCCCAGAACTGTCCAAGTTGATTGGACGTTCCGATGAAGACTGAATTCACCGCCGCAACGCGGCCGCGCATGTCATCGGGCGTGTCGAGCTGGACCAGAGTCGAGCGTATGACGACGCTGACCATGTCGGCGCCGCCAGCGACAATCAACGCGACGCACGACAAGGCGAACAGATCGGAAATCCCGAACACGATGTTGGCGGCTCCGAATACCGCCACCGATGCGAACATGACATGACCCACGCGCCTGTCGAGAGGAT
Organism: Betaproteobacteria bacterium; assembly: GCA_947476215.1. Lineage (GTDB taxonomy): Bacteria > Pseudomonadota > Gammaproteobacteria > Burkholderiales > SG8-41 > PALSA-1004. Next base: position 18,619 of record CANJQI010000074.1, read on the forward strand.
ACCGCACCATGACGATGGCCATCAGCACGGCGCCGATGGCGGGCGCCGCGCGCAGCACACCGAGGCCCCATGGGCCGGTATGCAGAATGTCGCGCGCGTAAATCGGCAGCAATGCGGTGACGCTGCCCAGTAATACCGCGAACAAGTCGAGCGAGAGGGCGCCGAGTATGGCCGGTTGGCCGCGTATATAGACAAACCCCGCAAATAGAGATTTGAGCGTCGCCGGTTCGCGCGACTTCGGTTGCGTGGTCAATTTTATGCCGGATGTAAGTATCGCGGCGGTGAGGAAGATGACCGCGGCCAGCGCGTAAACGGCATCAGCGCCGAGAATATAGAGCCCGCCCCCCAGCGCCGGGCCGCCGATCGCGGACGAGTTACGGAACGCATTGGCGATGCTGATGGCACTGGTCAGATCTTCGCGTTCGACCAGTGCCGGTAACATTGCCTGTTGCGCCGGCTGGTAAAACGCACGCGCGCCACCGATGACGAATGCGCAGACATAGATGGCCGTGCTGTCTAGCCAATGTGCAAAACTGCCGGCGGCCAGCACTATGGCCATGGCGCCCTGGCACGCCTGCGCAAGATAGACAACACGACGCCGATCGTAGCGGTCGGCCACATGGCCTGCGGGCAGGGAAAGCAGAAACTGCGGCAGAAATCCCGCCAGACCGACCAGCCCCAGGCTTAGCGCGCTGTTGGTGATGTCATAGATCTGCCAGCCTACCGCGACTGACAGCATCTGGTATGCGAAAAAAGAGCCAGTCTGCGAGAACAGGTAGCGCGTGAATTGAGGTTGCTTGAACAGCGATGCGCGTGTCAAATGGGTTTCCGATTGCCGCGTGCATAACTTCCCGCCTCGCGGCCGGCGATGCGTCCGAATACGGAGCCGTTCATCAGGCCGGACGCGCCCGGGTAATTAAAATAGAAAATACCGCCGACAAGTTCACCCGCCGCATACAGTCCCGGCAGCGGCGTATCCGCCATATCCAGCACGCGGGTCGTCGGGTCTATCTTGATGCCGCCGAACGTGAAGGTAATCCCGGTGCCGACCGAGTAAGCTTCAAACGGTGGTTTCTCGATCGGCGTCGCCCAGTTCGACTTATTGATCGGTAATCCCACGGTGCACAAGCCGTCCTTGATATTGGGATTGAAGGCGACCTCGCGCTTAATCGCGGCGTTGTATTCGCGTACCGTCTTCAGAAACTGCGTACCGTCCACATCTTCCATGCGATCGGCAAGTTCCTCAAGCGTATCAGCGCGTACCTTGGTCGTGCCTTTGGCCTTGTACTCGTCACGCAGGTACGGCGTGCCCTGGGTGTCGAATACCTGCCAGGCGAAACTACCGGGTTGCTGCAGCACGATGCGGCCGTATTTCGCATAGGTAAAATTGCGGAAATCCGCTCCTTCATCGACAAAACGCCTGCCTTCCGCATTGACCATGATGCTGAACTGGTAACAATGGCGCTCGCCGCTGGTATGGGTGGTGTGCGCATCCACATAACCGAAGTCGGGCGCGTGGCGTTCCCACGATACCGAATGACAACCCGACCACTGACCATACGGTTGCGCGCCGATGTCGATTGCCATGCGTATGCCGTCGCCGGTGTTGTAGCGCGAGCCACGCACTTTGGCGAGATCCCAGCCCGCGCCCAGGTAACGCGCGCGCCATTCCCGATTTGCTTCGAAGCCGCCGCACGCCAGGACCACTGCGTTGGCGCGGATTTCGCGCTCGACGCCGTCCAGCAGCACGCGCACGCCTTCGACACCCGCCGGACCGCGCAACAGTTCGGTGGCATGTGCGTTATAGCGCACGGGTATGCCCAGCTTTTCCGCGGCCTTGAACTGCGCATCGACCAGGCCGCGTCCGCCCCCGGAGGCGGCGATGATGATGCCGGCCCAGAACTTGAAACGGCCCTCGTGTTTGAATGCCTGGCGGCCGTACTTGAGCTGAAAGCGGATGCCCTTCGATCGTAGCCAGCGTATGGTGTCCGTGCTGCAGCTCGCCAGCGTTTCCGCAAGATCAGGGTCGGTATGGTATTGCGTTATACGGCCCAGATCGTCGAGGTAATTTTCGAGCGTGTATTGGCCGAAGTCCGAGTTCGCGATCTCTTCTTCGGTAATGTCCGGCACTATGGTTTTAATATCGTCAAGACCGTTATAGACCGTGCGGAAACCGCCGCCGGTAAATGCGCTATTGCCGCCGCGCTTATCTTGAGGCGCGCGTTCAAGTACCATGACGCTGGCACCCTGTTCCTGTGCCGACAGCGCGGCACACAGCGCGGCATTGCCGGCGCCAACAACAATGACATCGCAGGAAAGTTTTTCCATCAAGAAGCTTCGTGGTGATTACGGGGATAAATCGATTTTGTGTATTTTGAGTGTTGGTGTCAAGCGCGCAATGCGAGTGCATGGCGGCGTGCACAACGTAGTTGCATGAGGTTGACTTTCGCGATGATTTCAATCGCGATATCATGACTATGTTTTACGCGTGCATCGAGTGAATGTGGATGAAACTATTTTTTCGGGAGATATCATGCCGCTGCTGCGGTTAACTGGATGCGTGGTGCGGGTGCTCATGCTGATTGCCATTGCACCTGCGATTCATGCCGAGTCCTATCCAAACAGACCGATCCGCGTGGTCACAGGCGGCCCGGGTGGTGGCAGCGACATCACGGCGCGCATGGTGGGGCAGGGCATCAGTGGCGCACTCGGTCAGCCTATCGTGATAGACAACCGCGCGGCCGGCGTCACGCCTGGACTTATCGTGTCCCAGGCATCGCCCGACGGGCATACGCTGCTCGTGTTTGGCAGCACATTCTGGGTCGCGCCTTTGCTGCAGAATATGCCGTACGACGTGGTCAAGAATTTTGCGCCGGTGGTATTGATCAACAGCGCGCCGAATGTGCTGGTAGTCCATCCGTCCGTGCCGGTCAATTCGGTAAAGGAGCTGATTGCGCTGGCCAGGGCCAAAAAAGGCGAACTTAATTATGCGTCGGGGTCCAACGGCGGGTCGGTGCACCTGGCCGGGGAATTGTTCAGGGCGCTCGCCGGTATTACCTTCGTCAGCATCCCGTATAAGAATGCGGCGCAGGCGCGCACCGATTTGCTCAGTGGGCAGATGCAGTTCTCGTTTGCAACGGCGGGCGGCGCCATACCCATCGTCAAATCCGGTAAGTTGAAAGCGCTTGCGGTCAGTACCGCCAAGCCTTCCGCGCTCATGCCCGGCGTGCCCACGGTGGCGGCCGCGGGCGTGCCGGGTTACGAATCCGGAACCGCGACCGGTATGTTCGTAACCGCGAAGACGCCACGCGCGGTGATTACACGACTGAACCAGGAAAGCGTGCGGTTTCTTGAGCGCAAGGAAACTCACGAACGATTCCTGAATGCGGGGCTGGAGATTGTGGGCGGTCCACCGGAACACTTTGCACTGGCGATTAATTCGGAGATGACGCGCTTGAGCAAACTGATCAAGGAAGCTGGAATTCACGCCGAGTAGCTGCCAGCGATTCGGCGTTAAGCCTTAAAACGGCAGTTAGTCAGATTTTTCTGGGTTAAATCCGGCTTGTATCGCGGGCGTTCAGACCAGCAATGCCAGCAATTGTGTGTAGACCTTGCCGTCGACCTGAACCACCCCAGCCTCCAGCGCACGTTTGCGGCGCTGCAAACTGCCATCCCCGGGAGCGCGAACCGGTCCCGCGCCAGGCGCCGGCCGGCTGCTTGACAGGGCGCGCCGGAACTCCGAAACCCTCGCCTTGTACTGTCCATCCGGCATGATGAGATCAGGATTGATTACCAGGAAGAACAGACCGTAGTTGCTGACGTCCGGTATCACCGCCGGTGTGCCCGCCAGTATGCCCAGCAGATGTACGGCGCAGGACAGCCCGCTGCCGCGTGCGCCGCCCCATGCCAGAAACGCGCCCTCCAGCGCGGCATCGGGGTCCAGCGTGGGCTGGCCGTCGATGTCCACCGCGACGCCGGGTGCCAGGGGCTCGCCTTTTGCCTTGCTAAGCAGTACATCCCCCCACGATGTCGACGAGGTGCCGATATCGATGATCAACGGGTCGTCCGCGCCGGGAAAGGCGATGGCAAACGGATTGGTTCCGAGTATGCGGTCTATGCCGCCGTGCGGCGCGACGCGCGCAGTGGTATTGGTGGTATGCAGGGCGATGAAGCCCTGACGCGCTGCACGTTCTACATAGTAAGCAAGGCGTCCGCTGAACCAGGTATTGTTCGCGCACACCACGGCAATGCCGGTCTTGCCGCAGAGCGCGATGGCCTTGTCGATGGCGTGCAGGGACACCACATAGGCGACGTGGTCACCGCCGTCTATCTGCGCCGAAAATGGCGTTTCGCGCACCACGCGGATTTCGCCGGGGTTCTTGCCGCGCATGCCTTGTACGATGGCGGTCAGCCGCGACAGGCTGGAAAATTCGTGCCCGCAAAGATTCGCGTCCACGAGGTGATCGGCGACTTGTCGCGCCGGGAGTATGGACATGCCGTGCCGTGTCAATATGCGGACGGCAAGGTCGGTTGCGGAGGAGATGGTTAATTGCATGAAAATGGAATTGCGTGAGGCGAGTGCCGATTATAATGCGAGTACCTGTTGAATCGGAGTCCGTCGTAGCCGTGAGTTGCCAGGGGATGACGGACAGGGCTTATTTTTGAGGAGCAGTCATGGATTTCGGTATTTTCAATATCATGCAGCAACGGGACATTACCAAAAGCCCGACGCAGATTTTCGACGAGGCCGCAGAACAAACGGAAGTCGCCGAGCAGTTGGGTTTTAAGAAAGCGTGGTATGCCGAACACCACTTCTCGAATTACAGTCTGTGTCCATCGCCACTGATGATGGTGGCGCACATGGCGGGGCGTACCAAGACCATACGCCTCGGCAGTGCGGTGGTGGTCGCTCCTCTCTATACGCCGGCACGGCTGCTGGCGGAGATAGGCATGGTCGACACGCTCAGCCACGGCCGGCTCGAACTGGGTATAGGCATGGGTTATCAACGCTACGAGTTTGAGCGGTTCGGCGTCGAGCTTGATGAAGCACGGGACAGAACGAGTGAAATGCTCGACATCATTGAGAAGGCTTTTGCCCAACCTGTTTTCGAATATGAGGGTAAACATTTAAAGCAATTCAGATCTTCGATCAGTTGCCGGCCGGCGCAGCAGCCCGCGCCGCCTATCTGGTATGCGGGTGGCGACCCGGTGCACCTGCGGCGCATGGTGCGCAACGACCATACGCTTTTCGTCTCCGGGCTGCTGGGCGGCGTCACGCGTCTGAAGGCCATGCGCGAGCAACTTGAGAAGCTGGCGGTGGAGGAAAAAAAGGACCCCGCCAAAATCAGGATAGGCGTGACAAGGCTTGCGTTCGTCAGCAACAACAAGAAGGACATTGATCGTTACGTCGACTGCGCGCTTTATCAGCAAAGGCTTGCGGTCAGCCTCAAGTTGCGGCGTGAAGTCGTCGCCAATGACTACCATGTGCAGGAACAACCGTACGACGACGAGCCGGACGACGAAACGATCAAGCGCAATCTCCCGGTCGGGGATGTCGATAGTTGCATCGAGAAAATGGTGCGCCTGGTGCGCGAGTTGAAACCCGTGCACGTGGCAATACAAACGCAGGTGGGCGACATGGATCACAGGAAGTCGCTGCAGTCGATGGAACTGTGGGCGAAAGAGGTCATGCCCGTGGTGCTCAAGGAAACCGGGCACGCCGCATGACCGGACCGCTGCGGGGGCTGCGTGTCCTTGATATCAGCCGCGTGCTGGCGGGGCCGTATTGCGCGCAATTGCTGGCCGATCAAGGCGCCGACGTGATCAAGATTGAAAGTCCCGAGGGCGACGAAAACCGCATGTGGGGCGCGCGTGCGGCGAATGGGGTCACGTGCAATTTCAACAGCGTCAACCGCGGCAAACGCAGCATGACGCTCAATCTGAAGAAGGAGGGCGCACGCGATGTATTGCATCGTCTGACCGAGCGGGCGGATGTCGTTATTCAAAGCTTTCTGCCCGACACCGGGGCGCGGCTCGGTATCGATTATGAAAAGATGCGGGCGATCAAACCCGATATCATTTTCTGTTCGCTGTCCGGATACGGTACGGAAGGGCCGCTGCGCAACAAGCCCGGCTATGATCTGATGATGCAGGCGTTTTCCGGCATGATGTCTATGACCGGCATAGAAGGCGGGCCGCCGATGCGTGCCGGCGCATCCGTGGTCGACATGTCGACCGGAGCGATTCTTTATGGCGGCATCATGACCGCGCTGTACAAGCGGCTCAATGGCGGCGGCGGCAGTTGGGTGCGCGCGTCACTGCTGGAGACCGCGATTTCGCTGCTTGGTTATCACGCCGTGAGCTGGTTGCAGGCCGGACTGCTGCCGCGCAAGGAGGGTTCAGGCACCGTGCATCTCGTACCGTACCAGGCATTTATGTGCAGTGACGGTTACCTGCTCGCCGGCGCGACCAACGATGCGGCATGGCGCCGTTTCGCGGCGGCCATCGGTCGCAGTGAATTGGCCGACGATGAACGTTTCGCGACCAACGACAAGCGCGTCGAGAACCGCGGCGTTCTGGTGGCGTTGCTGGAAAAGGTCTTTGTTGCACAACCGGTCCAGCACTGGATCGCCCGCTTCGACGAGCAGGGCGTTGCGGTGTCTGAAATTAATTCAATAGATCAGATACTTACGCACCAACAGGCGATTGACAATCAGATGATCGTGAAGGTCAGGAACGAAGACGGCAGCGAACTTCCGCTGCTGGGGGCACCGTTCAAAATGACTGGGTCCAGCGGGGTCGGGCCGCGCGGCGTGCCGCTGCTGGGCGCACACACGATGGAGATTCTTGCTGAACTAGGATTTGACGAACCGCGCGTTGCAACCATGCGAGCGCAGGGTACCTTCTAGTGAGCGGAATTGAAGTTGAGCGCGCAGCCAACGGCTGCGTCACGCTCTGCCTGAATAACCAGGCACGCCGCAACGCACTCGATACCGCAATGATCGCCGCACTGCGCACGTGGTTTGTGAATCTGGCGCAGGACGCAGGCTGCCGTGTCGTGATACTGAGCGGTCGTGGTGAACACTTCTGCGCCGGGCGCGATCTGGGCGATTTTGGCGGCGCGCAGCGCAGCGATGAGGACATACGTGCGGATCTCGCCGGCCTCAAGTCGCTGATCACCGCCATGCACGATTTCCCCAAGCCGGTGTTGGCCTTGGTGCACGGATATGCGCTCGGACTGGGGGCGGCCATCGTCGCGCTGTCAGATATTGCCTACGCGGCCGACGACGCGCGCTTTGGGTTCCCGGAAGTTAAAGTAGGTATGTCGCCGACACTGACCACGTTGACGCTGATGCGCAACGTGACTTCCAAACGCGCCATGGCGCTGTTGTTTACCGGAGCCATGATAGACGGCAACGAAGCGGAGCGCATAGGACTCATCAGCAAGGCGCTGCCCGCAGCCGAACTCGACGCGGCGGTTTCGACGCTGTCGGATGGTATTGCCTCTGCAAGCCCGCAGGCCCTGGCTGGATGCAAGAAACTCGTGCGTGCTATCGATGGCTTGAGTTTGCCTGCCGCGCTGGATCAGGCGCTCGATGCTGCGTATGCAAGCATCTCCGATCCAGACGCCATTGAAGGGCGCAGGGCATTTCTCGCGAAACGTGATCCGAAGTATCGTTAGGACTTTGGCGCGGAGTCACTTGTTTCACTGTCATAAACGCTATGGTAGGTTTCTTTTCAGATGAAACCGCTCGTGGGAGATTGCATGGAATACCGCTGTATTTCCGCCGATTGTCATATAGACCTGAGCTGGCTGCCGCACGATCTGTTCGTGGTCAACGCGTCGACGGCGATGCGGGACCGTATGCCGTATGTGGAGCAGCATCGTTGGAACGAAAATAAGCGAAAGCTTCGGGCAGCAGGTGGTCATAGACAATCGTCCCGGCGCCGGCGGCAATATCGCGACAGAGATCGCGGCAAAGGCGCCATCCGACGGATACAGTCTTATCATGGTGAGTGGAAGCTTCGCGGTCAATCCCAGCCTGCAC
>CANJQI010000075.1 GCA_947476215.1 Betaproteobacteria bacterium
CGATCGGGCAGTTTGCCCGGCGAGGGCGACATGGGTAGAAGTATGGGTAGGATTTTAATGAATATTAATTAACTATAATATTCAAAGGCTTAAACAAATTTTTGGCGGAAGGTGTGAGATTCGAACTCACGGGGACCTTGCGGCCCCGCCGGTTTTCAAGACCGGTGCATTCAACCGCTCTGCCAACCTTCCGTCCTTGAATTATAAAGGATATTTATCTCTCACTGTCCTCGCTGATCTAGCAGCGCACCTTCATGGCAAGCTGTTTGACGCGACAAGCGAAGAATTGGCACTGCTCACCGACGCCTGTGAGCGCCACAGCCTTGGGCTAACCAAAGCCGACGCACGATTCAGACCTGCTGGGATGCAGACCGGCTAGACCTTGGTCAGATCGGAATAAAGCCGCACCCGAAATACCTCTGCACTGCGACTGCGAAAGGCAGCGCGGTTATTCAGGGCTTTTCTGCGAAGCAAAGCGGCTGATTACGCCTGATACAGATCAACCCAGTCGCCCCTTTAACAGGGGCGCTTTTCCAATTCGTTATTGACCAGTAGCGCCGAAGTCACATTGATCAGCTTGCTAAGGTTCTGCCGATCGACTAACTAAACCCAACCCTGACGCCAGACAGATTCGTCCCGCAATTCCTGCCACTGGATACGGCGGGCCTTCTTTGAATAGACCGCCTCAATCTCGATCCACTCAACTGGTTTAATCTCCGTTTCCGGCTCGATCACCTTCGTCACGAGAAAGTGCTTTTGCTTTGCTACCGGCTTTACCGCCGTCCATTTCGTCATCAGAAGTTTTTTCGGGTGCAGAGAGGTCATTGTTACCGCCGATTCGCATTTGATCGTCAGGTTGTTACGATCTGCGATTTACCACCGCCGCCACTCTATAGACACCGGTCAATGCGCAATCGGCATGGGTGGTCAATTTGGAGTCGGCGGGAACAGCTAGGCCATACGGTCTACATACCGACCTTTGTCTGATTCTGGCGGGCGGGCTGCTGGTTGCGGCTCGACCTCACGAGGGGGAGGCGGCTCTTTTTGTCGCTGAGGTTCAACTCGTTGCGGTGGGGGTTCCTGCCTTATTGGACCGATATCCATTATCGAGCGCTCCGTATAGTAGTTGACGCAATGATATCGCTATTATCTTTATCTGTTAAGGCCATCCTGAATCCATGTGTTCCCACCGATCTCGAATTGATCATTTCGGCGGGTTGTGCCGATCTGCGCTTTACCATCGCCGGCACTCGACAGACACTGGTCAATACGTAATCGGCACGGGGCAGCGACGGGAACAACTATACGCCTACGGTGAAAACCCTTGCGATACGTCAAAAACTATACCTACAAGATAAAACGGAGGTTGGGACTCCTGACGGGGGGGGGTTCTGTCGCGAGGGGGGCTGGACTGCAGGGATTCCGTACCCCAATCGAGGCATTCCAGAAAATATATACCCCCCCCGGTCTGGCGATTTTGAAAAGAAGAGGGGGCTTCCTGTATCGCGGGTAGGTGGGGTCTGGAATTCCAGAAATCAGCGAATTGTTTGAGCAAAACTGAGCGAAGGGGTAGCCGGATGGACCCAGTTTAAAAAGCGGGGGGCGGGATGGGTAGGGGTCAAACTTCTTGGCAAGCTATAGGAGCCTGACAAAGGCATTAGAATGAGAACAGGGCAAGATATGAGCCGTAAAATCCTGTCCATTTTCTGTCCAACTGAGATTGGACAAAGCGCCAGAAGTGCCGTAGAGAAAAATACGGGTCGTTGCTAAGTGATTGAATTTATTGTGGTGTAAGATTCGAACTCACGGGGACCTTGCGGCCCCGCCGGTTTTAAGGCCGGTGCATGCAACCGCTCTGCCAACCTTCCGGATTTTGAGCCAATTTCAGCAGAAACTAATAATACCATTCATTATCATATAGTTGCGAAAACAGGTACGGAAAAATAGTGCTTTTAACGATTGAAACTTTATTGGCTATTGGTTAGTCTTAAACATGTGCCGGATTTCCGGCCCAACGAGGAGATAAACACTATGCAACCGGAACTGCAATCCAGCCAGAATTCATATCAGACGCCGATTGCCGTCAATGAAGCCGCAGGGCATCAGCAAAAGGTCATCCGCAATACTTATCTGCTGTTGGCACTGACCCTGATCCCAACCGGGATAGGCGCGATGATAGGCGTCAATCTCAACTTTGGATTCATGCGCGCCAGCCCGATCATGTCATCGATCGTGCTATTAGCCGTCATCTACGGTATGTTTTTCGCGATCGAGAAAAATCGCAACAACGGATTGGGCGTGGGACTGTTGTTGGGACTGACGTTATTTCTTGGCGTCGTGCTCGGCCCGCTGCTTCAGGTCGCGCTAGGACTGCGCAACGGCGGCCAATTGGTTGCGCTTGCCGCTGGCGGCACCGCAGCGGTGTTCTTCGGCATGGCGGGTATCGCCACGGTGACTCGCAAGGATTTCGGGTTCCTGAACAACTTCCTGATGGTAGGCGGCATCGTGATCATGCTGGCCGTGGTGGCCAACATCTTTATCGCCAGCCCCGTCATGCAACTGACGATATGCGCGGGGTTCGTGCTTTTCAGCTCGGCGATGATACTGTGGCAGGTCAGCCAGCTGGTGCGCGGCGGGGAGACCAACTATGTCTCCGCCACGCTTACGCTGTACATGAGCATCTACAACCTGTTCACCAGCCTGCTGCAGTTGTTGATGGCCCTCACCGGAAGTCGCGACTGAACGAACGCGATTCAGCAATGCAAGAAAGGGCGCCTGCGGGCGCCCTTTTTGTTTGGTCTATTTCCGGTTGAACTCCGCGATAGATTCGACGTGAGAGGTATGGGGAAACATATTCACGACACCCACGGCCGATAATTCGTAGCCCCTGGTGTGCACCAGCAACCCGGCGTCGCGGGCCAGAGTCGCCGGGTTGCATGACACGTATACGATACGGGCGGGCGCATCATCGCCGAATGCCTTGATCAGTTCGACCGCACCATCACGCGGCGGGTCGATCAGCATGCGGTCGAACCGTCCCAGCCGCGCCATCCCATCCTGGTCGATCTTGAACAAGTCGCGTTCTGAAAATTCGGCCTGCCCGCTCAGCCCATTCAGATCCGCATTGGCGCGTGCCCGGGACACCAGAGGCTTGCTGCCTTCCAGACCCAGGACGTGTGCGCCGCACCGCGCGATGGGCAGCGTGAAGTTGCCTATGCCGCAGAACATGTCCGCGATGCGTTCGCCTCGACGCGGACCAAGCAGGCTCAACGCGCGCCGCACCAGCACCATATTCACCGCCGGATTGACCTGCGTAAACTCGGCAGGCGAAAAACCTATCTTCAGGTCAAATTCGCGCAGGTTGTAGTAAAGCACACCCTCATGGGCAGGATAGAAAGGTGTAACCGATGCCGGCCCCTGCGGTTGCAGAAACCACTGGACCTGATGCTGATCGGCAAACGATCGCAGCAGATGTTCGTCTTCGGTGCTCAGCGCCTGCAATATGCGCAATACCAGTGCGTCCGTCCCGTCGCCTATCGCGAGCTCCACCTGCGGCACGCGCTCCGGTATCGACAACGCGTTGATCAAGCCACGTAGCGGCACCAACAGCCGCGCGATGCGCGGCGGCACGACTTCGCAAGTCGTCATGTCGGCTACGAAACTGCTGTGTTTCTCTCGAAAACCAACCAGCGCACCGCCTTTCTTAAACACATAGCGCGCGGAAAATCGGGCGCGGTGGCGGTAGCCCCACGGTTCGCCGTAAATCGCCGGCAATATACGTCCAGGTTCAACCTTTCCGATGTGGCCGAGAGCGTCCTCGAGCACGCGTTGCTTGGCGGCAACCTGCGCGCGCGCATCGAGATGCTGCATGCTGCAACCGCCGCACACGCCGAAATGCCTGCACTGCGGTGCGGTTCGTATGGAAGCGGCTTCCAGAACCGCCTCGACTTGCGCAAGCTCGTACTTGGGCTTTTTCTGGTACGGCGAGTAAGTGACGAGCTCCCCCGGCAGTGCGCCGTTGATGAAGATCACCTTGCCATCGGCATGCGCGACGCCGCGGCCTTCCTGGTCCAGAGACTCAACCCGGATCACTTTGGACAACATCGTCCTCCGGTCAGGCCGGCCAGAACTGGAGGAATTCGCGCCAGTGCGCGTCGGGCAGTTTCTCCAGCGTATTGCGCACCAATGCGATCTCCTGCTGGTACTTGTCGCTGGAAAAAGCACCGCGCATGAGTTGGAAACGCAGATAGACGAGATAGGTATTGGCAACGTCGGCTTCGCAATAATTGCGGATTTGCATCAGTTTTCCGTCCTGCCACGCTTGCCAGACATGCGCCCCGCCTATACCTATTTTTCCAGGAAAACCAAAGAGTTGCGCTATTTCATCGAGCGGCGCGGCAGCGCGCGGCTGGTACATCGCCAGTAAGTCCATCAAGTCCAAATGGCGGGCGTGATAGCGGCTGATGTAGTTGTTCCACTTGAATTCACGATCGTCATCGCCCTGATCCCAATAACGCGCCGCGTGCACACCGTGCAGCATGCCCCGGTAATGCAGCACCGGCAGATCGAATCCACCGCCATTCCAGGAGACGATTTGCGGCGTATATTTTTCTATGCCGTCAAAAAAACGCTGTATCAGTTCGCGTTCGCCATCCTTGATGTCGCCCAGCGACCAGACGCGAAAATTGTCGCGGTCGCGCAGCGCGCAGGAGATGGCGACCACGCGGTGCAGATGCAACTGCAGGAAATCATTGCCCGTCGTCTGACGGCGACGCTGAAACGCCATCGCCGCAACCTGATCGTCACCGACGGTCGCGTCCAGTCCGTGTATCTTGCGCAGCCCCGCGATATCGGGGACTGTCTCAATGTCGAAAACCAGTACTGGATTCAAGAAAGGAAGTGCCGTACCCGTTACTTACGGGTCCACGCCCCGGCATTATTCTGAAAATACCAACCGCCCTGTGCCTTGTCTATCCAGCGCTGTGCAAACGTGGCGCGTATATCGTTCTCCCACTCCGGTTTGTTGTTTGCGCGCGCGATTTCCCGATAGAGGGCAGTGCGATCCTGATTTTCGGCGGTGACCAGTCCGTTGACCTGCTGGCGCTGCGCCAAAGGCACCGCGTTTGCATCGCGCAGCGCGACAAAACCGTCGCGCGTGAGTCCCACCGCGCCATTCGACAGAAGCGGCGACAGTTCGGCAAAGCGCTTCTGCATGCCGGCCTGTAACGCGGCAACGGCGGGCGTATTGACCTCAAGATTGGCCTGCGCCGCGACGCTGCCCGCGAAATGCATAAGCACGACCAGCCCGATGAACCGCACAAAATGGTTTGTTCGCATGAACTACTCCTTATTTGGCAGGTGGCAAGGCGGGCTTATCGGAATTCCGGAGCTGCCACACCTCATCGATAATCTTGTCGGCGGCCTTTTCCGCGGCTGCCGCCGGAAAATAGATGTTGATCGTCACACACGCAGCGAGCAGCGTGAACAGGATCAGCCCGCAACACAGATTCAGAGTTCGCATATTGTTACTTTATTTACTCTACGATGACGTTGCCGCCCGTTACCCGTTTGAGACGTTCGATCAACTCATTCCACCCTACGCTGCGATTGTAGCCCAACACGCTGATCGCAGGTATGCCGCCTCCTTTTACGATGACATAACCCTGCGGCACATTCTCGATGCCGCCCATGTGACACACGCCGGACTCCAGCCGGCAACTCAGGCCGAGCGAAGAATAGCCAAATGTTTCGAAGAAACGCAAAAAACTGCGCTGTATCGCGGCGGCGGCGCCGGCGCCGCCCAGGGAGGAAATACTCTGCACCGCGGCCTGGCTGATTCGGCGCGGAAAATCTCCGGCGCTGCTCGCGAGTCGCGCGTCAAAACGCGCCGCGATCCAGTTCACGAGCTCCAGATTCGCAATGTGCGCGTCGACGCGTCCGGTAATGTTTCCGAAAGCAAATGTGCGCGTCAGCAGGTCGAGATCAAGATTGCGCATGTCGACATCGGCTATCAGCCTGGGCACCTTGCCCAGTGGCTGCTCCAGCACCACGTTTCGCGCCGTGATCGTGCCATCGAATACCTTGAACACCAATCCACCGTCGATGCTAAGCGTGGACTGCTGATAACTCACGGCGGGTATTGTCGCGGACAGCGTGCCATGCATGACGGGAAGTCCGAGTGCCACCGTCAACTTGTCCATGGCGATGGGAACAATTGCGCCGCTGAATCGCCAACGCCAATCCGGGCCTTCTCCGCTGGTCGCGAAATCGTTGACGTTCAGCTTGCCGTCAAGAACGGGGATTTCGATATTTTTCACCCTCAGCCTCACACCACGCATTTCGAACGGCAGATCAAAAGCGCCAAACGGCACGCGCAGTATCTCGCCTCCGCTCACCTTCAATACCGCCGCGGTGAGTTGCTCATGATGCCACGGCAGCCTGCCATTCAACCCGAACACCGCGAATCGGCGCGACTTGTCCTCGACCGATACGCCTCTGAACGCAAGGTCCGCCGATGACACTGAACCGTTTCTGAGCTCGAACGCGATATCCATGCGGCCATCGGCGCGCATATCGCCGAGTGCGGTTCCCTGCAGCACAGGCTTGAGAAACTTTTCATAGATTTCCGAAAGCCCGATATCAAACATCTTGAGCGTTGCTGTTTCAAGCACACTCGTGGTACGGTTCAGCGTTGCGCCAAACTCAAGATTGCCCACACCGACCAGGGACAGATTGCCGCGCATGACGACCAACTGCTTGTTATCGAGCAGGCCGGTGGCGTCCAGCACGTGCCCTGCGCCGCTGACGAACACCGGTTGCCACAGTACATCCCCGGCTTTCCACTCTAACCGCGACTGCCATTGCCACTGCTCGCCACGCCGCTGCCCCTCGATAGACAACGTTGCGGCAACATGCTCTCCCGCATGCAATCCACTCGCGTCCGCGAATCCCAGATTGGTGACGTTGAGGTCCGCTTTGACGTGGTTGCTCTCCCTGGCAGTCAGCAGAATTTTCCCGCTGACTAGCCCGGCATTCAGCTTGGGCCATGTCGCGGGCCACCACGGTGCGAGCCGGGTGTGCGGCATTTTTTCCACCACGAGTGTCGTTTCCCGTGCTGCAGGCGAGGTCCCCGCCACGATGGTCAATCGCCATCGCTCGTCCGCCGCGGGCTTCAACTCCAGATCCAGGTTCCCGGTCAGTGTCGAATAACGGAAACTGACGGGGATCGCAGCAGGCGCTTCCACCATGCCCTGCGCGCAGATAAGGTTGTCGCGATCCTGCGTGATTGCCGGACAACGGATACGCACATCGCGCCACCGATTGCCAACCACGTTGACCTCGGCCATGCGCAAATCCAGTTCCGACTCGTGGGCGACACGAAATGTCGCGGTGATCTTTTCCGCGAAAAACGATGGCCCGGCGATTGCATCGAAGCGCAGGGCAAGCTCCTGCGCCGCCGAGGTATACGCAAACAGCAGCGCGAGGACCACGCCAGCGACGCGCGAAAACCTCACAAAATCACCAATAATCAGAGAATTATGCCGGAAATATTCCGGTGGACAGATAACGATCACCGCGATCGCAGATGATGGTTACGATGACCGCATTCTTAACGGCGGACGCGACCTGCAATGCAGCCCACACGGCGCCGCCGGATGAAATCCCAGCGAAGACGCCTTCTTCGCGCGCCAGCCTGCGCGTCATGTCCTCGGCGTCGGCTTGAGTCACCTCTATGGTTCTATCGACGCGGTTCCAGTCGCATATCCCGGGCATATAGGCCGCCGGCCATTTGCGTATGCCCGGGATCTGCGAACCATCGGTGGGCTGGCAGCCGACGATCTGTATGGACGGATTCTTCTCCTTGAGAAAACGTGATACGCCCATGATGGTGCCGGTCGTTCCCATGCTGGAAACGAAATGCGTGACCGTACCGCCGGTGTCACGCCAGATTTCCGGGCCGGTACTTTCATAGTGCGCCAGCGGATTGTCGGGATTCGCGAATTGATCGAGGATCACCCCTTTGCCCTCGTCGCGCATCTTCTCCGCGACATCGCGTGCCGTTTCCATGCCGCCTCTCTGCGGCGTCAACACGAACTGCGCGCCAAATGCCGCCATGGTCTGCCGCCGTTCGATCGAAAGATGCTCGGGCATCACCAGTACCATGCGGTAACCCATCATCGCCGCCGCCATTGCCAGTGCGATGCCGGTGTTGCCGCTGGTCGGCTCTATCAATGTGTCACCGGGCTTGATATCTCCACGCTGCTGCGCGCGCCTGATCATCGATAACGCGGGCCTGTCCTTGACCGAGCCCGCCGGATTGTTGCCTTCAAGTTTGGCGAGCAGCACGTTGCCGTTGTCGTCGCTCGCTTTCCCGGGCAGTCGCTGCAGTTTGACCAACGGCGTATTGCCGACAAAATCCTGCAGGGTCTTATGGGTGACGCTCATGATTTCGACGCTTTCAATAGTTTGCTGATATAGCGCGACACGCCCTGCTCCACGGACAAGAACGCGGCGTCATAGCCGGCGCCGCGCAATGCGCTGATGTCGGCCTGCGTATAGCTCTGATACTTGCCCTTGAGGTCGGCCGGAAATGGTATGTATTCAATCGCCCCCAAACGCTGCAGTTCCTCGAGGTCGAGTACCTTCCCGCCTTGGTGTTCGCGGCATGCGTTAACCGTGGCCACGGCCACGTCATTGAAGCTCTGCGCAGCGCCGGTGCCCACGTTGTAAATGCCGGAATTTTCGGGATGGTCGATAAAGTACAGATTTACCTTGACGACATCCTCGATGGAGACAAAATCGCGCCGCTGCTCTCCGGCCCCATAGCCGCCACTGCCCTCGAATAGCCGGACTTTTCCGTCGGCCAGGTACTGTTTGAAAAAATGATAGGCGACAGACGCCATGCGTCCCTTGTGCTGCTCACGCTCGCCGTAAACGTTGAAATAGCGCAGACCCACTACCTGCCCGGTACGGTCCGGCCAGTTGCGACGCACGAACTGGTCAAACTGAAATTTCGAGTAACCATACACATTGAGCGGAGATTCACAGGCTGGATCCTCCTGAAATTCACGACCCGCACCGTACACCGCGGCAGACGAGGCGTAGACCAGCGGCACCTCTTCATTTCGACAATAATCAAACAGCTGTTTCGAATACTCGTAGTTATTCTGCATCATGTAGCGGCCGTCTGTTTCGGTGGTGTCCGAACACGCACCCTGATGCGAGATCGCGGCAATCGCGCCGTCCAGATTGCCGCTACTCAACTCGCGTTCAAAATCTTCCTTGTGCAGGTAGTCGGCAATATCGCAATCGACGAGATTCACGAACTTGTCGCCCTGCTTCAAGTCGTCGACGGCAAGCAAGTCGTACTCGCCACGCGCGCTGAGCGCCTTGGCGATGTTTGAGCCTATGAATCCGGCGGCGCCGGTAACTACTATGTACATGCCCCGTGGCCCCGTTGGTTTAAGGATGAAGGATGAGGGATGAGGGATGAATGGGAATGCGCCTGCCGCTTTGGTCGCATCGTTTTGGGCTCGATCATATTGCTATTCATCCTTCATTCGTACCAAAGACTTCCTCGGGTGTCGCCACGGCGGTTCCAAACTTCGCGACGACGATGCCCGCGGCACGATTGGCGACACGTACCGCATCCGGCAAACTGCCGCCTGCCGCCAATACTACTGCAAGCGCGGCGATGACTGTGTCGCCGGCGCCGCTCACGTCGGAAACCTCGCGCGCCTGCGCCGGAACATGCAGCCGGTCACCCGATTGAAACAGCGTCATGCCGCCCGCGCCGCGCGTTACGAGCAGCGCATCGACCTTGACCTGCTTGCGCAATGCCTGCGCACGCTCGGTCAATTCCCTCTCATTCTTCCAGACTCCCGCGACCTCGCGGAACTCCGCGAGGTTCGGCGTAATCAGGGTTGCGCCCCGATAACGCGCGAAATCCCCACCTTTGGGATCGACGAGCACCGGCTTGCCGTGCCGGCGCGCCAGCGCGATCATGCGCGCAATGTGCGCAAGTCCGCCCTTGCCGTAGTCCGACAGAATCACCACATCGCACGCGGTAACCAGTTTTGCGTAGTCAGCAAGTTTGGAGCGCAGGATCTCGTGGCTCGGCACCGTCTCGAAATCGATACGCAGCAACTGATGCTTGCGCGGGCCTATCACACGCAGCTTGACCGTCGTGTCTATCGTGGAATCGCGATGCAGTCGCGCGACTACTTTCTCGTTGCGCAGCAGGGATTCGAGGCTTTTCCCCGCCTCATCACGTCCGACCACCGACAGCAACGTCACCCGCGCGCCCAGCGCGGCGACATTGCGCGCCACATTGGCCGCCCCGCCGGGGCGTTCTTCGCAGTGCCCGAACTTGACCACCGGCACCGGCGCCTCGGGCGATATGCGGTTGACCTCACCGAACCAGTAGCGGTCGAGCATGACATCACCGACCACCAGGACGCGGGCTTTTTTCAGTGATGAGTGATCAGTGCTGAATGATGAGCGCAAATCCCATTGCGGGGTGCCCGTTTTGTCCTTTTTGTTCCCGCTTTTACTCATCATTCATCCCTCCGCCCTCATCCCTCCAACTCACGCTCTGCCGATCGCAGAGTACTCGATGCCATAGCCGCGCACCATCGCCGGATCATACAAGTTGCGGCCATCAAATATCACCGCGGTCTTGAGACGACGCTTGATGTCATCGAAATCGGGGCTACGGAATTCCTTCCACTCGGTGATAATTACCAGGCAGTCGGCGCCATCCAGTGTTTCCTGAGGCGTAGCCGCATAGGTGATACCAGCGAGTCCCGCGAATTCCTGCTTGGCGCGATCCATCGCAATCGGGTCGTAGGCGCATACACTGGCACCTTTCTCGATCAGGCCCGGCACCACGACCTTGCTCGTGGCCTCGCGCATATCGTCGGTGTTGGCTTTAAACGCCAGCCCCCAAATTGCGAAGCGTTTGCCTTTCAGATCGTTGCCGAATCGCGCGGTGATCTTTTCCAGCAGGCGCGATTTCTGCAGCACATTGACCTCGTTTACCGCGTTGAGGATGCGCAAGCGCATGCCGGCATCCTGCGCTGTTTTCTCCAATGCGCTGACATCCTTGGGAAAACAGGCGCCGCCGTAACCGCAACCCGCGTAGAGGAAATGGTAGCCGATGCGTGCATCCGACCCTATGCCCTGGCGTACATTCTCTATATCCGCCCCCAGTTTCTCAGCCAGATTCGCGAGCTCGTTCATGAACGATATGCGTGTCGCCAGCATTGCGTTGGCGGCGTACTTGGTCAGTTCGGCCGATGGAATATCCATGACGACCATGCGTTCGTGATTGCGTTGTACGGGCGCATAGATCGCACGCATGATCTGCGTTGAGCGCTCGTCGGCAACGCCGATCACGATGCGGTCCGGGCGCATGAAGTCCTCGATCGCCGCGCCTTCCTTCAGAAACTCGGGATTTGAAACCACGCTGAACTCGGCCTTCTTGCCGCGTCGCTCCAATTCCTCGGCAATCACCGTGCGCACTTTGCCGGCAGTGCCGACCGGCACTGTCGACTTGTCGACCACAACCTTGTAGTCATTCATATGACGGCCTATTTCACGCGCGGCAGCGAGCACGTACTGCAGATCGGCGGAACCATCTTCGTCGGACGGCGTCCCGACGGCGATAAACTGCACCTGCCCATGAGCCACGCTCGCCGCGACGTCGGTGGTAAATTGTATGCGCCCGACCGCAATGTTGCGCTTGACCATGAGCTCGAGACCGGGCTCGTATATCGGTATCCCACCGCGCTTCAGCAGCGCGATTTTTTCGGCGTCGACGTCCAGACACAGCACATCGTTGCCGAGTTCGGCCAGGCATGAGCCCGACACCAAGCCTACGTAACCGGTACCGATGACAGTTATCTTCATGTCTTTATCCTCGTTGCAATCTCTTGATTGATATCATTTAGCGCCTGGACCGGATCGGGCGCCTGAGTCACCGGTCTGCCGATGACCAGGTAATCGGAGCCGGCATCCATCGCCGCCGACGGTGTCATGACCCGTTGTTGATCGTCGAGACCGCTCTGTGCCGGACGTATTCCTGGCGTTACCAGGCAAAATTGATGGCCGCACTCGGCACGCAACAGCCGGGCTTCCTGTGCCGAGCACACCACGCCATCGAGCCCGCTCCCCTGTGCAAGTCGCGCCAATTTCAACACCGCACCGGCGGGATCGCCGGACAGTCCCACGTCCTGCATATCACCCTGCGCCATGCTGGTGAGCAACGTCACCGCGATCAGCTTTGGGGGGCGGGCACACGCAGAAACAGCATCACGCGCCGCCTCCAGCATGGCGCGGCCGCCCAGTGCATGTACATTGATCATCCACACACCCAATCGCGCCGCCGCTTTGCAGGCGCCGGCTACGGTGGCCGGTATGTCATGAAACTTCAGATCGAGAAACACATCGAAACCGCGCTGCGTCAGCGTCTGCACCAGTTGCGGACCGGCGGAAGTAAACAGTTCCTTGCCGACCTTGAGCCGGCACATCCGCGGCGTGACTCGTCCGGCAAAGTTGACGGCCGCGTCCGCCGACGCGAAATCCAGGGCAACGATGACTCGCGGTTGATTCATGACAACTCTTTTTCTTCGGCTCGGCGCGGTGAGTAGGTTTCCCAATGGCCGCACGCCGGACAATGCCAATAGTGCTGACGCGCGCGGAAGCCGCAATTATCGCACTTGTACATGGCCAAGCTGCGGGTGTGCTGATGCACGAGATTTTTTACCAGCTCAAGATCGTGCCGGCGCTGCACCGAGGCGTCCATCAATTGCGCTTCCAGGAGCTTGTCCAATCCCAACAGCGTCGGATTGCGGCGTATCTCGTCGCGCACCAGCTGGTATGCAGGCTCCGCGCCCTGCTGCTCGAGCACGCACGTAAAGACGACGTTGAGTACATCGAGCGAAGGATACTTGCCGAGAAAACCGCGCAGCAGATTGAGCCCCTCGTTTGCTTTCGCAAGCCGCTTGTAGGCGGCCAGCATGCGCTCGACCACCAGCGCCAGATAGGCGGGATTCTGGGTTTCTATGCGCTTCCAGGCGTCTATGGCCGCCTCGAAATTTCCCTGCGCCAGTTCAAGATCGCCCAGCAGCATGTTGGCGCGCACGCACAGACGGTGATGGCATATGGCCTGATCGAGAAACGGCCGCGCCGCTTCAGGCCGTGAATCCATGATCCCGGCGCTGGCCATTTCGCAATAAAAATTCGCCACTTCCTTCTGATGCGACTGGCCGGTCGCTTTTTCGAGTTGCTGCGCGGCGTCGATCGCCTTTTGCCAATCCTTCTCCTGCACATAGATCTGCAGCAAATACTTGAGCGCAGCCTCTTCGTGCGTGGTGCCCCTCAGCTTGGCAAACAAATCCTCCGCGCGATCAAGCAGGCCGGCCTTGTGGTAGTCTTGCGCCAGTTCAAATAGGGCATCCAGCTTCTGCTGCTGCGGCAGGTCTTCACGTTCGACCAGATTCTGATGCATGCGTATCGCACGCTCGACCTCGCCGCGGCGGCGAAACAGCGAACCGAGGGCAAAATGCAGCTCTATCGTCTGCGGCTCCACCTTGACCACCTCGATGAATGCCTCGATAGCTTTGTCCGGCTGCTCGTTGAGCAGAAAGTTCAGACCTTTGAAATACGATTTCGGGAGTGCGCGGGATTCCGAAAGCAAATGCTTGATGTCGATGCGGGCAGCGAGCCACCCCAGCGCGAAAAATAACGGCAGCGCAAGCAACCACCAGTAGTCTATTTCCATATCATCACGCGCGGCGCACGGCCCGCGCTATAACGCTTCTGACGTTGCCGTCATCGGCGGCGCGTCCGCGCGTGCATGATGACGCGCCTCACGCTTCAGTTGCAGTATTTGGCGCCGCTGGCGCACGATGACGGCGATGCCGGCCATGAATCCCCCTGCGATGCCGATGGCGAAAAATGCCAGCAGCACCAGCACCAGCGGCGCCTGCCACTCGAAGCCAAGAAAGTAGCGCACCGCGACACTCTCGGTATTCTTGAAGGCAAATCCGAGCAGAAGCAGGAACAGTAAAGTCATCAGCAATTTGATCAGGAAACGCTTCACCGTATTCCCCAGACGCCCTGCTCAGGACGTATAAAGCAAAAAAAAAAACGGCACGATCTTTCGACTATGCCGCGTTGACTAACCGTGCTGAAACTAACTCTTGCTATCGACGCGTTCGCGCAATTCCTTACCGGCCTTGAAATGCGGCACCTGTTTCGCCGGAACCAGAACCTTTTCGCCGGACTTTGGATTCCGGCCGGTTCGCGGTGGACGGTAGTTCAGGCCAAAACTGCCAAATCCCCGAATTTCGATCCGTTGTCCCTCCGCCAGGGCTTTCGCCATGGCATCAAGAACCATTTTCACGGCAAATTCAGCATCTTTTGCAACCAGTTGCGGGTAACGCACGGCAAGTTTCGCAATCAGCTCGGACTTGGTCATGATCGCCCCTTATTAATCATTATTTGCAGTATCCATTTTGGCCTTGAGCAATGCACCGAGACTCGTCGTGCCGGCATTGGCGGGTTTTTCCGTCGCCAGCTTCTGCATGACATTCGTCTCGTCAGCCATATCCTTGGCCTTGATGGATAGATTGATCATCCGGTTCTTGCGATCGATATTGATGATCATTGCCGTCACCGAGTCACCCTCTTTGAGGTGTGTGCGGATGTCCTCGACGCGATCACGCGCGACTTCGGATGCACGCAGATAACCTTCAATTTCGCCTTCAAGCGAAATAACCGCTCCCTTGACGTCGATGGACTTGACCGTGCCCTTGACGATGCTGTTCTTGTCATGCTCGGTCACGTAGCTGCTGAACGGATCGCCGTCGAGCTGCTTGATACCGAGCGAAATGCGCTCGCGTTCGACATCAATCGCCAGCACCACCGCCTCGGTCTCGTCGCCCTTCTTGTAATTGCGCACCGCTTCTTCGCCGGGCATGTTCCAGGACAAGTCGGACAAATGCACCAGGCCATCGATATTCCCCGCCAGGCCGATGAATACCCCGAAGTCGGTAATCGACTTGATCTGCCCCTTGACCTTGTCGCCCTTTTTGAAATTCATCGAGAATTCATCCCACGGATTGGGCAGGCACTGCTTCATGCCGAGCGAAATACGGCGGCGATCCTCGTCGATCTCGAGCACCATGACTTCGACTTCATCACCAAGCTGCACCACGCGCGACGGATGCACGTTCTTGTTGGTCCAGTCCATTTCCGAGACGTGCACCAGACCTTCGATGCCCTGTTCGATTTCCACGAACGCACCGTAGTCGGTCAGATTGCTGACCTTGCCGAACAGGCGCGTGCTCTGCGGATAACGCCGTGACAAACCGACCCACGGATCCTCGCCCAGCTGCTTCATGCCCAGGGAAACGCGGTTTTTCTCCTGATCGAACTTGAGAACCTTGGCCTCGACTTCATCACCCACCGCCAGAACTTCCGAGGGATGCTTGACACGCCGCCACGCCAGATCCGTGATGTGCAACAGCCCGTCGATGCCACCGAGGTCGACAAACGCGCCATAGTCGGTAATGTTTTTGACGATGCCTTTGACGGTTGCGCCTTCCTGCAGGCTCGCAAGCAATGCCTGACGATCGGCGCCTTGCGAAGCCTCAAGCACGGCACGACGCGACACCACCACGTTGTTGCGCTTGCGATCAAGTTTGATCACCTTGAACTCAAGTACTTTGTTTTCAAACGGTGCGGTGTCTTTTACCGGACGGATATCGACCAGCGAGCCCGGTAGAAAGGCACGTATGCCGTTCACCATCACGGTAAGCCCGCCCTTGACCTTGCCATTCACCAGCCCCTGCACCAGCGTGCCCTTTTCCAGCGCCTGTTCGAGATCCATCCACGCCGCAAGACGCTTGGCTTTGTCGCGCGACAACCGCGTTTCGCCAAAACCATCTTCGAGGGAATCTATCGCTACCTGGACAAAGTCACCTAGTTTGACTTCAACTTCTCCGCGGTCGTTGTAAAACTCCTCTGCAAGTATGTAACTTTCTGATTTTAAACCAGCATTTACTACAACATGGTTGGCGTCTACGCGTATGACCTCGGCGGTGATGATCTCGCCTACACGCATCTCTTTGCGAGCAAGGCTTTCTTCAAACATTGCGGCAAAAGACTCACCTGCAACGGCGGGGGAAGCTGGATTTGTTGTTGTTTGCACGGTATGGACCTGAAAAGTCCCGTTTTTCAACGGGGTAGATTAATAAACGCCATGAACCTGGCAGTTCATGGCACCTGTTTCACTGCCGCGTACCGCGCCAGTACCTGCTCCACGGCTGCATCGATGCTGAGATTTGTAGTATCGAGAAGCATGGCATCCTTACATTTCTGCAGCGGCGCCGCTGCACGTACGCTGTCGCGTTCGTCGCGGGCCAAAATATCCTGCAAAAGGGTTGACATGTTAGCACTCAATCCTTTGGCTATCAACTGTTTACAGCGTCGGCTCGCACGCTCTTGGGCGTCCGCGGTCAGGTAGATTTTCAGGCCCGCTGCGGGAAAAATTGTCGACCCCATATCACGCCCGTCGGCCACCAGACCCGGCGGCTGGCGGAACGCACGCTGGCGCGCAATCAATGCCAGACGCACCGACGCAATGGCACCCACCATGGATGCCGCCTCCGAAATCGCTTCCGAACGGATCTCGTCCGTCACAATCATTTGATTTAAATAAATAATATCTCCCGAGAAGGCAATGTCCATCGTCGCCGCCAAGCGCTCCAGCGCGGTCCCCGCGATTAACTTTGTTCCGGACTTTGCCGCGGCAAGCGCGACCCCGCGGTACAACGCACCGCTGTCGAGATAATGGAAGCCCAGCGCGTGCGCGACGCGCTGCGCGACCGTGCCCTTGCCGGAGGCAGACGGCCCGTCGATGGCTATTACCGGTGGCAATCCGAGCTCCACAACTCAGCTTCCCAATCCTGGCGACGATGGCGTCAATCGCGCAAGCTCTTTGAAATAATCCGGAAATGTCTTGGCGACACAACCCGGATCATGGATGCGTACCGTTATGCCACCAAGCGCGGCCAGGGAAAAGCACATCGCCATGCGATGGTCGTCGTATGTATCCACCGTGGCAGGCTGCAAGCGTGCAGGGGGCGTGATTCTGATCCAGTCCGGCCCCTCGTCAACCTGCGCACCCAACTTGCGCAACTCCGTTGCCATGGCGGCGATGCGGTCGGTTTCCTTGACACGCCAGCTGCCGATATTGCGCAGGGTGCTGGTACCGTCGGCGTATAGCGCGACGACGGCGATGGTCATCGCGGCGTCCGGAATGTGGTTCAGATCCGCATCGATGGCATGCAGACGTCGCGTGCGCACCGCCTCGGCGCCCGCGCCGGCCTCTATCCAGTTGTCGCCCAGTTCAATTCTGGCGCCCATCGCGCGCAACGCGTCGGCAAATTTCACGTCGCCCTGTATGCTCGCGCGTCCAACGCCCTCGACACGCACCGGCCCGCCGCCCGTCAGACCGCTGATCGCGCCGGCCGCAAGAAAATAGGACGCCGACGATGCATCGCCTTCGACAAATACGACACCCGGACTGCGATAGCGGGCATCCGCCGGAATTCTGAACATAGACCAACCGTCGCGTTCCACTGCCACGCCAAATCGACGCATGGCGTTCAGCGTGATGTCGATATAGGGTTTGGAAATCAGGTCTCCTATGACCTGTATCGTGGCTCCGACGCCGGTCAGCGGCAATGCAAGCAGCAAGGCGGTGAGATACTGGCTGGATACATTGCCGCGCACGCTGACGCATCCGCCGGGACGCAGCGCCGCGGGACGAATCTCTAGCGGCGGATAGCCGCTTTTCCCGAGATATCCTATATCCGCACCGAGCTCGCGCAACGCGTCGACCAGATCGCCGATCGGCCGCTCGTACATGCGCGCCACGCCCGTCAACCGGTAGTTGCCGCCGGCCAGCGCCAGCACCGCCGTCAACGGACGATAAGCGGTTCCTGCATTCCCCAGGAACAGCTCCGCGGACTTGACCGGAAACGCACCGCCCACGCCGTGCACTCGCAGTGCCCGATCACCGTCAGCTACGCAACTGACGCCCAGCGCGCGCAACGCTTCACACATGCAGCGTGTGTCATCGGAATCGAGTACATCGCGTATCTGCGTCTCACCGTCCGCCAGCGCGGCCAGCAACAACACGCGATTGGATATGCTTTTCGAGCCGGGTAACATTACCGTGCCGCATACGTTGCGCACGGGTCCAAGATCGAGGTATTCCAAGATGCGCCTGGCGTCTGCGAATGTGCAAGGCTAATGGGGCAACAGCCACTTGGCGCGCGCCGCGCGCGCCATCGCGAATCGCGCCTCGACCGCGCTGCTGTTCCGGGCCTTGATCAGATCACGCAGCCCCTTCAGTTCGCGCACATAGTCGTCGATCGCGGCCAGCAGCGCGGTGCGGTTGGTCACGCAGATGTCGCGCCACATTTCGGGCGAGCTGCCGGCGATGCGCACCGTATCCCGAAACCCGCTGCCCGTGTATCCAAACAGCGCACCCGCATCCTTGTAGCCGGCAATCTGGTCCACCAGTGCAAAAGACAACATGTGCGGCAGGTGGCTTACCAGGGCAAACACACGGTCGTGTTCGTCCGGATTCATGGTGCAAATTTTCATGCCGGCGAGCTTCCAGGCGGCAGTCACCAGTCTCAATGCGCGTGCGTTCGTCTGTGGCGCGGGTGTAACGATCAGGTTGCGTCCTTCGTAGAGTTCGGCAAACGCCGCGCGCGCACCGCTTTTTTCCGTACCCGCGATCGGATGCGCCGGAACAAACCGTGCAAATGCGGAACCCAGTATGCGTTGCGCGTGCGTGACCACTGCGCGCTTGGCGCTTCCTGCATCAGTAACCACGGTTTGCGGCTCCAGGTACGGCGCGATCTTCGCCAGCACCGCCGCGGTCTGTCCGAGCGGAACGGCGAGCAATACAAGATCCGCGCCTTTGAGCGCTTGCGCGGGATCGGTGGCAATTTCGTCGATGACACCCAGACGGCGCGCGGCAACCAGGTTGGCGCGAGTCCTGCCCACGCCGATCACGTGCGCCACCGCCTGGTGCCTTTTAAGCGCGAGCGCAAATGATCCACCTATCAAGCCTACGCCCAAAATAACCAGTTTTCCGATCAGCGGCGCGCGCTTGGCATTTCCGGAACTAACAGCGGATTTCTTCATGTTTCAAATGGATTTCGATAGTGCATCCAGAAAACGCCCGTTTTCAGATTCCAGCCCTATGCTGACCCGCAGGTACTGCGGCATGCCGTAGCCCGCGATGGGACGCACGATCACGCCGTGCCGCAGCAGGCGCTGATATACGCTGCCCGCATCGCCTGCCTTAAAGCTGACAAAATTTCCGAACGATGGAATGAATTCCAGACCGAGTTTCGTCAGTCCCTGCGTGACTTGCCGCATTCCCCGCTGATTCAATTCATATCCGCGACGCACGAATTCGACATCCCCAAGCGCGGCGGCAGCGGCCGCGAGGGCAAAACTGTTGACGTTAAAAGGCTGGCGCACCCGGTTCATGAGGTCAGCGACACCCGCTTGCGCGAGCGCGTATCCAACCCGCAGCCCCGCCAGGCCATACGCCTTGGAAAACGTACGCGTGATAACCAGATTGGGAAACCGGCTCAACCACGCGATGGTGTCGGTCTTCAGATCGTCCGGCAGGTACTCGTTGTACGCCTCGTCGAGCACGACTATGATCCGTGGCGCAATCGCCTCGAGGAAACGCAGCAGTTCCGCTGCGCGGATCAGCGTCCCGGTCGGATTGTTCGGGTTCGCAAGAAACACCATGCGCGTGCGCGGAGAGACCGCTTTCAGCATGGCGTCCAGGTCGTGCGCAAAACTCCGTGCCGGGACTTCGATACCCCGGGCGCCGACTGCCTGAACCACCAGCGGGTACACGGCAAATGCGTGCTGCGAGTAGATCGCCTCCATACCTGGCGCCAAAAACGAGCGTGCCGCCAGTTCCAGCACGTCGTTGGAGCCGTTGCCGAGCACGCATTGCGCCGCGTTTACGCCATAGTGTGCCGACAACGCCTGCTTCAGTTCGTAGCCGTTGCCGTCCGGATAGCGCGCCGTGTCCGCCAGCGCACCGTGTATGGCCTGCATCGCCAGCGGGCTTACGCCTAGCGGGTTCTCGTTCGATGCAAGCTTGATGATGCAGTCGGGATCCAAACCAAGCTCGCGCGCGAGCTCGGCGATGGGTTTGCCAGGCTGATAGGGCGCGATGGCGCGTATGTATTCCGGCGCGAGATCGCAAACATCGATAGCAGCGCGTGTAGCGTTCGAGACAGGCATGGGGAAATCAGCGCGGAGTGCGGAGTGCAAAGTACGGAATTGAAAAGCCGGCGCCGTCAGCACCGATCCTGGGGAAATTCACTATTCTGCACCCATCACTCATCGCTCATCACTTCGATTACGCCGTGCCTGCTGGATACGAGCCCAGGATCTTGAGGAACGCCGACTTGTCGCGCAACTTGGCCAATGCCTTGGCGACCGCGGGATCGAGCTGGTGACCTTCAATATCGATATAAAACAGATATTCCCAGCGTCCAGTCCGGGCCGGGCGCGACTCCAGTCGCGTCATGCTGACGCCGTATTGCGCAAGCGGCGCAAGCAATCCATGTATTGCACCTGGCACATTACGCGTCGAGAGTACCAGCGACGTCTTGTCCTGCCCCGATGGTTCGGCTTCGTGCGCCGCAATGACCAGAAAGCGCGTCGTATTCTGCGGCTCGTCTTCGATATTTCTGGCGATGATCTTCAACCCATAGACGGCAGCGGCGATTTTGCTTGCGATCGCCGCCGCGCTGCCGTCCTTCGCGACCTGAAGCGCCGCCTCCGCATTACTCACGACGGGTACGCGATCGGCGCGCGCATAATGCCGGCTCAACCATTGGTTGCATTGGCCGAGACTCTGACTATGCGAGACTATCTTCTTGATTCCCGCTGCCTTGCCGCTCTTGCTCATCAGACAATGATGCACGGGCAGAAGGACCTCGCTGCACAGTTTGAGCGGCGTCGCAAACAGCAGATCATGCGTACGGGCTATGCTGCCTTCGGTTGAATTTTCGATCGGCACAACGCCATAAGCAGTTTGACCGGATTCGACCTGACGGAAGACCTCATCAATTGACGCGCACGGATGAAACTGCGCGTTACCGCCAAAATGTTTGACTGCGGCCTCCTCGCTGTAGGTCCCTTGCGGACCGAGGTATGCCACCTGGATGCCATCCTCGAGCGCACGGCAGGCAGACATGATTTCCGCGAACAGCCGCCGGACCGCCTGTTTGGACAGCGGCCCGCGATTGCTGTCGGCGAGGCGACGCAAGACCTGAGCTTCGCGCGCGGGCCGGTATTTGGAACCACTCTTGAGATGGCCCACGCTCTGCGCCAGCGCGGCGCGCTCATTGAGCAACTCGAGCACGCGGCCATCGAGCGCATCAATGCGCGCGCGTAGTTTTTTGAGCGGGTCGTTCATGGCTGGGCCACTCACAGGGCTAGCCTACCTGCCCAATCAGACTTTCTCAACCGGCAGGTAACGCACCACCAGCACGCCCTTGATCGCGGTAATGCGATCGATAACGCCGGGCGGCACGGCGCTGTCCACATCAAGCAGCGTATACGCCATCTCACCCTTGGACTTATTGAGCATGTTGTGAATATTGAGGCCTGCTTCCGCCATGGCCGTGGATATCTGCCCCAGCATGTTGGGCACATTGGAATTTGCAACGCCGATGCGATACGGCGACTCGCGCGGCATCGTCACATCGGGAAAATTGACGGCATTCTGTATGTTGCCGTTCTCCAGGTAATCGCGCAACTGGTCGGCGACCATGATCGCGCAGTTGTCCTCGGCTTCGCGTGTCGAGGCGCCCAGGTGCGGCAGCGCAACCACGCCTGCCTTGCCGGCCAGTTTCTGCGCCGGAAAATCACACACGTAATAGCCCAGGCTGTTGGCCGCCAATGCCGCCAGCACCGCATCGTTGTCGACAATGCCGTCACGCGAAAAATTCAGCAATATGGCGGTTTGCTTGAGGAGTTTGATGCGCTCCGCCGAAATCAGATTGCGTGTCGCATCGATCAGCGGCACGTGCAGGGTAACGAAATCCGCGGCCTTTAAGACTTCCTCCACCGAATTCGCCTTCCTGACCTGGGACGGCAGACTCCAGGCCGCGTCCACCGTGATATGCGGATCGTAGCCGAGCACGTTCATGCCGAGCTTGATCGCCGCGTCGGCCACCAGGCTGCCGACTTTGCCCAGGCCTATCACGCCCAAGGTCTGCTGCGGCAGTTCCGTACCGGCAAACTGCGCCTTGCCGGCCTCGGACTGCTTGTTGAGGTCCTCGTCATCGCCCTTGAGTCCGGCCACGAACTGCGTGGCGGGCAGCAGGTTGCGCGCCGCGATCAACATGCCGGCGATCACCAGCTCCTTGACCGCGTTCGCATTCGCGCCCGGCGCGTTGAAAACCGGCGCGCCACGATCACTCATCTGTTTGATCGGGATGTTATTCGTACCGGCGCCCGCGCGTGCTATGGCCTTGACCTGCCGCGAAATCTCCATCTTGTGCATGTCCTGCGAACGCACGAGTATGGCATCCGGATTGGTCAACTTGGCGCCGACGTCATATCTGTCGGCGGGAAGACGATCGAGACCGATCTGCGCGATATTGTTTAACGTGAGAATCTGAAATTTATTCATGGTAATCAGCCGTTCTTGCCTTGAAAGTCGCGCATGTAGGCGACCAGCGCTTTGACACCGTCTATCGGCATCGCATTATAGATTGAAGCGCGCATGCCACCGACCGCGCGATGCCCCTTCAACTCGACAAGTCCGTTCTGCCTGGCCTGCTTCAGAAACTCCTCGTCGAGCTTGTCGTTCTTGAGACGGAACGGAATATTCATCAGTGAACGATCCGACTTTGCGACGGGAGACAAGTAGAACTCGGTCTGATCAAGAAAATCGTATAACACCGCCGCCTTGGCGCGGTTGATTTCCTCCATTTTCTTCAACCCGCCCTGTTTCTTGAGCCACTGGAACACCAACCCCGCGATGTAGACGGCATACGTCGGCGGCGTATTGTACATCCAGCCATTGTCCGCCTGTACCTTGTAATCGAGCATCGCCGGCGTAACCGGCAATGCACCGCCGATCAGATCGTCGCGCACGATGACGATGGTGAGACCTGCCGGCCCCATATTCTTTTGCGCACCCGCGTATATGACGCCATAACGGGCGACATCCACCGGACGAGAAAGCATGTGCGACGACATGTCGGCGACCAGCGGCACCTTGCCGGTATCCGGAACCCAGTGAAACTCCACGCCGCCTATGGTTTCGTTCGACGTGTAGTGCACGTAAGCAGCCTCCGGATCGAGCTTCCATTTCGACTGCGGCGGTGCATAGGTGAATTTCTGATCTTCCGATGAAGCCGCGATGTTAACCGTGCAATAGCGCTTGGCCTCGCCGATGGCCTTCTTGGCCCATTCGCCGGAATTGACATAATCCGCGCTTTTCTTGCCGCGTAACAGATTCATCGGCACCGCGGCGAATTGCTGCGTGGCGCCGCCCTGCACAAACAAC
Organism: Betaproteobacteria bacterium; assembly: GCA_947476215.1. Classification (GTDB taxonomy): domain Bacteria; phylum Pseudomonadota; class Gammaproteobacteria; order Burkholderiales; family SG8-41; genus PALSA-1004. Next base: position 23,645 of record CANJQI010000075.1, read on the forward strand.
ACCTTGTAATTGGCCGGCACCGCCAGTAACTCGCGCAGGTCTGCCTCCGCCTGTTCGGCTATCCCCACGAACTCCTTGCCACGATGACTCATTTCCATGACCGACATGCCGCTGCCGTGCCAGTCCAGCATTTCACGACTCGCCTGCTCCAGCACGGACTCCGGCAATACCGCCGGCCCTGCGGAAAAATTGATAATTCGCGTCATTTGAGTTGTCCCTCTTCTGGTTTCAGATAAGTTGTGCGCGTTACACGGCAATGCATAACATGCAATTATTTCATGGGGTTACGAACACACTCGACGTGGGCGCGCGGCTATTCCTCGGCGTTTTCATCTTCGTCGCGTTCAAGTACTTTCTCCAGTCCGGCAAGCTTTTCTCCCTCGCCAGGATTGATCAGGCGCACGCCCTGGGTGGCGCGCCCCATGTCGCGAATCTCTGAGATACGGGTACGGATCAGCACACCGCCGGTGGTGATCAACATGATCTCGTCCTCGTCCTCCACAATCTGCGCGGCCACCAGCTTGCCGTTGCGCTCCGAATTCGCAATCGCGATCATGCCCAGCGTGCCACGGCCGTGCTTGGTGTAATCGCCGATAGGAGTTCGCTTGCCGTAACCGTTTTCGGTCGCGGTCAACACCGAAACCCCTTCGTTTTCGGCGGTCAACAGCGATATGACGTGACCACCCGGGGGCAATCGCATGCCGCGCACGCCGCCGGCGTTGCGGCCCATACCGCGGACTTCATTCTCACCGAAGCGTAACGCCTTGCCGGTATCCGAAAACAGCATGATGTCCTGCTTGCCATCGGTAATCGCGACCCCGATCAGATAATCGCCATCGTCGAGGGTGACGGCGATAATTCCGCTTGGGCGCGGCCGCGAAAACGCCGACAGCGCGGTCTTCTTGACGGTACCGTTGGCGGTGGCCATGAAGATAAAGCGGTCGTCGGTGAATTCCTTGACCGGCAACACGGCGGTGATCTTTTCGTGTTCAAGCAACGGCACCAGATTGACGATGGGTTTGCCGCGGCTGTTACGCCCGCCCTGCGGCACGTTATAAACCTTGAGCCAGTAGATGCGGCCGCGATTCGAAAAGCAAAGTATGTGGTCGTGGGTATTGGCGATGAAAAGCTTTTCGACGAAATCATCGTCCTTGGTGGCGGTCGCCAGTTTGCCGCGCCCGCCGCGCTTCTGCGCGCGATAGTCCGCCACCGGCTGCGACTTCATGTAACCGCCGTGCGACAGGGTGACCACAACCTCCTGCGCGGCTATCAGGTCTTCCATCGAGATGTCCTGCGTATTCTCGACGATTTCGCTGCGGCGCTCGTCGCCATAGCGCAGCTTGATGTCGGCCAGTTCGTCGCTGATGATACTGGTGATGCGTGCTGGATTGGCCAGTATGTCCAGAAGGTCGACGATCTTGTCCATGACCTCCTTGTATTCGGCAACGATCTTGTCCTGCTCGAGTCCGGTCAGACGCTGCAATTGCATTTCGAGTATGCGCTGTGCCTGCGCTTCGGACAGGCGGTAACCGCCATTTTTCTGCAGTCCGAATTCCGCGGTCAGGCCGTCGGGGCGGGACTGCTCCGCTCTTACCCGGACCAGCATTTCCTGAACCAGGCTGGAATTCCACAGGCGGCCCATCAGCTGCTCTTTGGCGTCGGCCGGATTCTTCGCCATCTTGATCAGGGCGATGACGTCGTCGACATTCGATAAAGCAACCGCCAGGCCCTCAAGAATATGACCGCGCTCGCGCGCCTTCTTCAGTTCGAACACGGTGCGCCGCGTCACGACCTCGCGACGGTGGCGCAGGAACGCGTCCAGCATCTGGCGCAGGTTCAGCAAACGCGGCTGGCCGTCGACCAGTGCGACCATGTTGACGCCGAAACTGTCCTGCATCGGCGTCAGCGTGTATAGCTTGTTGAGCACGACCTCCGCGACTTCACCGCGCTTTAACTCAATCACGGCGCGCATGCCCGATTTGTCGGATTCGTCGCGTATCTCGGAGATGCCTTCAAGGCGTTTTTCGCGCACCAGTTCGCCGACCTTGACCAGCAGGTTGGCCTTATTCACCTGATAGGGCAGCTCGTCGATGATAATCGCCTGGCGATTGCCTTTTTCCATGTCCTCGAAATGCACGCGCGCGCGTATGACCACCCTGCCGCGCCCGGTACGCAACGCCTCTTTCACGCCCACGGTCCCGTATATGATGCCGCGCGTTGGAAAATCGGGCGCCGGCACGATCTTGATCAGTTCCTCGATGCCGATCTGCGGATCCTTCAGCAGCGCCTGGCAGGCGTCGATGACTTCGCCGAGATTGTGCGGCGGAATATTGGTCGCCATGCCGACCGCGATACCCGACGATCCATTGATCAGCAGGTTGGGTATCTTCGAAGGCAGTATCAGCGGCTCGTGCTCGGATCCGTCGTAATTGGGACCGAAGTCTACGGTTTCCTTGTCGATGTCATCGAGGAGTTCCTGCGCGATGCGCGCCATGCGGATTTCGGTGTAACGCATTGCCGCCGCGTTATCGCCATCGACCGATCCGAAATTGCCCTGACCATCGATCAGCGGATAACGCAGCGAGAAATCCTGCGCCATGCGCACGATGGTGTCGTAGACCGCGGTATCGCCGTGGGGATGGTATTTACCGATCACATCGCCCACGATGCGCGCCGATTTTTTATAAGCGCGATTCCATTCGTTCGACAGCTCGTGCATCGCAAAAAGCACGCGGCGATGCACCGGCTTGAGGCCGTCCCGGACATCCGGCAAGGCGCGCCCGACGATGACGCTCATCGCGTAATCGAGATAGGACCGCCGCATTTCTTCTTCGAGGCTTACCGGGATGGTTTCTTTGGCGAATTGGTCCATGCAGACTCAAGTTTGACAGTTGCCGCGCGTC